>QHPE01000197.1 GCA_003218945.1 Verrucomicrobiota bacterium | reverse complement strand
TCAAAAGTCATGATCACTTCGATAGAGCCCGAGTTCGCTGCTTGCTGAGCGAACGTCCCCATCAAGGGGAACACGAATAGAACTGCCAGAATGCTGATAAATATCTGTTTTGGTTTCATGATGCTTAAAACGCGAATGTGGCAAAAAACACAAGACCCAGGTAGCGAAGTTCGATAAAGCCAGTTTGCGTGTTATCTGGCTTCGTTGCGGCCGCTGGTTGCTTACCGCGCTCTTTAGCACCAACAGGAAATCGGCAGCCCAGGCTCAGCCACCCTTCTACAGCGCTATAGTGGCCGCTGTCAAAGCTTTTGGCATACGTGATTCCGTTGTTTTTTGATAATACCCGTGCAAACTGAAAACTAGTCCGCGGAAGGGGCACGGTTGGATTATGTCCGAGAGGAAATCGCTTCTGAAAAAGAGACGGCGACGTTCAATCATCGCGTTTGAAATGATTCGCCTCGACCGGACCGCTGCTGAACCACTACAGAAGCAACTATACCGCCAAATCCGCGATGAGTTGAGATCGGGCAGTTTTACCGACGGTGCGTGTCGGCTTCCTTCCTCTCGGGCTCTGGCTGCTGACTTGGGAATCTCACGATTGACGGTCAGGCTGGCGTTCTCAAAGCTTCATGCGGAAGGGTATCTTCAATCGAAGGTGAGATCTGGAACATTCGTTGCAGATCCTCTCCCCGAAATGTTTTTGAACGCAGTCAAGCCGACAGAGGCTCCGGCAATTGAGCGACCATTTCGCATTTCCGATCGGGTGAAAGCAATTCCAGATCAGCGCGTAAGGAAACAGTTTGATCTCGGAGCGCTGGAGGCTGGACCAGGTGTCTCCCTAGTTCCCGGACTTCCAGCAGTCGACGAATTCCCAATCGTTATTTGGGAACGGCTCAGATCGCAGGTGCTCGCACAAAGGGGTGCCCATCTACTGCGCCACGCATCGAGTCGTGGCGACGTGGATCTACGCAAAGCAGTTGCCACTTACCTGTGCGATTTTCGAGGCGCACGCTGTCATCCAGATCAAATCCTGATCGTCGGGGGAATGCAGCAGGCAATGCTAATTAACGCCATGGCGCTGCTGGATCCGGGCGAGCCGGTGTGGATCGAAGACCCTGGTTTTCATCAGGCACGGAGAGTCTTTATCTTAGCAGGCGCTAAAGTGGTTCCGAAGCCGCTGGATCAGGAAGGAATTGTGATCGCGCGATCGCCAAAAGAAAAGCAGCCAAAAATGATCCATGTAACGCCTTCGCATCAATATCCGCTCGGCATGACGATGAGTTTCGAGCGCAGGACTGCGCTGCTCGATTTCGCGCGCGCTCACAATGCATTTATTTTTGAAGACGACTTTTACGCGGAGTTCCGCTTTACCGGGCCGCCGCTCCCCTGCCTGCAGGGAATGGACAATTTTAGCCGGGTCATTTACGCCGGAACGATGAGTAAGATTCTCTATCCTTCCTTGCGGCTGGGCTACGTCGTTGCGCCGGAGCAGTTGATCGACCCGTTGGTCAAAATCCGCAGCACAATGGACCAACACTCGTCGGCGATTGACCAAGCTACACTTGCGCCTTTCATCACCGAGGGATTTTTCCTGAGCCATCTCAAACAAATGCGAAAACTCTACGCCGAGCGGCGAGAGTTCTTCATCAAAGAATTCAACAGATTACTCAGTGATCGTTTCCTTCTCCAGATTCCGGAAGCCGGACTAAACTTCGTGGCCTGGCTTCGATCCGAAGCAGATTTCGCAAGAGTCGTGCGTGTCAGTGCCGAGATCGGAATCGGGCCCTCACCGCTATCATTTTATTGCATCGAGGCGAAGCTCAAACCAGCGTTTGTTTTCGGTTTTGCTGCCTGGACGCCCACGCAAATTCGAGAAAGCCTCCTCAGGCTCGCATCTGCACTCAGGTAACAAGGAGATTTTAGTC
>QHPE01000024.1 GCA_003218945.1 Verrucomicrobiota bacterium | reverse complement strand
ATTGTTTGGCCGAACCTGGGAAAGAGAGGGCGTCAGCGAGGTGAAAAGCATCGCAATGGGAAATTGCGTGTTAACCAACGTGCCCGTGGCAATCGCAGATTTGTCCGGCATGAACCCGGAGCGCAGTGCTGCTGCAACCGGATCCCATATCTCCGATTCCAAGGCGATGGCGCATCTCAACGGTGTGCTTGGGGCGCGCGAGATGCTCAAGTTCGGAATGATCATGGATTGCACCCGGCAGATGCTTTACATCAGTCCCAACGGCGCGACCTCTGCAGCAAGCCAGAGTCTGGCAAATTTCCTGGTCACTCGCGGCTTTACTCGAATCCCGATGCGGGTCAATGCAAATGATCACTTCGATGTCGAAGGCGCGCTGAACGGACACGCGACCCGATTCATAGTGGACACCGGCTCAGCAAACACGCTCATCGACACGCAAGTGGCGGTGAAATCTGGAACAGGCGTGACCGCGCTCGCTGGCTACGGTGCAGGCGGCGCTGGCGGCCTCGTGGAAGGAGTAAATCGCACCGGCGTGAAGGAACTCGCCATTGGCAATTTTAAACTCGCAAACGCCGAGGTGGTCGTCGCGCATGTCTCCGGGGAGGTTCTGCTTTCGAAATCCGCGACAGAATCGAACGCCGGCGTGCTCGGTCAGGATTATCTTTCGACCAATTTCGCTGTGATGGACATGGGCGGCAGAGCGCTTTACCTCCGTCGGCCGGATTCCCGCTAAGAAATTGCTGGGGATTTCCAGCGGGCAAGTTTTTGGCGTGTGCTTTTGGACAAGCTCGTTTAGCCTCGCCAATTCCTGGAGGAAATCAGTATGCGCAAACAAATCACGTGCTTCAGCGCGATCGCCCTTGTGATCACCGCTCAATCAATGTCAGCCGCCGGTTCAGATACCGATTGGGATCGAACTGTGCTGCCGCGTCCACCGCAGCCGTTTGAAGGTGTGGCGAAACGGACGCTCGAGGGCTCTGTAGCGTCGTTTACTCAACCGGTGAAACCGCCACCAGGTGCGCCAAACATCTTGCTGGTGCTAATTGACGATGCCGGTTTCGGAAATGCGTCCACGTTCGGCGGACCCGTCGCCACGCCGACGTTCGACAAACTCGCATCACAAGGACTTCGTTATAATCGGTTCCATGTAACGGCGCTTTGCTCGCCAACACGCGCAGCATTGTTATCGGGACGGAATCATCATGCGGTGGGATTCGGGTCGATTGCTGAAATACCCGGGGGTTGGCCCGGGTACAGCACGAATTGGCCCACCAGTGCGGCATCCATCGCGAAGATTCTTCAACTCAACGGCTACAATACTGCCGCGATCGGCAAGTGGCATCTGACGCCCGACGACCAACAGGGACCAGCCGGGCCTTTCGATCGCTGGCCGAACGCGCTCGGCTTCGATTACTTCTGGGGATTTCTCGGCGGCGAAACCGGCCAGTTCGATCCGGTGTTGACTGAGAACAACACGATCGTCGGCGTGCCGACGGATAAGAATTTTTATTTTAATGACGCAATGGTCGAGCATTCGATCAATTGGATCCGGGGTCAGAAAGCGCAGGCGCCTGACAAACCGTTCTTTCTGTATTTCTCGACCGGCGCGACGCATGCGCCGCATCAGGTGCCGAAGGAATGGAGTGATAAATACAAGGGCAAGTTCGATCAGGGCTGGGACAAGTTACGCGAACAAACGTTCGCGCGTCAGAAACAACTCGGTGTGATTCCCCCAAACGCGAAACTCACACCGCGTGATCCAGCGTTCCCCGTGTGGGACAGCGCCTCGCCCAATGTGAAGAAATTGTATGCGCACCAGATGGAAGTCTATGCCGGCTACCAGGAGAACGCGGACAACGCTGTCGGCCGCGTGGTCAAAGCGATTGGGGATATGGGTCTCGCTGACAACACACTGATCATTTACATCTTCGGTGATAACGGTGCGAGCATGGAAGGCACCGAGACGGGCACGTTCAACGAAATGACCACGCTCAACGGCGTTCCGCTCACAGCAGATCAACAGTTGAAAGCGATCAAAGCGTACGGCGGGCTCGACAAATGGGGCGGCCCGGACATGGCTCCGCATTACGCGGCAGCATGGGCGTGGGCTGGCAACGCGCCATTTAAATGGGGTAAGCAGGTAGCGTCGCATCTCGGCGGCATTCGTAATCCCATGGTGATCTCGTGGCCAAAACGCATTAAAGACAAGGGCAGTGTGCGCAGTCAGTTTACTCATTGCACCGATGTTGCGCCGACCATCCTTGAAGCGGCCGGTCTGCCCGAGCCAAAACAAGTTAACGGCGTCCCACAGATGCCCATGCATGGCATGAGTTTCGGTTTTACGTTCGATGACGCCAAGGCGCCGTCTCGCCATACGCAACAGTACTTCGAAATTCTGGGAAATCGCGCCATGTACAAAGACGGCTGGCTTGCGTGTTGGCGGCTGGACCGAATTCCGTGGAAAATCGATCCTGAAACACTCTCGCGATTCGCACCAGGCAAATGGAATCCCGATGACGACAAGTGCGAATTGTACAATCTGGACGAGGACTTCTCGCAGGCCGACAACGTTGCGGACGAGTATCCGGATAAAGTCCGTGAGCTAACCGCGCTGTTCTGGTCAGAAGCGGAAAAGTATCAGGTGCTGCCGTTGCTTGGAGAAATGGCCACCGTGTGGGGGTTTCCCAAAGGCTTACCCGATCAAACGAAATTCACTTATTACAACGGAACGGAAAATATTTCGTCCGGCATGATCCCGCCGATTTACAACCGTACCTACAGCATCAGCGCCGATCTCGACAATCCCGGCCGCTACGGTGTGATCGGGCTGCGTCCCGGAGTTGCGGGCGTAATCGTGGCCGAGTCCAGTTTTCTCGGTGGCTTTTCCTTCTACGTGGAAAACGGCCACCTGAAGCACACCTACAGCTTACTGGGATTGAAACTCGACACCATTAGTTCGCGCGACGCTGTGCCGGCGGGCAAGGTCAACGTCAAATACGAGTTCACCGCGGATAAACCCGGAGAGTTCGGCACCGGCGGCACGGCCCGCCTTTTCATCAATGGCAAACAACAAGCGGAGTTGAAAATGGAGCACAGCGTTCCGTTCCGGTTCGCCTCATACGCAGGCATGGATATCGGCACCGACAATGGTCTCCCAGTCGTCCCCAAACTCGAATACGCCAAAGTGCTCCCGAAATATTTCCGGGGTACGATCGAGAAAGTAGAGTTCGATCTCGGACCGGCAAAACTGAGCGCCGAAGATCTCCAACGGGTTTATCTGGAACGCTTCGCGAATGCAGTTCGCAATTGATCGACAAAACGCGCAGACACGACGGCCTGTCCATTTGATCGATCATCTCGCGGATGATTCGCTGTAGCCCATTTCGTTCATTTCTTCGACGTCAATGACTGCGGAGACCACACAAACCACTCCGCGGCTCGTACGCGCGCTCAAATTGCGCGATCTGGTCCTGTTCAACCTGGTCGCCGTCCTGGGTCTCAGGCATCTTGGGACAACGGCGAAATTTGGACCGGGGTCGTTGCTGATGTGGCTGATCGCCGCCGTCTTCTTCTTTATTCCACAGGGATTGGCCGTGATGGAGCTGTCATCGCGGTTTCCCAAAGAAGGCGGTATTTATTTCTGGACGAAACGCGCGTTAGGCGAAGGTCATGGGTTCTTGTGCGGTTGGTGTTACTGGATCAACAACGTCCTCTACTACCCGAACCTGCTGATTTCGGCCGCGGTCATCGCGACGTTTGTCTTCGCGAAGAGTGAAACTGGGCTGAGCGACAATTGGGTCTATGTGCTTCCGATGACGCTGGGCACGCTTTGGATCGCCGTCCTGATAAACATTGTCGGTCTCGGCACGGGCAAGTGGTTGCAAAATGCTGGCGGCGTCGGCACGTACATCCCCGGGCTGATTCTCATTTTGTTGGGCGCTTATGGCGCGATGAGCGCTCCTCCGGCTAATCAACTCAGTCTGGAGACCTTGAAGCCCGACCTGAATAATCTCCCAGCGTTGAACCTGTTGGCTTCGATCGCGTTCGCGTTCGCAGGGCTCGAGCTGGCGTCGACAATGGCTGATGAGGTCGAAAATCCACGACGCAATCTGCCTCGCTCGATCTTCATCTCCGCCCCATTGATCGCCATCGTGTACGTTCTGGGAACGGCAGCCGTGCTGTGGCGACTGCCTAACAAGGATGTCAACGTGGTCTCAGGATTTCTCCAGGCCATCAAGGCCGGCGCCGAAAACATTTCCCCGACGCTGGGGTGGGTCGCTCCAGTCTGCGCGGCGCTTTATTCCATTGGCAATCTCGGCAGCATGGGCGCCTGGCTGGTCGGGCCTGCGCGCGTGGCGTTCGTGATCGGACTGGACCACTATTTCCCGAAAGCTTTTGGAGCGGTGCATCCGCGCTGGCATACGCCCTACGTCGCGATCCTCGTTCAGGCGACGCTCGCAACGATATTTTTATTGCTCTCGGTGTTCGGCAAAGGCACGAAGGTCGAGGACGTTTATCTGATCCTCCTCGACACGCAGATTCTAATTTACTTCATCCCCTACCTTTATCTGTTCATCGTCTTTTTCATTCATCGGCGACGCAGTGCTCACTCCAGTGAAGTCATGCTGGCGCCGGGAGGACCGATTGGCGCGTGGTTCACTGGCTTAAGCGGCATCGTCGTCACGTTGTTTGCGATGATTATCGCGACCATTCCTCCGCCGGATTTTGGAAACCCTCTGCTGTTTCGGTTAAAGGTCATTGGCGGCGCGCTCGGATTCATTCTGGTCGGCGGGTTGATCTACTGGTGTGCTCGTTTGAAGAGAATGATGGGACGAAAATCTTAACTACAAATCTCACTTCGGCTGTTTTTCATGGCTTAGAATACCAAATGTATCGAAGCAGAACTTTAGATGGCGGTCTGCAACCGCAATTCGCAACCGAAGGGCCGAGCCCCAAGTTCGGGTTAGTCCAATCGAAAATCGGCAATCGGCAATTACATGAGCCGGCAGTCGGATTCGAACCGACGACCTGCTGATTACAAATCAGCTGCTCTACCAGCTGAGCTATGCCGGCGAGAATGCCGCGCACATTAACGCATGCTGCCGGCTGAAACAACTTGCAGATCCCTTGCGCTCCACTTTAAGGGGCTGGAATTCAGAATTCTAATCTCGACAAGCCGATGGCAATTTCATATTCTCGAAAAAGACGTTGGCAAAACTCTATTCGTAAGTCATTCATCCGATGAACAAAACAGCTCAAACTATCAACTCGATGCTCGCACTGGTCGTGCTGACTTGCCTAACGAGTAACGCGATGGCCGGCAGAGCGATCAACCAAACGAAGGTCAACCAAATCACGCCGGGCCTGACGACTGAAGAAGATCTTGTTCGCGCCTTCGGCCCGCCGACAACGAAAACCGTTTGTCCACCGGGAGAGACTACGCTTGACTGGTTTTACGTAAGCCCAATCAGCGCTCAAAATTACATTCCAGTCGTTGGGCCGCTTTTGGGGGGTACACATGTCAAAGCGTGGGAACTTTTGGTCGTCTTGCACACGAATGGATCAGTTAAGCGCTACATCGCGTACGGACATTATGTGAATGGCGAAACCAGGCGCTATGTCGAACGTAGCCATACGTACTCCACTCAAACCGGCAAAAATGTTCAGGTCGACCACCTATAAGTAATCCCGGGAGCCAGCCAGCCTGTCTTTGTTTCCTTTCTCGTCCGGTAGCGCCCAAAAATAGACGCCTCTCGCGCCCCTTACATTAAGTGCCGCTACGGATGAAAGTGTTTCGATTCACTTTCTATGCGTTCGCCTCAACTGTGGCCGCTCTCAGGATCACGCCATCACTACTGGAGGACTTCCCTTCGCCGAACTCAAACAGCGCAGTCTTATCAACGACCGCGCACGTGCCGCCAACGATGATCAGGATTTCTCGTGCGTCATCCGGGAAGGGCTGCCGCAAAGCGACTAGCAAGTTCCCAGAATGCACTGCACATCTTAAATCTTCACATATCGCTAACGATTTAGTATCGCCATTGGAACCATGTATTGGAATCGAACAGGAGGCTTAGCCCAAGCGAAGCTCCTGATTATCGTGCTTGCGCTCGACCCAGCTCTTCAATGTCTGGCTCAAACACCGGAACCGTTTGAAGTGCGACGCGCGAAAGTGGCGTTTGAAGAACTGCCCGAGATCAAAGCTAGTGAGATCCTCAAGCCGGAGTTACTCAAGGGGCCGCATTATGTCATCCGCGACCCCGTGCCGACCGCGTCGGGCATGAACCAGTTCACGATCGATTCAGACTTTGGTGTTTTCGAAGCGGACGGAAACGAAATGCTGCTTCAACGACTGAAGGAGATCGACGCGATCGCGCGACTGCGGGGGGTTTCGCGTACCGATGAGTTTAAGAATTCACTGGTTACTGCAGCCAAAAGCCCGCTCAACTCTGCCAGGAACATCGCCAGGGATCCGGCGCAGGCGATTTCTAATGTTCCAAAAGGAATCATGAAATTCCTGGGACGCGCCAAGGAGACGGTCGCGAACGTCGGGAAGGGCGGAGGCGAAGACGTTGGTGAAGGCAACAGGATGAAGGACGTCATCGGTTACTCGGATAAAAAACGAAGGATCGCGCTCCAAATGGGAATCGACCCTTACAGCACCAACACCGTCCTGCAAAAGCAACTCGACGACGTCGCCTGGGCGTCGTGGGCCGGCGGATTCACGTTTAGTGTCGCCACCTTTCCAATCAGCGGCCCCGTCGGAGCCGCGCTCACGGTGACGAACCTGAACAGCACGGTCGAGGATCTGCTGCGTGAAAAATCGCCCTCAGAGCTTGAGCAAATCAATCGCGCCACCTTCCGTGCGATGGGGGCGAGTGCGAGTGACATCGAACGAATTCTTCACGGCGGCGCGTTTACACCGACAGAATTCACGACGTTCGCGGTGCATCTCAAGTCACTTAATGGCGTGGCAAATCGCGGCGCCTTTGTGAAAGTCGCGGCGCAAAAAAGCACGACAGAGGCGGACGCTCTCTTTTGCGTTTATACCGCGGCCTTGATGGATCAGATCAACCAAAAAACGCCAATTGCCCGCATCGTCAGGCTTGGCGACTTTCCGATCTGCGTCGCGAAGGACGGAACAATAATCGTCGCGTTACAGTGGGACTACGCTGCCTGGACGTTAGGCGCAGCCAGTTTCACCGACGAAGTGCAAAAGTTCGCGGGGAAATCTGGTCAAGGCGCCCATGTGTTTGTCGGTCTGTCCGGAGAAGTTTCCCCGCGCTTGCGCGGAGAGTTGGAACAGCGCGGGATGACCGTCCAGGATCGGCTCGTTCCGGGTCCGCTCAACTGAACCTCTAGCGCCATGCTTGATCAGATATTTGGCCAGCTCTTTTCCAGCCAGTGGATCGTTTTTGTTGCCGTGGTGATTTTGCTGGTCGGTCTTTGCGAGTTGGCATGGCGCATAGGTTTGGCCGGCAGTCGAAAAAAATCTGAAGCAGACAAGGACAGCGGCACCGTGCGCTCGGCGGTCCTCGCTTTATTGGGGTTGTTGCTTGGATTCAGTTTCGCCATCGCCGCCGCCCGCAACGAAGCGCGCCGCGAACTTCTGGTTGAGGAAGCAAACTCCATCGGTATGACTGCGCGTCGGGCGGAGCTGCTGCCGCAGCCGCATGCTTCCAACATTGTGCGGTTTCTTCAACAGTATGTGCCGCTGCGCATCGAGGCGCATCGTCAAGCGCAATTCTCGGAGCGATTTGCCACGCTGCGCAAGCGCACGGTCGATCTCCAGGATCGTTTGTGGGCTGAAGCGGTAGCCGCTGCCGCAGAGAGGCCGTCACCGATAACGGCCAGTTTCATCTCCAGCCTTAGCGAAACCATTGATCTGGAGGGGAAGCGCATCGCAGCCAAACGCAACCATGTGCCCGGGGCCGTCTGGCTGCTTTTGTTATGCGTTGCGGGGTGCGGCTTGTGGCTGGTCAGCTACCAGGCGGGAACTTCCGGCCGTCACTCGATTCTTGAGCGATTCGTTTTTCCTCTTCTCGTCGCGATCGTCATCACCCTGATTACCGACATCGACACTCCGCGGGGCGGTTTGATCGCGCTGGACGAACGCCCGCTGCTGGAATTGAATGAAACGCTGGACCGTCCCCCCACGTCCACACCGCCGTGACGTAGCTAATCACAGTATCGGGACGTCTTGAATGAGCTCGCGCGTTCTGCTGTGATGTCGGTTCCTTCTCCAATCACATTATGAAATTCCTAACGACTCTCGCCATTTCGATTGGACTGCTCATCGCTTCGCAGGCGATGGAGAAGCCATCATTTCACACCAAGGGTACACCTACTGGTAAGCCAACGGGAACGCTCAAGCCGGGCGAGTACTGGTGGAAGCCACAACTCTCTCCGCGCGGTCCGCTGGTAGTGCTCGTGAGCATTCCGCAGCAAACCATGCACGTGTATCGCAACGGCATCCTGATCGGCCGCTCCACCGTGAGCACCGGCGCGAAAGGTCATTCCACGCCCGGCGGCGTGTTCAGCATTCTCGAAAAGAAAAAGACGCATCACTCCAAGAAGTATGACAATGCGCCCATGCCTTACATGCAACGACTCACCTGGAGCGGCATCGCCATGCACTCCGGTCATTTGCCCGGCTATCCGGCCAGCCACGGCTGCATACGATTGCCCTATGATTTCTCACAGTTGCTCTTTGACGCGACGGCGAATGGCGGCACGGTCATAGTCGGTGACGGCAAAACGCCCACGCCGCACCTCGCCTCAAATCCCGGTTTACTACTGGCGCCGAAAGATTTCACACCGGCAATGGTGCGCCAACTAGCAAAGGACGAGTACGACTGGAGGCCCGAGCGAAGCTTAGAGGGGCCAATCACAATTGTGCTAAGCTCGGCCGATCGCACTCTTTACGTTTATCGAAATGGCAATCCGATTGGACGCGCCGCAGTTGAGATCAGCGGTCGCGGTATTTCCGGGCGCGAACGTCTCGGCAGTCACATTTTCACATTGCTTGAAGGCAGCACCGGCAAACCAAGTCAGCTCGCGCCTGGACGCGAGGCCGGCAGATGGATGCGTGTCGACAGTGAAGGCCGGCCCGTCGAAGCCGAGCAGATCGCTTCGAGAATCCGTTTTAACAGCGAGTTTGCCCAAAAGCTCGCAGACGAGTTGAAGCCGGGCACAACAGTTATTGTGACGGATGAGCCAGTGGTGCGAAATCCAATCCCTGACTCCACATATTTCGCAGCCAACTGAAGGGCGATAACAAGAAATGGATGACGCGCGCTCGCATCTCGCGCTCGCGGAGACGGCAATGGCCGAGCGCCTGAAGCGGACCGTGAGCGATCTCCGGCAACAGGGAACATAACGTTCGGGCCATGAAGGCTGCACTTCCCGCGCATAAAACCAAGATCGTCGCGACCATCGGGCCAGCATCAGAATCACCCGAAATGCTGGCGCGACTCATCCGTGCAGGAATGGATGTAGCGCGATTGAATTTTTCTCACGGGAATCCTTCGAAACACGCCGAGATCATTCCGCGTATCCGTGACGCAGCGCGGGAAATCGGCCGGCGCGTCGCGATCATGGCCGATCTTCCCGGACCGAAATTGCGTCTGGGAAAAATCGATCCGGAGCCGATTCAACTTCTGCCGGGCGCGCACTTCACTTTAACGAGTGAAGACATCGTAGGCGATGTGCAACACGTCTCAACAAGCTTCGAGCACTTGCCGCGTGTGGTAAAGCCGGGTGACAGGATTTTTCTAAACGACGGTCTTGTACAGCTGGTGGTCGAGCGTATCTCCGGAAACGACGTGGAGTGCGTCGTCGCTGTCGGCGGCGAGTTACGATCACGTAAAGGACTCAATCTTCCCGGCGTTGATCTGGGCATCAGCGCATTTACGGAACGCGACCGCGCCTGTCTTGAGTTTGCGCTGAAACAAGGCGTCGACGCGGTCGGCCAGTCGTTCGTTGAACGCGCCGCGGACATCCACGCCGTGCGCGCCGCGGCGGCAAGAATCGGTGCACAACCTTTTGTAATCGCAAAGATCGAGAGGGCTGACGCGCTCGCGCACTTCGACGAAATTCTCGCCGCTGCCGATGGCATCATGGTCGCGCGCGGCGACCTTGGTGTGGAAGTGCCGATCGAGGAGATCGCCTACACGCAGAAGCAGCTGATTGCCAAAGCAAATCTGGCGGGACGGCCAGTCATTACCGCGACGCAGATGCTCGAATCGATGGTTTCGAGTCGGCTCCCGACGCGCGCCGAGGCAACTGATGTGGCGAATGCGATTCTCGATGGCACCGATTGTGTCATGCTCTCTGGCGAGTCGGCGCTTGGCGACTTTCCCGAGGAATCAGTAACGATGCTGGCAAAAATTGCGGCTTTCACGGAGGCGCATCGTTCGCGCAGAAGCTTTGCCGCGCAGCGTGAGTTCGCGCAACAGGCCACGACAATGAGTCGCGGAGACCACATGGCATCCGTCGTGGAAACTGCTCTTGATACAGTGCCATGCGATCTGCTACTCGTGCCGACACGTGGCGGCACGGTGGCGCGC
>QHPE01000196.1 GCA_003218945.1 Verrucomicrobiota bacterium | reverse complement strand
ATAACGCGGGATACGGTGACATCGCTCCGTTCGAGCAGTTGAGTTCTGAGAGATTCAAGGCGCTGATGGACACAAATTTCTATGGCGTCGTTAATGTGACCCGCGCTGCGCTGCCGATCATGCGCAAGCAAAGGAGCGGTTACATCTTTCAAATCTCCTCCGTGGGCGGCCGCCTGGCCCGTCCGGGCAGTACCGGCTACCATGCTGCCAAGTGGGCGGTTGGAGGATTCACCGAATCTCTAGCACAGGAAGTCGCGCCTTTTGGCGTCAAGGTGTGTGCCCTCGAACCAGGGGGAATGCGGACAAATTGGGGCGTTCGCGCGAACAAGGAAACGCCTGTTCTGCTTTCTGACTATGAACCATCCGTGGGCGCGGTGATCAAGGCGCTGGCATCTTACTGGGGCAACGAGATCAGCGATCCGGTAAAAGTGGCGCAACTCATTCTTCGTCTGGCTGAGAGCGAGCGCCTGCCTGCGCATCTCCTATTGGGTAGTGATGCCGTTGAATATGCTGGCCAAGCGGAAGCGACGCGGGCAGCCGATGCACAACTCTGGCGGGAGGCCAGCCTCTCGACTGATTTCAATACCGTGGGTGCTTTACCTGCTGTGCGGTTTTGAGCGCACACGCCCACTCACAATACCATTAACACTGTTAGCATAATTGAAAACGCAAGGAGCAACGAAAACAGATATGAAGACATCAATGAAATCACTAAATCTGCCAAAACCCATCGCGACCTACTTCGCAGCGGACAAAAATGACAGCGAAACGCTCTCTCAATGTTTCACTGAAAATGCCGTCGTGAAGGATGAGGGACACACCTACAAGGGCCGAGCGGCGATCAAGCAATGGAAGACGGGTACTTCGACCAAATACGAATACACCAGCGAGCCTGTCGCGTGCGAAGAGAAGGACGGGATAATAGTTGTCACCAGCCACCTGGTTGGAAATTTTCCCGGCAGCCCCGTTGACCTTCGATTCTTTTT
>QHPE01000195.1 GCA_003218945.1 Verrucomicrobiota bacterium | reverse complement strand
TCCGGTGACATAGTGATACGAACCGGCCCGTCGCCGACCGGGATTCTCCTGATGATCTGGTCCGTCGAATCGTCAATCGCAGCCACGGCGTCGGACAATCTCGTGACGACAAACAAGTTGGCCGCCAAAGCCGAGGAAGCAAAGGCGTAAACGAGGAGTAGCACAGGCAGAAGAGTTTTGCTGATAGTACGCAGCTTGTTGAAACTTCCCGGGGTTGACTTCGACGGCATCACTCCCTCTTTGCGCCACCCCGGCGCGAATTCTAACGAACCTCTCATAGTCAATACCTCAAGTTGTGCATTTGCCGACGATTTCGCCGGCTTCTTTCTACCGTTTAACGGTTAGCGTTGCATTGTTACTGATGATGCTCCCGGCTCTGTCGCTCACAATCACTGCGAAAAGAGCACCATTGTCAGCCAAAGTGGTTGGCGGAGTCGTATAGATAGCATTAGTTGCTCCGACAATAATCGCGCCGTTCTTCTTCCACTGATAACCTAACGGTGCGGTACCTGTGGCCCTCACGGCAAATTTCGCTGACTGGCCAACCCTCACCTTCTTATTGAGAGGCTGAGCCGTAATGGCTGGCGGGATCGGCGGCACCGCGTTAAACACGCCGGTCGTTGCCAGGGTCAGCGAGTCGATCACCCCAGAGGTCGATTCCGCGGTCAGATCAGCGATCGATGTGATAATCGTGTAGAGCAACGGCGTATTCGCCGGGTGCGGAGGAGGGATGGTCGCCGAGTAATTCACTCCCGAGCCTTGCGCTTCAATTATGTGCGATGTGATGAACAAATCCGTGGACCACCGCAGGTAGATTCGCTCCTCCGCCGACTTCGGTTGACTCGTAAGGATACTGACGGTGATCGGATCGTGAGGCGCCGGGTTGACTGGTGTTTGCCCACTGCGGCTAACCGAAACAGGCGGCGAGGAAGTTTTCATCACCGCCACATTCATTTCATTACCGACCTGCAGGAATCGATCGATAATGCGAAATGAGTAATAACCTTCGTCAAAAGAGATTGTATTTTGTGGACCTAAGACGCTTCCCGCAAAAAACGGAATGTCGGTCGAATTATTAACGTCTAGTGTAACGCCTCCCCACTGAGTCGAATAACTCCCGGCTCCGACGATCGTGAAGGAATGCGTCCCTGGCGTGGTATCTCCACCCGTGGCCGCGACATGGATTGTGTTTGTAAACCAATTGAACGCATCTGGCGTCCCTTGCAGATCAGGCGCGGTAATCGTCGTTAGACTCCAGGGTGGGTTCGGATCGTCTTTATTAAATCCATTCCAGTCGCCCGCCAAGACCAGCGGTGAAAAATCAAATATTCCGCTTGGTTTCTCCCAAATAGGAGGGATTGTGTCGAGAGTCCATTGAGCGTATAACTTCGTGAGAGCAGTCACGTCGTCTGGTTGGATTGCGGCCAAGTCTTGGGTCTCGCCGATATCGTTAATCAGATTGTAAAGCGCAGGCGGCTGGTCGTCTTTAGCTCTCTCAACGATTAGCTTAAGCGGGCCGCTGCGCACGGCCCAAATCGTAGGTTCACTAACCGGCGGGCCATCGAGGCCTAAACCAAACTGACGCCAGAATAGTGTTCTTACTGGGCTCACCTGCTCCCCCGCCAGATAAGGTACAATGTTGAGACCGTCATAGACACGATCCGTGGGGAGCGAAATCCCTGAAACAGCGGCGGCAGTGGCAACAATATCCAGGGATGAAACCAAGTCATCATAGACTACGTTCGCCGGCAATCGCCCTGTCCACTGAACAGCAAACGGGACGCGAATACCCCCTTCCAAGACATTCATTTTGTAACCTCGGAGCGGATAATTATTCGATACGCCTCCGCTGCTGGGGGCAGCATCACTAGGTGCGCCGTTATCGCTTAGAAAGAAGATCAATGTGTTATCCAGGATGTTATTCGCCTGAAGGGTTTGCAGCACCTGCCCGACGCCGTCGTCCAACGCAACCGTCATCGCCGCGTAAACCTGCCGGGCGCGATCGGTAATATATCCAACTCGCTGCATATAATTGTCAGGAGGAACGTCATACGGTGAATGGACAGCGTTATATGCCAGGTAAAGAAAGAAAGGCTGTGTCGCGTGGCGATTGATAAAGTCGACTCCTTCCCGAGTGAAAGCATCAGTCAGATATTCCGTTTCTATAACAGGGGTCTCATCTCGGTAAAGCGCCGCATGGTAGTAAGGAGAGGCCGCGTCCAAAAACCCATAGAACTCATCAAAACCCCGCTCCGTAGGAAAATGGTTGAGCTGGACTCCCAAATGCCACTTGCCGATCGCCCCACAAACGTAGCCTGCCGGTTTCAGCAACTGCGGTAATGTCAATTCCGTCATCGGAAGACCCAATGCCGTGTTAATTATTCTTGGGTCCGGTCCCCACTCGTATCCAAATCGGTGTTGATAACGGCCAGTAATGATTGCGGCTCGCGACGGACTGCAATGGGGGTGCGTAGCGTATCCGTTTGTGCAGAGCACGCCATTAGCCGCAATGGAATCGATGTTAGGTGTCGGGATATCTGGGCACCCATTGAAACCGACATCTCCGTAACCTAAATCATCCGCCAAAATAACAACGATATTCGGGGGCGCCGTTTGCGCCAAAGCCGAGGAGACAAAAGCGAACCCAACCAATAATAAAGCCGGAAGATATCTTCTCATCATAAGCAGCGCCTTCGGCGAAGTGTTTAAAGCAGATCGAGACCTTGACTGATGACGCTTCAACACCCGGAAGTCTCGTGAGTCAACACGCGGCGAGGTGATACTGCCTTACGATGCTCCTCTCTTGGGTTTTGTGAAAAACAGCGTTCGAGGTTTCCCTGCGCGAAGAGGCAGGTGCTTGGCCGGACTCTCCCAACGCACTTGGTATAAACCGCCAGTTTTCAATTAATCTCAACGTCCATACCGAGGCCACATTTAGCTAAAACGCTCTTTCCTAGGGGTTACGGACCAAATGC
>QHPE01000023.1 GCA_003218945.1 Verrucomicrobiota bacterium | reverse complement strand
AGACAACAATTTCCGTGATCGTCTCGCACGGTCCACTTCTTCGCCGAAACTCTGCCTTGTCCGGGGTGAAATTCCAGGTGTAACGGCGCTCGGGTGATCTTACCGGTTGATGGGTGTTGCTCCAAGTCGTTCCGCTTACCAAATCCCGGATATAACAAAACGCGCCCGACACGTCGCAGGTCGCATCGGCGCGCCAGCGGGTCACGTCCAGGTCCAGCCAGCGCAGGTAGCCGCCGCCGGAATTGGTCACCGTAACGGAGCACGTTCCATTGGAGAGAAGATGAGTGCGCGGCGAAGCGATGTCGGGTGTTTGCGCCACAGCGGGGGCGCCGGTCGTCGCTATCGTCTGCCGTACGGGTCGTTCTTCATGCGCCTCACCGGTGGTCGGCAGAATTTGTTCCGGGATATGCTCGTGCAAGAGCGGCTCGGTGGCGCGAATACGCGGATCGGAATGAAACCGCCTCCGCATCGCGTTGTCATGTAAGGCATTGCCATAGGCCAGGAGTGACATCCCCTGGTGATGAACCATGTAACAGTGGATGATGATTCCCGCCGCGCCGTCGAGTTCCGTGCGGCGCGAATAATCGATCGCTTCGTAGTACCCGTAGTCTGCGAGAAGTGCTGAGTCGCCCGAATTTGCGAGCCGCCGCAGATTCTTTATCGCAGCGGCCGGTTCCACGCCGAGAGCAAGCGCGGCGGCATAGGGTGCGACCACCAAGTCTTCGTCCTGCCCACGCTTCAAAGCCAGCGCCGGTACGCCAAAGGCTCGGTATTGATAAACGTTATTTCGGTCGAGCGCACTGAAGGCCGATTCCGAAATGCCCCACGGCACGCGGTTTTGCCTGGCGTAGCCAATCTGACAGCGCACCGCGTCGTAACAGGCGCGATCAAGCAGCGAATTTTCATGCGTCTGAGTGAACAACAGCGGCATCAAATATTCGAACATCGTCCCGCTCCAGGAGAGAAGCGGCAGCCGCCCGTATGCGGACCCAAAGGGCCGGCTCAAAGCCCACCAATGTTCTACCGGCACTTCTCCGCGCGCGATGGCCAGGAAGCTCGTTAAGCGCGCTTCGCTTGCGAGCAGATCGTAAAACGAGCTGTCAATCCGGCGCTCAGCCACTTGGTAGCCAATGGCAAAAATTCGCCGTTCCTCGTCATAAAGAAATCGCAGCCCCATGCCGCCTTCCAGTTGCTGGCTCTGGGCGATCAATTCGTCCAATTGCGCGAGCTGCTCCGACGCATTTCGACGCGAACGGTCGACCTCTGTGACGAGATGATCGAGCCACTCGTGCACGTCGCGAGATATTTCCTGGTCCTCCCGTCTCTGATAAAAAGGAAGCAGCGGTACCAGCCCAGCGATGCCCTCGATGGCGATGTTGCGTAGCGAAAAAGTGGCTGCCAGTGCTTCCCTGCGAGATTCATGCGTCGCTTCGCCTAACGACATCAATTGCGCGGGCGGCGACATCAGAATTTCCACCGGCCGAAGATATTTATCGATGACGTCATTCCATGCCGCGACCTGCTTCGAAATTTGTTGCGACCAATAAACGCGCGGATCGGTTTCTTGGCCGCGATAGTGGAGCAGAAGATCCTGCGCGAGTTGTCGAGCTGCCCTTATTCGTAGAATGATTTCTTCCAAATTCGCCGGCTGGTCCCTAGTAAGCCCCTCCAAGCGAAGAAACGCCAAAGGGCGTTCCGCTTCTTTCTGGTTGGGTGTGATTTGACGAAGCACGCTTAGAGTGTCCGCTATTCCTCGCAATGCAGACTCATCCAGAAGCGGACGCGCGGCCAACTCATCGCAGCTGGTTTGGAAGGTCCAGAGGCTGGCAAGCAAATTCCCGCTGTCGACTGCGGAGACGTAGCGTGGACGCAAAGGCTCCAGCGTGCTCAGATCGTACCAATTAAAAAGATGGCCTTCGAAACGCTCAAGCCGGCCCAGGGTTTCAAGCGTCCGGAGATTGCGGTCCACCAAATCGTCGATGGTCATGTAACCGAAATCATTCGCCGCCACGGTCGCCAGCATGGATAGCCCGATGTTCGTTGGTGAAGTGCGCATGAAAATTTCCCGCGTTGGCGTTTCCTGGACATTGTCCGGCGGCAACCAAGAGGTCTGTGGTCCGACAAAATCATCGAAGTATCTCCACGTTCGTCGCGCGACCGCGCGCAGGAATCGGCGATCATCCGACGTCAGCATTCCACCGCGCCAGCTTTTCGCCGGCCGATTGATCACCATCACGGCCACCGGAAAGAGAGCTCCCAAGAGGAGGAACGGGGCTGCGGCTACCATCGCCGCCGTTCCCCGCGACTCCGCGCCGACGAAAAGGAGCACGCAAGTAGCGGGAATCCAAAGCCTGCTGAGAATGAATTGCAGTTCCCGACTTCTCGCGCGTCGGTGAGCGTCTGCCGCCGTCTCCCATTCCAGCAGCAGCCGATGCGACGTGATTCGCCGGTATTTCACGCGAACAATGGCATCGAGTGCCATGGCCGCATTGTCCGCCAGAAAAATAACCGTGAGCACGACGCGCAGGAGCCGGTCGCGCGGGTCGCGCCAAAATCTCGTCCCTGGCGGCGGCGGATGGAACAATAACGCGAGGAAAGCATTCAGGACCGGCCACAACATAAGGGCAGCGATGATCGCGCTCCATAGGATCGCAGCAGGCGTGTAAAACCAGCCGACCAGGAGGAGGGCCACAATCGCCGGTGGCACCAGACTGCGGCGCAGATTGTCGAAGATCTTCCAGCGGTTGAAGACGGAAAGCGGATTGGGTTCCATCCTGCCGTCGCCAAGGGGCACGCAAGACTTGAGCCAGTCAATGATTTGCCAGTCGCCGCGAATCCAGCGGTGCTGCCTGCTCCACCACGCGATGTAACTATTCGGGAAGACATCCAGCAGCTCGATGTCCGTCGCCAGCCCTACGCGGACATGACATCCTTCCAGCAGATCATGGCTCAACAAGTGCGCCGTTGGAAATCGTCCTGATAAGAGCCGGTGAAAAGTCTGCAATTCGTAAATGCCTTTCCCGTGATAACTGCCTTCTCCGAGCAAATCCTGGTAAACATCGGAGACCGCGTGCGTATAAGGGTCGATCCCGCGCGGATCAGCAAAGATGCGTGAGAACCATGTCGCCGTTGCACTCGGAAGCGACGCGCTGATGCTTGGTTGAATGATCGTGTAGCCGCGAACTACGTGGCGACCATCTGGCGACAGCCGCGCCTGATTCAGCGGATGCGCGAGGGTTGCGGTCATCCTCCGGGCGGTGTCGCGCAGCAGTTGGGTATCGGCATCCAGAGTGATGACAAAACGAATGCCCTCGAGCTGCGCACGATCACCTGCATAGAGAAATCCTTCCAGCTCGGACCTGGTTTCGCCGATAATAAATCGATTGAGGTCCTCAAGCTTGCCGCGCTTGCGCTCCCAGCCAATCCAGCTTTGCTCGCTCTCACTCCACGTCCGGCCGCGATGGAAAAGAAAGAAGCGCCCCGCTCCGTGTCGGCGATTCAATTCCTCGATGCCGCGGGCCACAATGTCGATATACTCTGGATCCTCCGGCATGCTCTGCTGCGGTGCGTCAGAAAAATCTGACAGGAGCGAAAAGCGCAGATTCGAATCCGTGTTTCCGAGGTAATGAATTTCAAGCCGGCTGAGTTGGTTTTGGATCGCGCTGGGAGTCGTCAACAGCATCGGCACTACCACCAGCGTGCGGCAATCGTCGGGAATGCCTTCTTTTTCGAAGGACATTTTAGGCAAGACCTCCGGGGGGAGGAGCGAGGTCACCAAATAATTCACAATCAGCACCGCTAGCTCACTCGCGGGCAAGAATAGCAGAAGTCCCAAGAGCCCCAGTGTCACCCAAGGAACCAACCCAACAACGAAAAGGAGAGGAGCCGCCACCAAGGCGGCCATGAGCAGCAAGAGGCTTCCGAAGTAAGCGCCCGCCGCATGGGCACGAATCCATCGGCGCGATCGTTCCGCCAGTGGTACTCTCGCGCCGGTAACTTGCTCGAGCACGGGCCGGCCCGCATCAATCAAGTAATAGCCGACATGGCGCGCAACTTCGTCCTGCGCGGCCTTCGCCAGCGCGAGTGCATGATCGATAGTTTCTTGTTCCGAACAATTCGACCATCGGGCGATCTCCTCCACCGCGCTCCGGCATCGATCACGCGTCTCAAAATCCTGGCGAGCGTAAACGCCGGCCGGATCCGCGGCCAATTCGCTTTCCGCCCAGCTGGCCGATTGGAAAAGTTCCCGCCACTGGATTTGCGCAAGGCGCCGACAACTATTGATCGCATTGGTAAGCGCGGTCTGCTGTACGGCCTGGTGCCGATGTTCCTGCTGCATAACCTCGAGCAGCGGCGAACGGAGCGAGCGTTCCAGCCAGCCGCTCACCACCGGGAGCGCTCCCTCGTCGTCGTAAAGATGCGCCACCAGTTCGCTCGCAAAATGCGGTGTCGGCTCCGGATACCGTTCCACGAGCTCTTCCATTATTTTGAGCAATCGCGGTGAGCTGTGCCGGACGGCCGTGATAAGCCTATTTGCCCAGAAATCGGCCTCCTCGCTTTCCCGTTGCTGTTGGTCGACCTGGATCGCGAGGGTGCGCAGGCATTCGAGCAACTGCAATCGCAACATCAGCGGGAGAGCCCAGAGTTCTCCGATATCCAGTGGCGTGATCGCTTGAAACGCGGCCAGAAATCTCCGGATGATGTCGGGCTCCAAGGCTCCGTCGGTTTCGGCGACCATTTCCGCTGCAACCTGATAAACCCGAGGCAACCCCGCATTCGGGCCGCTGGCGATCAGAGGCAGCTTTCCATAGTATTTTTGCGGAAGACTCTTCCGCAGATCGGCCACCTGTTCGCGAATCAAATAGGCGTTATCGAGTAGCCACTCCGCCGAAAGCGTGAAGGCGTGGTGCGCCTCAGCCGACATGGTGAGACTCGCGTTCGCCCATTCCAGCGCGTGCTCGATTTCGCGCAAGCGACGCAGAAAAGATGGCCCACGCGGCTTCGCGCCGCGGCCGACCACGATCGCGCGTGCGAGATGCGCCGCATTTTCCACCAGACGCTGACCCGAAGGGAATTCATGACCGAGCGGTCGCCCAGTCGGTTCGACAGAGAATGGTGGGGGCGGATAAAAACCGAATGTCACGGGCGCTTCGGCTTCCACGTCCCGTAAAATCGCCAGAACGCGCGAGGCTTCGCCGGCTTCGACTTCAGCTACGACCATTGTTTCATTCGGCAGGATTGTGCCTGTGAATCTGGCTAGGCTTGTTGCGTCGACATGCTGCCGAAGCAACTGAACGAGTGTCCACCCGATGATGGCACCGGCCAACGTGAACGCGGCGAGTAGCAGGAGCAATCCCGTTGGAGCATAATGGGCGAGCATTCCGCGCTCCCATACGATAAATGCACCTAGCGCCAACGAAGCGGCGGCCGATCCAGCGATCGCTGAAATCCCGTGTTCTTCGACCCGCTGCCGGCCTTTGGCCGAAGCGTAAATCACGGCGGTCCGGCGAAACCGAGCACTATGGAGATTCTGCAGTACGGCCCGACCGGCTCCCACGTTTTGGAAAATGCCGACGACCAAAACGCGATTGGCCTTCTTTCGCCAAAATCTCATACTAACTCTTACAGGATGTTATCGACTTGGGAATCGATGCGTTTCAACTTTGGCTACAAGAGACTGATGTACTCCGTTCGGTCGGCTGTCGTATGGATAGCCAAACGCAATTCTTAAAGCCATCGCATACATACGGCATTGATGGAAATCATCCACACGTCGAAATCCTCCTAAAACAAGGCAGCGCAAGTGAAGCGCCCTCGCCGATTCCCTCGGGATCTACCGCTCCTGGGTCGACGCGACAAATCGCAAGGCTCACGTTTGAGTGATACTTTTCCGCGTTTGATGATCGACCAATCGGCACGCGTCCGCGGGTCACAAATGCATCACTCTTCTACGCAGATAAACGCCGGTCAGTTCGTGCGAAGCATCTAATAGTAAGGCGACCGAATGGCTGTGACATACGAACTAGGTGGTATGGAAAAATACATTTACTTGTTAGCTGTGTGGGGCTTGTTCGCAGCGTGCGAGCAAAAGACAACAACCGTGAATCCGCCCGGGGAGAAGAAAGAGACTAATACCACGGTCGTAAATCCACCGTCGGAGAAAAAAGAAACCAATACGACTGTGATAAATCCACCTGGACAGAAAGAAAACACCAGTACGAAAACTGACATTAACGTCAACACTTCGCCAAGCCCGTAGATGTGGCTACCGTCCTCAAACGCGCGTTGCCAACTCCGTTTGCGTCGGTAGCTGCATGCAGCCCGCGCTCGAGGTGCAATTAACAAACAAAACAATATTACAAATGCGCTTTATCTTCCTTCTGATACTGCTTCTGCTTGTGCTCGGCGCGCTGCCGACTTGGCCGTATAGCGCCGGGTGGGGATATTATCCCAGCGGTTTGGGTCTGATCCTCTTGATCATATTGCTGATCATCGTGCTTCGCTAGCGACCTCCAGAGAATCGCCACGCGCGTCGATCAAAAGCATCGCAGCAGTGGCAAGACTGCTGATCCTCTTCGCGAGAACGACTCGTTAACTCGAGGATTCGACTCAGACCTTATGGCGCAGCGGCCTGAGTGCGTGAGTGAGCTTTTGCAAGCCCAATTCCAATCGAGTCTTCACAGTCCCGAGGGGAGCGCGTGTGGCAGCAGCAATCTCCCTGTGACTCAGTCCGTTAAAAAAGGACAGTTCTACTGCTTCGCGCTGTAATCGGGGCAACGCCCGTATGCTTTTTTTCAGAAACTTGCGAAGATCGTTCAGCACAAGGCCCTCAGCTGCGTCACGGCGCGGAGTCTGTGATTCCTGGACTACACGTTTCTCATACCGTTCTCGCGCACGAGAATAGGCCTGACGCCGGCGCAATCGGTCGATAGCGCGACGCCGCGCGATGGTGACCATCCAGCCGAGTGGTTTCCCAGCCTTTGCCGAATAGCGTGGGGCTTCTTTCCAGACCTGAATGAAAATTTCCTGTAACACATCATCGGCTTCGGCCTCTTCATGAACCACGCCATCGATCGTGGCTCGCAGTCGTTTGCTATGCCGACCATATAACTCGGCAAGAGCTTCATGACGGCGACTGGAAATATGTTTCATCAGCACTTCATCCGGTGCAGATGCAACTGCAGGCTGATCAAGCGTGGCCCCTATCATACGCGACACGGTTGCATTCGCAGCATTGGTTGAGCCGCGCGACGTTGGGTTTTGTTAGGCAGACCATGTCGCCAATGCTTTTGAATCGGATCAGAACGAACCGCCGGCGTCGCGTAACGCCACTGGTCTGGCGTGGACAGGCATCCTAACGTTGGACAACACAGTTTGAATTTACCTCCGGGCAAACGGCGAATGTCCACTTGCCTGCCCTTAAATTTTCTCCCGCAAAGAACGCAGACCCGCTGGTCATCGAGGGAATTCCAGCTCCTGAAGGGATCGCCTACGCGCAAGATCGAGAGCCGATCATCGAGATTAATATGAGCGATCATATGCAAGGGGCAGTCTGCCCATTGCATCAAGGCACACAATCGGAGCGCGGGCTGATTGTGTGATCGGATAAAATCCTACGACGCGCTGTAACAGCTGAAGGTACAGCGCAAGCTAAATCCAGAAACCGGCTGGAATAATGGC
Organism: Verrucomicrobiota bacterium; assembly: GCA_003218945.1. Classification (GTDB taxonomy): domain Bacteria; phylum Verrucomicrobiota; class Verrucomicrobiia; order Chthoniobacterales; family UBA10450; genus Udaeobacter. Next base: position 3,347 of record QHPE01000023.1, on the reverse strand, counting down.
GTTTTTTGGAATCACAACGATGCCGTCGCGAATGAAATAATTGTCTGCATCCAGATTGGCCGATTTGCCTCCTGGTGTTATCACGACGCCATCGCCGATACGCGCATTCTTGTCGATGATGGCGCGATCGATCACGCAATTTTTCCCGATGCCCATTGAAGGCTGCGAAGAATCGGTTTGGCCAAGTTCAAAGTAATCCGCGCCCATCACGATGCTGTTGCGAATGGTGGCTCCGCTCTGAATAACGCTGCGTATCCCAAGGAGGGTGCGTTCCAGATGCGCGTCCGAGATGATGCAGCCGTCAGAGATAATCGCCTGTCGCAGCGTTGCGCCATTAATTTTGCTGCCCGGTAAAAAACGCGGATGCGTGTAGATCGGCGAGTCGGGCTCAAAAAAACTGTATTCCGGCACCAAATCAGTAAGATCCAGGTTTGCCTTGTAAAACGCGCGAATCGTTCCGATATCTTCCCAATAACCTTTGAAGATAAACGCGCTCACGTGCCGATCTTTGATCGATGCCGGGATAATGTGTTTGCCGAAATCCACGAGCTGATTCTCCAGCGATTCAATCAGGACCCTGCGATTGAAAACGTAAATGCCCATCGACGCCTGAAATAATTCGTCGTCTTCATCAGATCCGACGGCTTGAAGCAATTCCCGGCTCATCTTCATTTCCTGCACGCTCGCTTCATCCGACGGTTTCTCGACGAACCCCGTGATCCGTCGATCGACGCCACTCCGCATTATCCCAAACTCAAAGACCTGATGGCGCGCGACCGGTTTCGTCGCCAATGTGATGTCTGCGCCAAGTCGGATGTGCTGATGTAGCAGCGCTCGAAAATCCATGCGGTAAAGCTGGTCGCCGCTTAAAATCAAGTAGTAGTCGTACGGGCGCTCGAGGAAATAGCGCATGTTTTGCCTCACTGCGTCGGCCGTTCCCTGGTACCATTGCGAGCCCGCAGGCGTTTGTTGCGCGGCGAGAATGTCGATGAAGCTGCGCGAAAAATTGTCGAACTTATAACTCGCCTGAATATGCCGATGCAACGACATGCTGTTAAACTGCGTGAGCACATAGATCGAGCGGAGCCCAGAATTCAGACAGTTGCTGATCGAAATATCGACGATGCGGTACTTACCTCCCAGCGGCACGGCAGGCTTGGCGCGGTCTTTTGTCAACGGAAACAAACGGGTGCCGGCGCCGCCGCCCATGATAATGGCGAGCGTTCGCTGTAATGTTCCCGGCGGCAGTGCACCAGCCGTTTTCTCAGTCGAACTTCGCAGAACGGAATCATGCTGCGTCTGGACTCGCATTGCGCATAATGAATAACCCAGCATCTGCGCCTTTGCGGTATTTTTTTGCAGGTCCAGCGCTACATCTCTCCACTTGTTGCGGGTGAGGAGCGCCGCCACTAGACTCACAATTATGTGTGGAATTGTTGGCTACGTCGGGCGCGCGCACGCGACACCCATCTTACTCGACGGGTTGCGCCGCCTTGAATATCGAGGCTACGACTCCGCCGGCCTGGCTGTCATCAATGGAGGAAAACTGGATACGCGCAAATGTGCAGGACGCATCGCAGCGCTTGCAAAATTAGTCAGGAAACAACCAGTGGCCGGCTCGCTGGGCATTAGCCATACGCGCTGGGCAACGCATGGCAAGGTTAACGACGAAAACGCACATCCACACTTCGACGCCAGCGGCAAGCTGGCGCTGGTTCATAACGGCGTCATTGAAAACTATCAGTCGCTTAAAGATGAGCTCGTTCGTGACGGTGATACGACTTTTCGTTCCGATACCGACACCGAAGTGCTCGCGCATCTTATCGGGAAACTCTACGACGATTCGTGCGCCAGCACGGTGGACGTCGCCGGGAAAAAAACCCGGCTTTTTGAAGCTGTTTGCACGGCGCTTCGGCAAGTGATTGGCACGTACGGCATCGCTCTGGTTCACGCTGACGTGCCGGATTTCATGGTCGGCGCACGGCGTGGAAGTCCGCTCGTGCTTGGCGTCGGCAACGGCGAAAATTTTCTGGCCAGCGATGTAAGCGCCATCGTCGCTTACACGCGCGACGCGGTTTATCTGAATGACTTCGACATGGTCGCAGCCGGGCCGGATAAATTCGAGATCAGTTCGCTGGCCGGCGACATCACGGAGCATCCGGTCAGCAAAGTCGAGTTCACAGCCGAAGATATCGGCAAGGGTGATTATCCCCATTACATGCTCAAAGAAATCTTTGAGCAACCAAACACAGTCCGCGACGCGATGCGCGGTCGCCTGAACCCAGAGGAATGCACGGCAAAGCTGGGCGGGTTGAACATGGCGCCGCCGCAGTTGCGTGACGTTGGGAGAATCGTTCTCACGGGATGCGGGACTGCGCTGCACGCCGCAAGAGTCGGCGAATATTTGATCGAACGACTGGCAAACATTCCCACCGAAGTCGATTACGCCAGCGAGTTTCGCCATCGCAACACGCCCATGACGCCTGAAACGCTGGTGTTCGCCATCAGTCAGAGCGGCGAAACCGCGGACACCCTCGGCGCGTTGCGTGAAAGCCGGCGCAAAGGTTTTCGCACACTGGGAATTTGCAACAACGCGTGAAAGTGATGGCGGGGTTTACATGCACGCCGGACCGGAGATCGGCGTGGCGGCTACGAAATCTTTTACATCGCAGCTCGCTATTCTCACGCTTCTCGGATTGCTCTTCGGTCGGATGCGGAATCTATCGACTGCGGAAGGGACTCGCGTGATCGAAGCGCTACAGGCGTTGCCAGAACGGATCGAAGCCGCGTTGGACCTGAATGATCAGATCAAGGAGATCGCCAAACGATACGCTAACGCAAACGGTTTTCTGTTCTTTGGCCGGCAATTCAACTTCCCAATTGCCCTGGAAGGCGCGTTAAAGATGAAGGAAATCACCTATTTGTTTGCTGAAGGCCATCCGAGCGCAGAGCTCAAGCATGGCATTATCGCGCTGATTCGTCCTGACTTGCCGTCGGTTTTCATTGCGCCGGACGATTCGGTGTTTTCAAAAAATCTGAACAACATTGAACAGGTGAAGGCGCGCAAGGGACTGATCATTGCGCTGACAAGCGGCAACTGTGCAAAACACCTGAAAGGCATCGCAAACGAGATCATCATTCTGCCCGAAGCGCCCGATTACGTGATGCCGATCCTGAGCGTCATCCCGCTTCAGCTTCTGGCATATCATCTCGCCATCGAACTCGGTCGTGACATAGATAAACCGCGCAATCTCGCCAAAAGCGTGACGGTGGAGTAATTATGGCCTAACGAGCCCACCAAGCCTGCGGCGCCGATGGGTTGAAGCGATGAACAGTTGAAGGGTCCT
>QHPE01000128.1 GCA_003218945.1 Verrucomicrobiota bacterium | reverse complement strand
ATGCTCGGTTGTCTCGACACGCCGAGTTCCGGGCGCTACGAGTTCAACGGTCGCGACGTTTCCGCAATGAGCGACGACGAACTGGCGGCTATCCGCAATCGCGAGATCGGTTTTGTTTTTCAAACGTTCAATCTTCTTCCGCGCGCCGACAGCTTGCGGAATGTGGAGCTGCCCCTGGTTTACGCTGGGATCGATTCAGACACGCGCAGGGAGCGGGCCGCCCACGTGTTGCGGGAGGTAGGGCTCGGTGATCGTTTGCACCACAAACCTAACGAGCTTTCCGGTGGTCAACGCCAGCGCGTCGCGATCGCACGAGCCTTAGTAAACGATCCATCCATCATCCTCGCGGATGAACCAACCGGCAATCTCGATTCAAAAACCGGCGATGAGATCATGACGCTCTTCGAAAATCTGTATCAACGCGGACACACAATTATTCTTGTTACGCACGAAGCCGACATAGCGCATCACGCCCGGCGCACTGTCCGGCTGCGCGATGGTCTGATCGAAAGCGACGATGGGGATCTCGGTGGCGTCGGCATCCTGCCGACACCGGATCGGCTGGAAGCCGATGTTCCAGCTTACAGATGAAACGCTTCGCCTACGAGTTAAGCGAAAGCTGGAAGATCGCCGTGGCGCAGATGCGTTCGAACAAAACGCGCTCAACCCTGACGGCGCTCGGCGTCATTATCGGTATTGTCGCCGTCACGCTCATGGGCACTGCGATCGGGGGAATACAAGTTGGCTTCGACAAAAGCATGGCCATTTTTGGCGACGATGTGCTCTACGTCTCGCAGTGGCCGTGGAAACGTGTGGATGATTGGTGGAATTATCGCGACCGCAAAAAGATAAAGACCGAGTACGCCGAGCCGATTAACCGTATCATCGCTGCAACGCCCAGTTCGAATCTCGTTATCGCGGTGCCAACTTCGAGTCTGCTGCGCAGTGTGAAATATGGCCAAAGCGAAGTCAGCAACGTTCTGATTCGAGGGACAGTATCGGATTACCTCATCACTTCGACGTTCGAATTCAAGGAAGGCCGTTTTTTCAATGACATCGAATCTCGCGGTGGGGCTAACGTGTGCGTGATCGGCTACGACGTTGCCGACGCGCTTTTTCCTTCCGAGAGCCCGATCGGCAAATCGGTGCTGATTAATGGGCAACCTTTCAGAGTAGTAGGCGTCATCTCACGGCAAGGCACATTTCTCGGGCTGTTCAGTCTGGATTCCATCGTCGTGATGCCGCTGCCTGCATTTCAAAAATACTTCAGCGCCAAAAGCGATTCCGATATTTTGGTAAAAGTGAAGGACAAAACGAGGCTCGCCGAAGCGACAGACGAGCTGACCGGAGTCATGCGGCGGGTCCGCGGATTGCCTCCGGAGAAAAAAGACGATTTCAGCATCAACGAACAACAAGCCCTCAAAAGCACGCTGGATCCGATCAAGAACTCCATCGCCATCGCGGGGCTTTTTGTTACCGGCCTTTCGCTTTTTGTCGGCGCAATCGGGATCATGAATATCACCTTTGTGAGCGTGAAAGAACGCACCCGTGAAATCGGAACGCGCAAAGCTCTTGGCGCCCGGCGACGCACCATTCTTCTTCAATTCCTGATCGAATCCACTTCGCTTTGTCTGCTCGGCGGTCTGATCGGCTTGGGCGTTGCGTACATAATGTGCACCGGTATTTCCAAAGCTTTTCCGTCATTTCCGATCGAGTTTTCACTGGCTCTCGTGCTTGTGAGTATGGCCGTCTCAATTCTCACCGGCTTGTTCTCCGGTTTCGCTCCCGCCTGGACAGCCTCCCGCCTCGATCCGGTCGCGGCACTCAGATATGAGTGAGGGAAATTCGAAATCCGAATATCGAAATTCGAAACAAATTCGAATGCCGAAACCTGAGACCAGAACTCATGGCGAGTAACAACGATCGCAAACCGTACGATCTTGAGGATCGTACATTTGAGTTCGCCAAAGCGAGCCGCACTTTTGCGAAAAAGCTGCCGCGGACGATCGCCAACATTGAGGACGCGAAGCAATTCATTCGTGCATCTGGATCAATCGGGGCAAACTATATCGAGGCGAATGAATCGATCGGAAAGAAGGACTTCCTGATGAAGATCAGGACCTGTCGCCGCGAAGCCAAAGAAAGCGGCTATTGGCTCCGGTTGCTCGATTGCGATGGGCAACTCGAGCCAGCAAGAGCAAAGCTGTTGGCCGAAGCTCAAGAACTAATGAAGATATTTGGCGCAATCCTCCGCAAATCCGAGGAGTGAATTTGAATTTCGAATTTAGAATTTGTTTCGGATTTCGAATTTCGAGTTTCGAGTTTTTGAGATGTTGTTCAGTGAAATAATTAAGATGGCGCTGGCGTCGCTGGGCGCGAATAAGCTGCGCGCTGCTCTGACAATGATCGGTATCACCATCGGCGTTTTCTCGGTGATCTCGGTCATGACTGCCATCGGCGCGCTGCAATCCTCCATTGAAAGCGGCATTAGTTTTCTCGGATCGAATATTTTTCAGTTCGCCAAGTACCCGGCGAACGTGAACGTCGGCGGCGAGATCAAGAAAAAATACCAGAACCGGCGCAACATCACCTATCGCGAGGCACTGCATTACGCGAAGTTGATGGAAGGCAACGCACGCGAAATCTGTCTCAAAAGTTTCGGGCACGAAATAAAAGCACAGGCAGTTTACAACGGGGTTAAAACGACGCCGAGTCTTCTCATCGTCGGGACGAACCGAAGTTTTCTGACGGCCAACGCTTACACCCTTGGCTACGGTCGCAACTTGAACGACGAAGACGTCGAGCTTTCGCGCCGGGTAATCGTCGTCGGTAAAATGATTGAGAAACGGTTGTTCCCGCACGAAACGCCGATCGGCAAAGTCATCAGAGTAAGCGGCCACACGTACACAATCGTCGGTGTGCTTGCGGAGAAAGGAACATCCTTTGGGCAGAGCCAGGACGACGTTTGCATCATGCCAATCACGCGGTTCTTCGAGGACTATGGTGAAGCGAAACGCACGGTGAACATCGC
>QHPE01000127.1 GCA_003218945.1 Verrucomicrobiota bacterium | reverse complement strand
GCCCGTTTTCATATGTGGTTTGGCCAGTTGAAGTAATTTCGATGGGGGCATTCTCCGGAGTTTTGAGTTCTCCGCGCAGCAAACCGGCACTTGCAAACAGACCGGCGAGAAACAAAACCAACGATCGCATGGCGAACGCCAAACGTACCGCAGCAAAGTCCCTCTGCAAAGCCAAAACCGCTTGTAACCCGGGAAATACTGCTGCCCGGGACGTCTGGAGCTTGCTTTCTATGCGAGTTCTTGATTGAATCGCGGTATGGTCCCTGCTGATGGTGAGGTGACTTCACAGACTGCGATTGGCGGAAATGCTTATCACGGCCCGGCGGCGTTTGCCACCACACACTGGAGCGTGGTGCTGGAGGCACAAGGCGAGTCGCCAGCGGCACAAGAAGCGCTGGAGAAACTTTGCCGTATTTATTGGCGACCCATTTACAGTTTCGTGCGTCGACAAGAGGCTGGGCCGGAGGAAGCGCAGGATCTTACGCAAGGTTTTTTTGCTCTGTTGTTGGAACGCCGGGATCTCAGCACCGTGCGCAAAGAGAAAGGGCGGCTGCGTTCGTATCTGCTTACGGCGTTGAAGCATTTTCTGACCGACGAACGCCGCCGCGCAATGGCGATCAAACGTGGAAAAGGAGAGCGGCTCATACCGTTGGAACAACTGCGCGCCGAGGAACAGAGCGGCATGGAGCCAGCCGACCCGCTCACTGCCGAGCGAATTTACGAGCGCCGTTGGGCTTCGACGTTGCTGGATCGCGTGTTGAGTCGATTAGAGGATAAATACCGCACGCGAGGTAACGCCGCGTTGTTTGATTCCTTCAATCAATTGTTGGCAGACGAACCGGGGGCGCCGTCGCAGGCGGATATTGCGGCGCAACTTGGAATGACCGAAAACGCCGTCTCGCAGGCCTTTCATCGATTTCGGCAAAGCTATCAATCATTATTGCGCGAGGAAATTGCCAATACAGTTGCGACTCCCGGCGATATAGAAAACGAGTTGCGTTATCTGATTGCTGTGATTCGCGCATAAGCCCTGACAGAATCTTACGCAGTACAAGATGAGAACGGACGCCGAGTCTCAGGCAATGATCAGAGTAACCAGAATTTGCCGCAAATGCGGTGCGAAAATCTTTTCTGACGCGCCGAGAGGGCTTTGTACCGCGTGCATGCTGGAAACCGCGCTCGGGATTTTGCCGGATGCTGTAGCTGAGGTCGACTCGTCCGCCGGCAGCCTGGACGAGCTTTCACGTGATAATGCGAAGCCTACTTCAGGCGTGAAAGAGGCCGTGCGCGCCGCAACCATGTTGGGAGAGTTAGGTGATTATGAGTTGCTGGAAGAAATCGGACGTGGCGGTCAAGGCGTGGTATTTCGTGCAAGACAAAAGAGCCTCAATCGCACGGTTGCCTTAAAAGTCATTAGCCTTGGTCAGTGGGCGAGCAAAGCGCATTTGAAGCGCTTTCGCCGGGAAGCCGAAGCCGCGGCCAGTCTCGATCATCCATGCATTGTCCCCATTTACGAAGTGGATGAGCGGGATGGCTCCTGCTACTTCAGCATGAAATTCGTCGAAGGGGGACAACTCGACGAAGTGACCAGGCGCGAGCCGATGCCGATTCGGCGCGCTGTGGAATTAATCGCCAAGGTCGCGCGCACGGTTCACTACGCACATGAACATGGAATTCTTCATCGTGACATCAAACCGGGAAACATTCTGCTGGATGCAAAAGGCGAACCGCATCTGACCGATTTTGGCCTCGCCCGATTAGTCGAATCTGAAAGCAGTGTCACGCACACGCTGGACATCCTTGGCACGCCCAGTTACATGGCGCCCGAGCAAGCAGTAGGAAACAACACGGCAGTCAGCCATGCCACGGATGTTTATGGGATCGGTGCGGTCCTCTATCAATTACTCACCGGTCATCCGCCCTTTGCTGGTGGAGCAACGTACGAGACGATCAGGCTCCTCTTGGATACCGAACCGCGGCAACCGCGCCTGTTAAATCCGAAAATAGACCGAGACCTCTCAACAATCTGCTTGAAGTGCCTCGAGAAGGATCCAAAGCGTCGGTACTCTTCTGCTCTCGCACTGGCCGAAGATTTGGAGCGTTGGCTAAAGCATGAGCCAATCTTAGCGCGACACACTGGAATCATAGGCCGCAGCAGAAAGTGGGTGTGGCGCAATCCGAGCAGCGCGCTGCTTGCAGCTTGTCTCGTCGCTTTGGCGGCAGCCGCTGGCTGGATCGTTTGGAAAAGCGAATTGATCCGGCATCCGGTAACGACTGGAATCGCCGTTCTTCCGTTTGAAAACCTGGGCGACGAGAAAGAACACGCGGCGTTCGCCGATGGCGTGCAGGACGACATCTTGACCAAGCTGGCGAAGATCGCCGATCTCAAAGTCATCAGCCGGACAAGCGTGATGGAATATCGCGGTAAACGAAATGTGCGCCAGATTGGCGATGCGCTTCGGGTATCTCATGTGCTGGAGGGAAGCGCACGCAGGAGCGGTGACCGGATTCACTTAAATGCGCAGTTGATCGACACGCGCACCGACACGCACGTCTGGGCTGAGGAATACGACCGCGATTTGAATGATTTGTTCGCAGTCCAGAGTGAGATCGCGAAAAAAGTTGCCCAGCAGCTTCACGCCAAGCTGTCAGCCGCGGAGAAGGCGTCTGTCGAAGAAAGACCAACTGAGGACCTGGTGGCTTATGATTTTTATGTGCGTGCTATCTCTATGATTTACAACGCCCAGGTACCCTTGGGGCCGACCGCGGAGACGCCTTCAGATGCAAGGAAAACTCTTTCGGAGGCTGTGGAACTGCTTAACAAGGCAGTTGCTCGCGATCCTAACTTCTTTCTCGCCTATTGTCAGCTAGCCTTTGCGCACGATTTGATTGGAGACACCGTGCACTTGGCCCTGGCAAAGTCGGCCATAGATTCTGCATTTCGATTGAGGCCGGATTCCGGGGAAGCGCATCTCGCGCTGGGCTGGCATCTCCAATATTCCGAGTACGACCGCGCCCGTGCCGAACTTGCTCTTGCTCAACAGAGTTTACCCAATGACCCGCGAGTTTACGAGTTAGCTGGAAAAATTGACCGCCGTCAGGGTCGCTGGGCTGACGCCACACACAATCTCCAGCGAGCCAGTGAGCTCGATCCTCGAAATCTCCCTTACCTGCTTACCGTCGCAGCGACCTACAATTTGTGGTTACACGACTATGAACAATACGCTAAAGTCATGGATCGTATCCTCGCCCTTCATCCAGACCGTAAGCCGGAGCGGATTTTTCGCGCTTTCATCGCAGTAGACCAGCGTGCGGACACAGGACCTTGGCGGGTCGCAATTGAAAAAATCCTGGCCGA
>QHPE01000022.1 GCA_003218945.1 Verrucomicrobiota bacterium | reverse complement strand
ACCTCGGTGATAAGGCCGCCGCGTTGGCTCTGTCGGACCGGGCCATCGCCGCGAATCCGATCGAGCAGAACGCTGTGACTGGTCCCGTTCCAATCGAGGTCCTCGCCCGGGTGACGGCGCGCATGGGAGAACCCGACCGCGCCATCTCTGTTTTACAGAAACTACTTTCGATACCGTATTCAGGCGCATTCGCGTTTGGTGTGCCGCTCACTCCTGCACTGCTCCGGCTTGATCCAATGTTCGACCCGCTCCGGAATGATCCGCGCTTCCAAAAACTCGTCGCTTCCGAAGTAAAGCTGGGCCGATTTGTGGGTCGCCACTGCGAGACAGGTGCAGGCTGTGGTATCGGACGCCGGCTTCCGATACCTTCAACCCGTCATCGTAATCATCGCGAGAACGTCTCGCGATCCCCCGCCAAACCTATCTGATCAAGGCCTCGGAGGAGGTGGTGGTGGTGGTGGTGGTGGTGGTTCGGGCCCGGGCGGTTTCGTCATCTTTATCATTTGCGACGAGCCTTACAAATCTGTATCTCATGTCAAGGCATTTTAACGTTTGCTTTTCGCGGAGACTGCAACCGAGATACTCTGGTCCGTCGCAAGCGATAAGGTGTAGGCCATGGCAATGATTCGCATCACCTGAACTACGACGAAATACTGCAAACATGGAAATCTACTTTGATGGTGGCCGTCACCTGACCCTGTGAACTCTCCGCTAAACAAATGGGAGGAAATACCATGAGCATGGACTTAGACGATTGGAAAGACATAGGCAAAGTGCTATTTGGTTTTGCTGGTGATCGCCGCTATGTCTGGCTTGATTAGTTGGGTACGGGTACTTGCGGCGTGGGTACTGCACGCCTTTGAATATGTGCCGCCATGAAACCATACAAGATTGAAGTCAAACCGTCACTCGGTCGTGGCCGCGGCGTGTTTGCAATTCAACCGATTAGCCGCGATGAGCTAATCGAATCGTGTCCTGTCATACGGTTTGAACCGAGAAACACGGCTGTGCTTGAAGCGACGCCGTTGCACGATTACCTATACAGCTGGTCTAATGATTATCGTGAAGTTGCAATCGCACTGGGCTACGGTTCGCTGTACAATCATTCTGACGAGCCCAATGCTTTATATCACACGAATCGTAATCGAAACGCAATTGACTTTATAGCGACAAGGCCCATTGCTGCCGGTGAGGAAGTAACGATCAGTTACATCGATTCATCTGACAGCTCAAAAAAACTTTGGTTCAAGGTGGTCTGAGAGCGTCGTGTCTAATTGAACACGGCGCTTTCTTGTATACTCCCGGGGCTTGTGCCGTCGCGCCGTGCGAAGATTGATTTCGGATAACCAATTAATGGGCTATTCGGAATCACGATCAATTTTACTGGTTGTGTTGGTGTTCACATATTTGTGCCACGGCGTCCAGCCCGCAGGAGTCCAAAAACCCCAACTTCTCACAGGCTTTAGGGTGATCATGATTGTCCAACACGATCCACCGTCCACCATTACGATACGGTGTATATGTGACGCGGGGAAGGACCGCACCCAAGGCGCTCGATAAATGCGCACACCGCTGGGAGTTTCTTCCCGATACTTACCTAAAAGACCTATTGAAATTAGGCGGTAAGGGTGATCGTGCATATCTCTCAACCAACCGTCGTCAACGAAATGGTGCAGATAGACGCCAAACCATCCAATACTCGCGAGCCTCCACCTATAACCCCCGTTAATTCGCTCCTTTCGGAGAAGGCGGTAGATAAAATTGGAGATTCTAGATTTCATTCCAAGTAGCCCCGTTCACCGATAATTACGGTTGAGCCTCGCAATAAACTAACGGAAACAGTTCTCACGAGTCGAAATCGCTCTCTTCAATCTTCAAGCTCGGTTTCGGTACAGACACCCGTCGCGCTCGAACATTCCGACCCGGGTTTCTTTGAAGTTAGAAGGTTTTCGATGCACAAGTAACTACGATGGCAGTCGTCGCCTTAACACGAACACTCTGTAAGGCATTTCATCATTCAGGGCGAACGGCTGCTCAATGTTATACCGGAAATCGTAGACGTCGCACAGTTCCAGCGACGGAACCGAATCGAGAAGCCGTCGAAATTGCCTTGCCGTGTACGTGCGCAACTGAAATTCGTGCCGCAGGCGAAGTTCCTTCAATCCGCGGCGCACCAGCAGGCAGACCCGTACGTTCGCGATTCGTCGGCGCCGATCGATACGTAGCACACGCAGCGTTACGGTCACTATTGTCTCGCACCGCCGCTCCGTCCAGCACTCGACGTCCTCTTTGTCGACAGCCAAAGGTAGCAGATGTAAGCCGAGGACGTAGATGCCGCCCTGACGAAGGCTGCCGGCAATGCACCGCAGGTGGTCGCGTGCCGCCTGCTCCGTCAACAAGTAGCGAAACGTGCTAATAGTGCAGTACGCCGCATCAACCCGTCGACGCAGGCGAAAATTGGACATCTCCGCCTCGAATGTCTCCGCATTGAGCCCACTCCGCGCGAGACGCCGTTGAAGATACCTCAACGCGGGCTGGCTTAGGTCGAAGCCGGTAACTTGGTAACCTCTGCGAGCCAGCGTGGTCAATAAACGGCCACTGCCACAGGCCGGCTCCAGGAAGCGGCGCACGCTAAAAGGGCAGTATTTGCGGCATGCGGCCTCGATGAAGTCGGCCTCCTGTCGAGTGTACCCTTGAAAGACTATATCGTAATACCGCGGATAATCATACCAGCTTGCTTCGAGGATTTGGGTTCTTGCCACGTTTCAGAAAGATCAAACTTGCACCGCCTTTGTCGGATCCAGAGTAAACCGGTGACGGCGCTTTCGCTATGATCTTTCGCGCTATACAAATGGGATCGTTGGACGGCCTACTCGGCAAACTATAGTCATGTGCTGAATCTTAGAGAGCTCAGTAGAGGTTGCGATGACTCATTCGCAGTCGGCGGACTCATCACATTTCGACCATTTTGTCACGAGAGAAGGATGACTCATCTATCTCGCAACAGGCGAAAACCTCCCTCGCCGTGCGCCGAAAAGTAAAGGATCTTGGCTTGAACGTCCTGACAGTGGAAAAATCGCTCGCTGACTCGCATTTATGACACTATCAGGCATCCGCTCGCCTCTTGAATTTCGTGTTTTCCACATCAACGGCATTGCGTTACACGTGGTTCTTGCCGGGCCTGCAAGCGGTAAACCTTTAATACTGCTACACGGGTTTCCCGAGTTCTGGTTCGCCTGGCGCCGCCAAATTGATCACTTCGTTTCTGCCGGATATCGCGTGATAGTACCAGATCAACGCGGTTACAACCTAAGTGACAAACCTGCAGGCATTGCTAACTATTCCATTGACCTGCTCGCTAGAGATGTCGTCGGCGTTTTGGATACCGTGGCGGCTTCAAAAGCGTTCGTCGTCGGGCACGACTGGGGAGCTGCTGTTACCTGGTACTTGGCTGCGCGATATTCCGATAGGGTCCACCGCACCGCGATGTTGAGCGTCCCGCATCCTCGGGTTTTCATGAAGAATCTCATCATGAATCCCGCGCAGTTGCGAAGGAGCTGGTACATATTCTTTTTTCAGCTTCCCTGGTTACCCGAATTCATCCTGCGTAGGCGAGACTGGGCGCTGCTGGTTCGGGTACTGCGGAATACTTCGCCTCCTGGGATCTTTTCTGATTCTGATCTCGAGCGGTATAAGGAGTCGTGGGCCAGGAAGGAGGCGGTAACAGCTATGCTTAACTGGTATCGCGCGGCCGTATTGCGCCCATCGAAGTTGGCGTTGGATCCCAAAGCTTCGCGAGTAAAAGTGCCGGCGCTCCTGATTTGGGGAAAACACGACCAGTTCGTGGGTGAAGCAATGGTCAGAGAAAGTCTTCGGTACTGCGATGATGGACACCTTGAGATGCTTGAGACTGCGACCCATTGGGTCCAACACGAACAGCCAGCCCAGGTTAATACCTTGTTATCCCAATTCTTTGCTTAACTCTGGATACAGAAAGGAGGAAGTAGTGGCTAGCTCGCCCATATCTACGCGACTACCCAGATTGGTTGCGAAGCATCCAGCAGCATCAGAGTCATCACGCCATGAGACGCAGCGTTCCATTCAGTATTGGACTGGCGCGGCTTAACCGTGCGCTGCCCGAATCCGGCGATAAGCGGTTCAATTTGATGAAACGTTGATCTTATAGCATAATCGGTTTCGACAGAGCGGCACAAATCCAAGAAGGGAACAAAAATGTCGTTCGAGCTCATTCTAGCCGCCGCGCTCGTTATCTTGTACGTGGCCTTTTGGGCCTGGCATTCTCAAGGAGCGGGCAAGCTCACTCAAGCGGAGATCGATCGATACCTGGCGATAATCGAAAAGTTACCGTTGCCTGAGAAGGGGGTTCAGGCGTTCGTTGCGCGTCTTCGCCCATGGGCCGAGGCCGACAATGGCAAGCCAGTCTACATGTTCAACCTCATGCATTTCTTCCCCCAGGTGCAGACGTTTCCCGGCGCGCCAGAGTTCACGGGAACGCCCGGAGAGGCTAACGCACGTTACGAAAAGAGCCTGATATGGCTGTGGTTGAGTCACGCATCCTATCCGACGTTCATCGGAGTTCCCCAGTCTCCGAACCTGCTTAGCATTCAGCCGGAGAGAACCTGGGGCAATATGACTGTCGTACGCTATCCCAGCCGGCGCACGTTCTTAAAACTGATTTCCCATCCTGCTTATGCCCCCCTCGCACCTTACAAGCTGATAGCTGTGGAGCTTGACTTGGTGCCGGTTTCGACCGGGATCGTTATTCCTGACCTTCGCTGGTTGGTAGGCAGCGGATTTGCAATCTTTCTCCTGCTAGTCCTGTGGATACGCGCCACGCTGTTGGGGTGACCAGCGACAACTTTTTTATCAAATGTGGTGAAACTTAGAATTAAGAGGGAGGAAAGTGAAAATGAAAAAAAGTTCGATTGAGCTGAAACAATACGCGCCCACGTGGACGCAATCACTTACCGTCGTTGTCTTCACGGTCGCGACGGTCTTTGTCGGGAATCTGTCGGCAGAGGACAAAAATTCCGGGATAGAGTCAACCAACTTCTGCCAGGGAACCGCGGGTCAAGCCTTTACGTCGTGTAAGTCGGCGGCGCGAAGTGACTATCAAGTTGCACTTGGTAAATGCATTAACATCACTGACCCGGCAGCACGGACATTGTGCGAGAGACAAGCCGCGGCCGATCTGGCTGATGGGCTTGATACGTGCCAGGGAGGACTCGAGGTGCGACAGGCGAGTTGTCAAAAACTCGGCCCTGACCGCTACGACCCACCTATCGATCCGACTAACTTCACCACCACGATAGATAACCCTTACTTTCCGCTCGTTCCGGGCACAACCTTTACCTATCTCACCCCGAACGGAGCGATCAAAGACGTCTTTGCCGTAACTCACGACACCAGAGCCATTGATGGGGTTACTTGTGTCCAGGTGCATGATTCTGTCTATACCGACGGCGTGCTTACGGAGGACACGCTTGATTTCTTTGCTCAAGACACGGAAGGCAATGTCTGGTATTTCGGGGAGAACACCGCAGAGTTTGAGGAGGGCCTTCTTGCCACGATCGAGGGTTCATTCCTGTCCGGAGTCAACAACGATAAGCCAGGAATCATCATGAGAGCTCATCCTGCGCCCGGAGATTTTTATCGACAGGAATTTTCCCTCGGCAACGCCGAAGATTACGCCGAGACCTTGAATCTAAACTCGCGGGTTGTGGTCCCGTACGGGCGCTTCAACAATTGTCTCAAGTCACAGGAAACCACGCCGCTGGAACCCGATGCGCTCGAGGATAAGTACTACGCGCCGGGGGTTGGGAACGTCCTCACTGTGGACCTGGTGACCGGCGAGCGAGACGAGTTGGTCAGCATTACGACCGAGTGATTTTAGGCTCAGAATCATCCCTGCGCTATCGCCCTGGTTTGCACTGCCAGGAAGGTGCAATGTCCGTCGGCACAACTCCATGAACTCTGTGTTCCAGGGATCTTTGTTTTGGAAGGAAATCGTTAGTTTTCACTCATTAGCGCGAGTCGTTTTCTCGCGGCTGCCTCAGCCGCTCTGATTTGTCCCAATGATTTGTCCGAAAAGTCGTCACTCCAGAAATTCGAAGCTTGCGCTCTACCATTCGTTTGAGTGAATAAGGGGCACGTCTATGCAGAGGCCGGACATCGCCGAACATCTTCCGATTAAACCCCTGCCATTGATTCTGGGTGTGATCGCCTGCGTTGGGATCGTGATAACACTTTTCACGCTGGTGTTTGGGTTCATGACGATTCCCGCAAACTCTGTTGGGGTAAGGACGCGGTTTGGCGCTTATCACGACATTGTGAACCCGGGTTTGACCTATGCCATTCCATACGTCGACGAGATCCACATCGTGCCTACGCAGCGCTTGCAGAAGCTGGAGTTCGGTTTTTCGACCCCTGGTGCGACAAATCTTTATCAGGGCGATCCGCAGCCGGAGGAAACTGAGACAATGATCACGGGCGATCTGAACACTGCGCTTGTGCCGTGGGTGGTCCAATATCGGATTACCGATCCGAGAATGTATCTGTTCGGCGCACGCGAGCCGGAGAAACCGCTGCGCGACCTTTCCGAAAGCGTGATGCGCGAGGTGATCGGAGATCGCACCGTGGACGAGGTGCTTACCATCGGGCGCCACGACATTGAGACATCGACATTGAAACGTCTGGCCGACCTTTGTTCGCAGTACGATTTGGGAATTCAGATCCAACAGGTACAGCTTACAAGCGTCCGTCCGCCGCCGGCTGTGCAGGCAGCGTTCAACGACGTCAATCAGGCGCAACAGGAAAAGCAAACAGCGATTAACCAAGCTTGGGCCGTGTACAACGATGCGGTTCCGAACGCGCGCGGCCAGGCAAAAGAACGCGAGAAACAAGCGGAAGCGTATGCGTTTCGTCGCGTGAACGAGGCGAAGGGCGAAGCGCAAAAGTTCTCATTATTGCTCGCCGAATATCGCAAGGCGCCGGAGGTGACGCGACGACGGCTTTATCTTGAGGCGATGCAAGCCATCCTGCCAAATTTGCAAAAGAAAATCATCGTCGATGACAGCCTGAAGAACATTCTCCAGACGCTGCCGCTTCAGGTGCCCGGCGAATCGAGGAGTTCTCCATGAACGTGATCGATGTGACTCCGCGACCCGCTGCGGTGTCTGCTGCGGTTCGTTTCTTGCAAAGCCCGTTTATGTCGATCCTGGGCATTCTTTTCATTTTGACCGCATTGAAATGGGGAACGCTGCTCTTTGTCGTGCCACAATACGAAACGGTAATCATTACGCGGTTCGGGAAAATCGTTCGCACGATCACCACGCCCGGGTTGAAGATTAAGCTGCCAGTCATCGATAGACTGCAGCGGTTCGACAAACGCATCCTCGCCTGGGACGGGCCACCCATTGAATGTCCAACCAAAGACAAGCTTTACATCATCGTCGATTGTTTCGCCCGGTGGCGCATCAGCGATCCGATGCTCTACTACAATCGGCTCAATGACGAACGGAGCGCGCTCTCGCGCCTGGACGATATTCTCGGCAGCGAGACGCGCACCGCCGTCGCCACGCACGATTTGGTCGAAATCATTCGTGTAACCAAGGGGCGAAAACCGGTGCGCGATGAGGAGCTGGAGAAAACCGGTACGGTTCTGCCGACCACAATTCCCGACATCGAGTTCGGGCGCGGCGAAATCGAGAAACAGATCACCGAGCGCACGCGTCAAAAGATCGCGGACTTTGGAATCGAACTGCTCGATGAACGTTTCAAACGCAGCACATACAATCCTGCGGTAGCCGAGAAAATCATCGAGCGCATGTCGAGTGAGCGACACCAAATCGCAGCGCGTTTTCGTTCAGAAGGCCGCGGTGAGGCGGCGAATATCAACGGCCAAAAGGAAAGCGACGTCGCCTCGATCAGTTCCAATGCGACGAAGAATGCCCTTGAAATCGAAGGCAGAGCCGACGCCGAAGCCGCCGTGATTTACGCCGCAGCGTTCGGTGCGCCTGACGCGCAGGAGCTCTATTCGTTTCTGCGCAGCCTGGATGTCATGCGTGCCGCTTTTGAAAAGGACACGACGGCGGTTCTCTCGACCAACAGCGATCTCGGCCGAATGTTGAAATCGATGGCCGAAGCCGTGGCTCCGAAAAGCCCGCCGCATTGATCGGCGGTCCATATAATAGTCGCGAGACGGTTCCGGCGCCCACAAGAGTGGTCGCCCTACCTTGTGCGGAATGCCGCGCATCTCTTGCTCCGCCGCAATTCATCAGCAGATTGGAATCTCGATTTTTCACATGAAAACAACGCTTGCTCATCAACTTGCTGATTACACGTGCGCACAGCGCTTTGAGGATCTTTCCAAGGAAGTCGTGCACGAAGTAAAACGGCGCGTGATCGATTCCCTGGGCTGTGCGCTCGGCGCATGGAAGGAAGAGCCGTTCCTAATCGCGCGAAAGCTCGCTGCAGATTTCTCGGCGAAACATGGATCCACAATTTTTGGGACCGACCACAAGGCGCCGCCGGACTGGGCAGCATTCGCCAACGGCTGCGCCATTCGCTATTTCGATTTCAACGACACCTATCTCTCGAAAGAGCCCGCACATCCCAGCGATAACATTTCGCCCGCGCTGGCCGTCGCAGAAAGCATAGGCGCTGGTGGACGCGAATTGATCACTGCCATCGCGCTTGCTTACGAAGTGCAATGCCGTCTGTGCGATGCGGCGAGCATTCGTGAGCGTGGCTGGGACCACGTGACCTATGGCACCTTCTCAACAGCGCTGGCCGCTGCATACCTGATGAAACTTGACCCGGCAAAAACGCGGCACGCCGTGAATATCGCGGGCGTGGCCGGCGCGGCAATGCGCCAGGCACGCGCAGGCGAACTCTCACACTGGAAAGGCGTAGCATTTGCGACCGCTGCGCGACACGGCGTGTTCGCGGCGCTGCTTGCCCGCGAAGGTATGACGGGCCCTGCGCCGATCTTCGAAGGCGAAATGGGATTCGAGAAACAACTCGGCGTATCGCTCGGCAATGTGGGCGAGAAATTTCGTGGCGCGCCCGCGATGATATTGAAAACGAGCATCAAATATTGGCCGGCGGAATACCACAGCCAAAGCGCGATTGAAGCGGCTCTGTTTTTAAGGAGTCAGATTGATGATCTTTCGAAAATCAAAGGCGTCGTCATCGAGAGTCACGACGCTGCGGTGGATATTATCGGAAGCGAGCCGGAGAAATGGAAACCCAAAACGCGGGAGACCGCGGACCATAGTTTGCCCTACATCACAGCCATTGCGCTGATTGACGGCGAAGTCACGGATCGCCAGTTCGGGCCGCAGCGGTTCAAAGATCCTGGGGTCTGGAAGTTCCTCGAGAACGTAAAAGTGGAGCGGCACGCGGAATTAAGCGCGATGTATCCAGAAGCTGTCGGCAACATTGTGCACGTTGATCTTGCCGACGGCCGGCGATTAACCCGGCGCGTCGATTATCCGCTGGGCAACGCGAAGAATCGGCTCAAAGACTCGGCGGTCGAAGGAAAATTCCTTGGCCTTGTCGAACCGGTTATCGGTGAAAGACGAGCCAAGAAAATTATCGAGCTCGTGTGGAAACTGGATGAAGCCAAAAACGTGGATGGGCTGGTGCAGGCAATGAAAATGACCAATGACCAAGGAATGATCGAATGATGAACACCAAAAGAGCCCAGCGCTCCGTAGTTTTCGTTCATTCGTGCTTCGTCATTGATTCGTCATTCGCCATTCATGTTTTGTCATTTGTATGAGAACGAGCAAGACCAAGAGGTTTCGCGAGCTCATCGCCGCGAGCCCTGTCATGCTGCCCGGAGTTCCCAATGCGGCCATGGCGCGACAAGCGGAGCGCGTCGGGTTCGAAGCCGTGTATGTGAGTGGCGCCGGACTGGCAAACGCGACGGCGGGCGTTCCCGATATCGGTCTGCTTACGCTAACGGAAGTGGTGCGATTGGCAGGATACATCGCCAAGGCGGTGAAGATTCCCGCGATTGTTGACGCAGACACCGGCTTTGGGGGTTCGGAGAATGTTGCTCGCACGATCCATGAGCTCGAAGCTGCGGGTCTGGCCGGCTGCCACATCGAAGACCAGGAATTTCCAAAACGCTGCGGACATCTTGCCGGCAAATCGCTAATCGATGTTGAGGAAATGACGGAAAGAATCAACGCGGCCGTTGCTGCACGACGGGATCCCGATTTCATGATCATCGCCCGGACCGACGCGCGCGCGGTGGAAGATTTCGACCGAACTGTTAATCGGGCACAGCGCTATATCGAAGCAGGTGCGGATGCAATATTTCCCGAAGCGCTGCAAAGCGAAGAGGAATTTCGTGATTTTGCCAGTGAGATCGACGTGCCGTTGCTGGCGAATATGACCGAGTTTGGCAAGAGTCCACTCCTTTCCTTCCAAGACCTGGCTAAATTCGGTTATCGCATGGTCATATTCCCGCAGAGCGCCTTTCGCGTGTCGATGAAAGCTAGCGAGAAATTCCTGCAGGCTCTGAAAGTGAGCGGCACGCAAAAAGAATGGATGAATGAGATGCAGACCCGTGAGGAGCTTTACAAACTGCTGGACTACGATCCAACTGCAGAGAAATGGCTGGGTTTGAGCGACTGACCATTTGTCGTCGCGCGTATCGTAGCTAGAATCAGCGAACAACATGGGTACTGAAACAAAATCAGAATACAGCCCGGGCCTGGCCGGGGTCATCGCCGGTGAGACGGCGATCTGCTGGGTCGATCCTGGTGCCGGGTTAATGTATCGGGGCTACGACATTCATCAGATGGCGGAGAAGGCCACTTTCGAGGAAGTCGCTTATTTGTTGCTCAACGGCGAGTTGCCGAATGCGAAGCAATTGAAGGACTTCAGACAACAAATCGCCAGCCAGCGCGAGTTGCCTGGCGCGGTCACGGAAATGCTGCGGTTACTTCCGGGCGAAACGCATCCGATGGACATGCTGCGCACCGGCGTTTCGATGTTGAGCGCATTCGACAAGGACCTGGGCGACAATTCGCACGACGCAAACATTCGGAAATCGATTCGGCTGATCGCGTGCGTCTCCACGTTAATCACCGATGGCTGGCGCATCTCGCAAGGCGAGAAACCGTTCCCGGAAAGGCCAGAGCTATCGCAAGCTGCGAATTTCTTCTACAAGTTCAACGGCAAAATTCCCGAGCAATGGCAAACCCGGATGCTCGACACAATCTTCAGCCTCTACGCCGACCACGAATTCAACGCCTCCACTTTTGCTGCGCGCGTGACCGCCTCCACGCTGGCGGGCATTTACGCAGCGGTGACTTCCGCAGTTGCGACACTGAAAGGCCCGCTACACGGCGGCGCCAATGAGGAATCAATGAAGATGCTTGAGGAAATCGGGACGCCAGATCGCGCCGAGGCGTGGTTAATGAAAAAGCTGGGCACCAAAGACAAAATCATGGGCTTCGGTCATCGTGTTTACAAAAA
>QHPE01000021.1:368-14827 GCA_003218945.1 Verrucomicrobiota bacterium | reverse complement strand
TCTGGCAATTGATCCGCGCAAAAAAGGACAGGAAGCGGCGTTGCAAAGACAATTCGCCTTGGCAATGCAAGCGAACGATCGCATGTCGCAATTGCACAAGGCAGTTAATGAAATCCGCGATCTCACATCTCAGATTGAAAATCTGCACAAACGTTTCGGCGACGATACGCGTTTGAAAGCGGCGCTCGCGGCGGCAGACGATCTCAATCGCAAAATGTCCGAAATCGAGCAGAAGCTCATTCAGGTAAACATGAAAGGCTCGGAAGCAAACCTCGCTTTCCCGAACATGCTGAACGAGCGGTTCGACACCTTTAGCCACACTATTGAAACCGCAGATACTGAGCCCACTGCACCCCAACTCGATGTGTTCCAAATGTTGAGCAGCCAGCTCGACGAGCAGTTAAAAAAATGGGTAGCGCTCAAGCAAGAAGACATCGCCAGGGTGAGCGAATTGGTTAAACAGGCTAATTTGCCAGCGCTAATCATCGTTGAGAAAAAGTAGCGCGAGCCTCCGGCTTGCGTTGTCAGCTCTCGCAAGCGGGACGCGTGCGCTACCTTAGCGCCATGACAAAGATCAACAAAGCCGTAATCCTCGCAGCGGGCCGCGGCACGCGGATGCGCGAACTTACCGCAGAGCTTCCAAAACCGATGATCGAAGTGCGCGGCAAGCCAGTGCTACAGTACATTGTCGAAGGGCTTCGCAACGCAGGTATCGGCGACATGCTTCTTGTCGTTGGGTATCGCGCTGACGCCGTGCGAAAATTCTTCGGTGACGGCTCGCGTTACAAGGTCACGATTCAGTATGCGACCCAAACCGTGCAAGATGGGACGGGGCGCGTTGTCGATCTTGCTCGCGATTTCGTGGGCAATCGTCGGTTTATTCTGGCCTACGGCGACATCTTGGTTGATCCGGCAAATTACGAACCCTTGGTCGATCTTCCTGACGACGTTGAAGCAATGCTGACGGTTACGCGCGGCGAAGACGTCAGCAAAGGCGGCGCTGTTTTTGTCGATGATGAGATGCGTGTGGTCGACCTTCGCGAAAAACCAAAACCGGGTGAACCCACAAGCCCGTGGTATAACGCCGGGCTTTACGCATTTCACTCAAGTATTTTCCATTTCATCACGAAATTGAAACCGTCGCCACGCGGCGAATACGAATTGACCGATGCGGTACGCGATCTGGCTTATTCCAGTAAGAAGGTGAAAGCGCTCGAGCTGACTGGCGCATGGGCAGATGTGCGCGACCCGGAAATCCTGGCGCGACTCAATTCACAACTGTAGAAAGGCGTCCCGCCTGCCGGATTCGAACTCTGTTAGTCCAAACCGTTGCTCCACAAACAAGTTCCAGTTCACCGCGTTTGCTCAGCCGCCTCGTCCGGCGGTTCTTCGCCGATCTCTTCTTCGATTTCGCGCTGCCATTCGCGTGAAAGCCATGGCCGTACTACTCCGTAAAGCAAGTACGCCAGGAACAAGACCGCCGGCATCCACTCGTAATTCAACAGGGTGAAAATGAGAACAAGGATGATAGCAAGGAAACGCGGAATCGATTTCTTCGTTTTCCAATTAACCGCCTTGAAGCTCGGATATTGGAACCGGCTGAACATCATGAAGGAGAGAAAGAGCAATAACGGCGGTAGAACGAAGCGCCAGTTGCCGAGGTGGTGTTCACCTTCGGCAAGCCAAAGAA
This sequence comes from Verrucomicrobiota bacterium, assembly GCA_003218945.1. Classification (GTDB taxonomy): domain Bacteria; phylum Verrucomicrobiota; class Verrucomicrobiia; order Chthoniobacterales; family UBA10450; genus Udaeobacter. The sequence continues at coordinate 13,137 of QHPE01000021.1, read as the reverse complement.
GAAACAGCGTGATTGACGCAATCAAACCGGCAGCTGCAGGTATGGGAAAACCCGTAAAGGTGTTTTGATGATTGGGCCCGTTATGCGCCGCAGCTGCTGAATTAAAACGGGCCAGTCGCAGCGCGCCACAGGCCAGATAAACGAACGCGATGATCCAGCAGGCATTGGGAAATTCATTGAGAACGACCCTGTAAACCATGAGCGCCGGAGCGAGACCAAATGAAACAATATCGGCGAGTGAGTCGAACTCGCGGCCGAACACAGTGTCGTGGCCGCCGAGCCGCGCAAGTCTTCCATCTAAGAAATCAAAGACAAACGCGCCGAGAATGAACCAGATCGCTTCGTGAAAACGATCCGCGGCAAGATCGGCGTTTGCACTTTGCAAAAGAGCGCCTTCCAAGATTTTAAGCGTGGCCGTGAACCCGCAAAAGAGATTCCCCGCCGTCATGAGATTCGGCAGCAGATAAATCTTTGATGGTTGTTCGTTCATTCGTTAGGCAGTCGCGCAACCGGCGTCGCTCCGCCCGCCACGTGGTCGCCTACGTTGACGAGGACGGTGGCGGAAAGGGGCAAATATAATTCCGTTCGCGAGCCGAAGCGAATCATCCCGAAGCGTTCGCCTTTTTTCAATTCGTCGCCCACGTTCGCCCAAGCCACGATGCGTCTCGCAATGGCTCCGGTAATCTGCCGAACAACAATTGTAGCGCGCGTGTTCTTAAATGCCCACGTCATTGATTCATTTTTCTCGGAACAATCCGGCCGACGCGCGTCGAGAAAAAGCCCCGGCCAGTGCTGACGGTAAATGACCCGACCGTCGATCGGCGCACGATTGGTATGCACGTCGAAGATCGACAAAAAAATTCCGACCCGTCGCGTTTTGTTTTTCAGCACTTCGTTTTCATCCAGCTCTACGATGTCCATGACTGTGCCATCCGCAGCAGCGACGATTACGTTTGGATCTACGGGGGCTGCGCGGTCGGGATCACGGAAAAACGCGATAGTGCACAAAAGGAGCAGCACGAAGAACCAGAATGCCCAAGCTGAGAACAATCCGAAAACGATTGCGAGCAGCGCAAGAAAAGCCAAAATCCAGCGTGCTTCCCAGAAGGCTTGGAGGCGCATAAAACGAGCCTATTTTCGGAGCCTGAAAACGGCCGGTCAAGACACTAAGATTGGCAATCGCGCATTGCCTCGACCGACCACAATATAGTGGGTTTAGTGGCGGAAGCGCCTCCAATTAGTAGTGCACATTACGTTGGGAAATGACGAGATTATTTGTTGTTTCCGAGCCTTTTTCCGCTATGCTGTTTGCGTGGGCCGTTCGGCCCCACTTTTATGGCGCAAATTCAAGAGGAAATTCCGGTCGAAAAAGTTAGTACCGGAATCGCCTCAACGCAAAAATACGACGCGGCGCAGATCGATAAGCTCGAAGGTCTCGAAGCAGTCCGGAAACGGCCGGGAATGTTTATTGGAGATCCGGACGAACGCGGATTGCATCACTTGGTTTACGAAGTTCTCGATAACTCGATCGACGAACATCTCGCAGGATTTTGCACCAAGATCGAAGTGACTATTCACGTCGACGGATCGATCTCGGTGCGCGACAACGGCCGCGGTATTCCGGTCGATGTTCATCCGAAATGGAAGATGCCGGCTATCGAGCTGGTGCTGACAAATCTGCATGCCGGCGGAAAATTCGGACAGGGCGCATATAAGTATTCTGGCGGACTGCACGGCGTCGGCGCGAAGTGCACAAATGCGCTCTCGGAATGGTTCAAGGCCGAGGTCTCGCGGGATGGCAAGGTTTATCACATGGCCTTCGCCAAAGGCAGAACGACCGACAAACTCACCGTCATCGGTGAGGTCAAAAACAAGAAGACCACAGGCACGCTCATTACCTTCTTGCCTGATCCGACGATTTTCACGATCACGATCGAGTTCAAGTTCGAACGATTAGCTGCGCGCTTGCGCGAGTTGGCGTTTCTGAACCCGGGTCTGGAGATCACGCTCACCGATGAACGCGTCGATCCGCCAAAGAAGGAGCGATTTTATTACAAACACGGAATCGAAGAGTTCGTTAGGCAATTGGGTGAAAACAAACAGGTCTTGCATCCCAAACCGATCGTGATCGCACGGCAGCGCGACGAAGTTTTTGTCGATGTCGTGCTCCAATACAACGACAGCTACAACGATCAGATTTTGCCGTTCGCGAATTCCATCTCGAACCCCGACGGGGGCACCCATCTCACTGGCTTCCGCACTGCGCTCACAAGGGCAATCAATCAGTACGCAAAACAAAACAGCCTTCTTAAAGACAAGGACCCGTCCCTTTCCGGAGACGACGTACGCGAAGGACTAACAGCCGTTCTCAGCGTTAAACTGCCCAATCCGCGCTTTGAATCGCAAACGAAGGTGAAGCTCGTGAACACGGAGATCGACGGAATCGTGAACTCGGCGGTCTACGACGGGTTAATGACTTACTTCGACAAAACCCCGCCGATCGCGCGCCGCATTTTCGAGAAGGTCCTTACCGCGGCCCGAGCGCGCGAGGCTGCCCGCAAAGCGCGCGAAACAATTCGTAAAGGTGCGCTCACCGGCGGCGGTTTGCCTGGAAAGTTGGCGGACTGTTCTGAGCGCGATCCGGAATTAACGGAACTCTACATTGTCGAGGGAGACTCAGCGGGCGGCTCGGCGAAACAGGGACGTGATCGGCGCTACCAGGCGATCCTGCCAATTCGCGGTAAACTTATCAACGTAGAGAAAGCGCGCGAAGATCAGTTTCTCAAAAACGCAGAGATCCGGGCGATGATCACCGCGATCGGCGCCGGGATCGGCAAATCGAAAGAGGAGGGCAACGGCAAAGACGAAGCGGTATTCGATATGACAAAGCTTCGTTACGGCCGCATCATCATCATGACGGACGCGGATGTGGACGGCTCGCACATTCGCACTCTGTTGCTCACGTTCTTCTTCCGACAGATGACCGAGTTGGTGCGCGCAGGAAGAATCTACATCGCGCAACCGCCGCTTTATCAGATAAAACGAAAAAAACGCGAGGAATACGTCGAAGACGACGCGCGGCTGAACAAGATTCTTATTTCCTTGGGCGCCGAGGACGTACGGCTAAAGAATCTCGCGGACGAGAAAGAATTCACTGCGGCACAACTGAAGGACATCCTCGAATCGCTCGAGAAACTCGCAAAACTAAGCGAAGCGGTGCGGCGCCATGGTGGGGACTTTGAAACTTACCTCGGCCACCGCAGTTCCAAGTCGGACAAGCTCCCCACTTACCTTGTGAAGGTGCGCGATGGGAATGAGGAAAGCGCACATTATTTTCACGACGAGAAAGCAGTTCGCAAATTTCATCAGGAAAATCTCGATCTCAATTTGTTCGACACCGAGATCGGCCAGGAGTTGCTCCCGTTAAGCGAGGCGCCGGCGCGAGTGGATGGAACACGTCGACGTGGCAGGTTGGTCGAGTTGCACGAATCTGCTGCGATCGAAAAAATTATTGCCGAACTGGCTCGCAGAGGTTTGAAAGTTGATCATTACGCGGCCAGCGATCGTCCCATCTTCGAGTTAAACGAAGGCGAAGGCGAGAAATCGATTTCGCATCCGCTGTTTTCCATTCCGGAAATCTTGCAAAAGATTTTGGAAATTGGCCGTCGCGGAGTGCAGATCAAACGTTTCAAAGGTCTCGGGGAAATGAATGCCAAGGAGTTGTTTCAGACCACGATGAATCCCGAGAAACGCAAGCTTCTAAAGGTAGACTTGAATGAGGACAACGCCGTCGATGCCGACAAAATGTTCACGATTCTGATGGGCGACGTCGTCGAGCCTCGCCGCCAATTCATCGAAGATAACGCACTGAACGTGCGCAATCTCGACGTGTAGAGGAGATGGCAGGTTGGTTTCATGAGCTGCGTTACCCCCGGCGCTGTTATGTTGTTTGCACGATTCCTCGCTCGGGCAGCAATTTGCTCACGGATGGACTACGAGACACCCGGCGCGCAGGCATGCCGAAGCAATTTTTTCTCCCCAAGGGCGAATCCCGCTACGCCGCAGAGCTGGGACTCGATGCGGCTGCCGATTATGCCGCCTACGTGCGTGGCGTCGTGGACAGCAAGACAACGCACAATGAGGTGTTCGGTTTTAAACTGATGAGCTGGTACCTGGATGATTTCCTGAAGCGGCTGCGAGAGACACACGGTTTCGGAAACTCTGCAACGCGCGATCTGGAACTGCTGCGCAAGGCTTTTCCGCGCCTTAGCTTTGTCCGGATTGTGCGGCGTCACAAATTGCGCCAGGCGTTGTCCACGGCGCGCGCACTGCAAACAGGACTTTGGAAGGTGCAGAAGGGCAAAACGACACTGCGAGAACCGGAGTTTGATCCGGATCTAATCGAGCAATCGCTGCGCGAAGCTGAACGACAGGAGAAAGTCTGGGACGATTTCTTTCGACGGATCAGGGTCAAACCGTTCAACGTGGAATATGAAAAACTGTGCCAGAATTACGAGCCGACGATCCGCGCCGTACTCAGTTTTCTAAAAATCAAACTTCCGGCCAGTGCGCGCGTCGGTCCACCCGCGACGACCCGCCAAGCCGATGAAATTTCGCGCATGTGGGAGGAGCGTTTCGTAGCCGAGCGCCCTTCCGCATATTCGCCAGCCTCCGGCTAAAGCAAGTCATGTTGAATCCAAACGAAACAACTGTAGCCGCGGGCGTTGACCGCGGCAGATGTATCGCAAGCGAAACGCAAAATGTGCCGAGGTCAGCGCCCTCGGCTACAGCGCAAGCGTAACGAACAAATGTTGAATCCAAACGAAAAAATAGAGCCCATAAATGTAGCCGAGGAAGTATCGCGGTCATTTCTCGATTACTCGATGTCGGTCATCATTTCTCGCGCATTGCCAGATGCACGCGACGGACTCAAGCCATCGCAGCGGAGAATTCTGTTTGCGATGCACGACCTGTCGCTTTTCCCAGGACGGCAGCACCGTAAATGCGCAAAGATCTGCGGCGACACCAGCGGTAACTATCACCCACACGGTGAAGCCGTGATCTACCCCACGCTCGTGCATATGGCGCAGCCGTGGGCGATGCGCGAGCGGCTGGTCGATGGGCAGGGCAATTTTGGATCGGTGGAAGGCGATCCGCCCGCTGCCATGCGTTACACCGAAGCGCGCATGACCCATCTCGGCGCCGCGCTCATGAGCGACATGGAAAAGGACACGGTTGATTTTGTCCCCAACTACGACGAGACGCGCACCGAGCCGACGGTTTTTCCAGCGGCCTTTCCAAATCTGCTTGTTAATGGCGGAACCGGCATCGCGGTGGGCATGGCGACCAATATTCCGCCGCACAATCTTAGCGAAGTGATCGACGGCATCTGCGCGCAAATCGACGATCCCGACATCGAGCTCCCCGAATTGATGAAGCACGTGAAGGGGCCGGACTTTCCAACCGGCTGCGTCATCTGCGGCGTGTCGGGAATCAAACAATATCTCGAGACTGGGCGTGGCAGCATGAAGGTGCGCGGCAAGGCCGGGATCGAGGAGCTCAAAGGCGGCAGGGAACAAATTGTCATCACTGAAATTCCATACAACGTCAATCGCGCCACCCTCGTCGAACGCATCGCGTCGCTGGTGAACGAAAAAGTGCTGACAGAAATCAGCGCCGTTCGCGACGAATCGGATGAAAATACGCGGGTGGTCATCGAGTTAAAACGCGACGCCAACCCGAAAGTCATCATTGCCAATCTCTACAAGCACACCGCGCTGGAGAGTTCGTTTGCCACGATGATGTTGGCGATCGACCACGGCCGGCCGAAGTTGCTGCCGCTCAAGGACGCTAACGCAGTTTACATCGACCATCGGCGCGAAGTCGTGCTGCGTCGCACGCGATACCAACTGCGCAAGGCCGAGGAGCGCGCCGAAACCCTGGAAGGTTATCTGATTGCGCTCGCCAATCTCGATGAATTCCTACGCATCATCCGCGGATCAGCCAGTCGCGACGAAGCGCGAGTGAAACTGCTCGCGTTCGAATTTACGAAACGCCAGGTCGAACAACTAGGCATTCTCATTCGCAATCCTGCGCGCCTCACCGATGGCCGCTATGCATTCAGCGAACAACAGGCGGGCGAAATCCTGAACTTGCGTCTGTATCAGCTGACCGGACTCGAGCGCGAGAAAATCGTCAATGAATACAAGGAGCTCGTCGAGACCATCAATGATTTGCGCGACATTCTTGCCAAAGAGCAGCGCGTCTTCAGCATCATCAAAAAAGAACTGCGCGAAATCCGCGACAAGTACGGCTCCCCTCGCCTGACGGAAATTGCTCCTGACGAAGCGGAGATCAACATCGAAGACCTTATCGTCAATGAGGGTTGCATCATCAGCATCACGCACGCCGGCTTTATCAAGCGCACGGCCGTGAGCGCATTTCGCGCGCAGCGGCGCGGCGGCAAAGGCGTGATTGGCATGCAGACGCGCGATGGCGCAACCGAGGAGGATGAAGGCGATTTCGTCCAGCACCTTTTCGCTGCTACCACGCACGATTACCTGATGTTCTTCACCGCCACTGGGCGCGCTTACGTGGAAAAAGTTTACGAGATTCCCGAGATGGGACGCGCGGCAAAAGGGCGTTCCATCGCAAACATTCTTGAGCTCAAGCCCGATGAAAAAATTGCGGCGACGATTCGCGTCCAATCTAAAAAATCAGGCACGGGACCGAACGCCGTCGACCAAACATGGGACGAAAATCTGCATATCGTGTTCGCGACGCAATCGGGCATCGTGAAGAAATCGAATTTGTCGGATTACGCGAACGTGCGACGCGGCGGGATAATCGCCATTCAAATAGAAGACGGCGATCGCTTGATCGACGCGAAACTAACAAACGGCAACAATGAGATCGTGCTCATCACCAGAAAAGGAATGAGCCTGCGTTTTCATGAAGAACAATTACGCGATCAGGGCCGCAACACCGTCGGCGTTTGGGGAATTCGCCCCGAGAAAAGCGATCACGTCGTTGGTAGTGCCATTGTCGACCCGGATGCGATGCTCCTTGTGGCCGGTGAGAACGGAATCGGTAAGCGAACGGGGTTCGATGATTACCGGCGGCAATCACGCGGCGGCAAAGGGATCATCACCATGAAAACCGGCGAGAAAACCGGCGAAGTCGTTGGCGCGCTCACCGTCCGTGAGACTGACGAAATCATGCTCATCACCAACAAAGGCCAGATGGTACGCACGCGAGTGAAAGAAATTCGCGAGACCGGCCGCAATACGATGGGCGTGAAACTGATGGATTTGCGCAATGACGAAAAACTTCAGGCAATTGCCCCCGTAGTCAGTCAGGCGGAGGAAGAGGAAGCGCAAGTCGCCGAACCGCCCGCGCAAAAAACTTAATCGCGACTGGCAGTTGCAGCCACCGGCCTGCTGGCCGGTGCAGTTCAGCGTTAGTTTAGACACTCCACACCGCCCGCAGGACCGTAGCTACAACAGCCTCTCAGTAGCCGCTGCCACTCATATGCGTCGTTGTTGTCGTAGTTTGAGCAGGTGGCGGCGGCGCCGCCGTAACGGTGGTTTGACGCGTTGTAGTCGTGGTCGCTTCGGGCGTACTGGAGCAGGAAACCAGCATCAGGCCGATGACCGAAATCGCAGAACCAACTATGATTGCTTTTTTCATAACGTGAATTGTTTCTTCACAGACAATTCGTCACAAGTGGCATTAGCAGATGTATTAGCGCGACGAATTCTTCTCAAAGTTGAACCTTCGCGCGTCGTTTCTTTAGCTCGCCGCGTTTGCGTTTTGATTCCAGGATTTTTCGCTTGAGCGCCGCGGGACGTAGCGATTTTTGTCGGCGCACTTTTTCGCGCGCCGCAATTTCCGCGGCACGGCGTTCTTGCCGGGCGCTCTCTATCGCGTCGAGCAATCGCTCACGCGCCAGCTTGCGATTCATTGCTTGGGAGCGCGAATCCTGCACGGTGACACTGATGCCGCTCGGCGAGTGTCGCAGCGTCACCGCAGTGGCAACCTTGTTCACGTTTTGACCACCCGGCCCGGAGGACCGGGCAAAGGTTTCGTGGAGATCGGCTTCCCGAATCCCGAGCTGATTCATTCGGCTCTTGATCTCGCGCTCAGCCATAGCGACGGAATTTTTTCCAAAACTCAGGCCAGCTTTCACGCAAGTGCCGACAAATGAGGATGTCGGGGTGATCGGTAGTCTCCTCGTTCGCGACACCATATTTGCTGGTGATGCGACCCGCTAACTCGCACGATTCGAAATACCGGTGGCCAAACTCTTGAGAAAATCCGACCACGATCAACGTCTCTGGCGGCGGATCACCGTAGCCGCGCGCCCAGAATGAATTCGTTCCGCAGATGGCTTTCGGCAGCCCATAGTCTTGGCCATAAAGGTTGATCGCTCCGGCTTCGCCGTAATTGCCGGCGAGAATTGCCACACGCGAGCGCTCCCCCCGGCCTAACGAATCGCGAATCTCAGCGACCTGTTGCACCAGCTCTGGCCAGCCGATTTCCTCGCGGAAATCGCCATTGACCTTGAACGCCTGGCGCGCCCACGCGGAATCAACTGGTGCCAGCGGAACAAGGTACGCCGCAGCTAGAAAGATGGTTACCACAACCGAAGCCCACGCAAACCACTCCAGTGAAAGGCGCCAAACCGGGCGCATGCGAGCAATCATTTGGGCGCGAGAAACTGCGCCACCGGCATACAACAGCGGGTAACCCGGAGCGAGGTAATAGCCGCGCCCTTTGGCAATCAGAAAAGTGATCAGAGGGATCACGTATAAAAATCCAACCGCTCGAAAACGCCGGCCAGCTTTGGATGCGAGATAGAACCACAAACCAACTATCGCCAGAGGGAATGTGAAGAGAGTCAGCTTCAATTGATCGGGCAGGAAATTTTTCGTTCGGCCAATACGCACGTCGCGGTCGTGGATATGCCGGAGAAAATCGAGCGAAACGAAGTCGTTTTGAATTTGCCAGATCAGGTTAGGCAGAAAGATCAGTAGCGAGGCTGCAACACCAAGCCATAGCCATTTGCTTCGCAAATCGGCGCGAAGGTCCGTAAACAGCGCGCCTGTAGCAATCGCAAATGCGCAAACCACCATGCTATATTTCGTCAGCATGCCGAGACCGACACAGGCTCCGATTGCGAGCCACCACCGTGGATCGTGCGATCGGCACAACCGAACGAAAAAATACGAACAGGCTACCCAGGCCAGGTAATCGAACGCCACATACTGCATCAGACTTCCCGCGCCGAGCGCGAAGGGAATCGCAGCGGACGCGGCAATCGCTTGGGCACCGGTCCTGCCGCCCAACTCGCGCGCCATGAGCCCAGTCAAAACTACTGCGACCGAAACCGACGCCGCTGCGAAAAATCGGAACCCGGTTAACGACGTGCCAAATAATTTCAAGGACAGCCATCCAAAGAACGGCGTCACCGGCGGATACGCGACGTAACCCCACGCCAGGTGTCGGGCGTCGTCCAGCGTCGCCAGTTCATCGCGATGAAAACCATAACGCCCACCGGTAAGCAAATGTACAACCAGAACAGCCGCGCCTAGCACGAGCAAAATTGCCAAACCTCGATCGCTCATGCCGCTGCGCCTGTCGCTGGACATCCTGGCCAAAACGGAAGTTCTCACATTTCGTGTTGACGGCGCGCCACGGAATTGCCGATGGCCGGACTCGAACCGGCACGGGCCCTTTACGGCCCAACGGATTTTAAGTCCGTTGCGTCTACCATTCCGCCACATCGGCGCCGCGCTGAGATACTAAGCTTCTTCTGCAGTTGCTGAAAATGGATTTCACGTGAGTCGCCCGGGCAGTCTAGGTCTGTATTCGATTATTGTCTGCCAGCGGCACACGTCTCTAACGTTCGAAATAGCAAGGAGAACCTCGTGGCCGCTTAACCTTCCTGAATCAGCGGTTCGGAGGCAGCCGCTTTTCGGAAAATGATCCATACGCCGGCAAGGACAAGGCCAGCGCCTAACAAGGATGAGGGCGGAAACGTTTCGCCGCCTAACAACCACCCGAGCATCACCGCTCCGGGCGGGGTGATGAGCGAAATACTTTGCAGTTGCGCGACCGGGAGGCGCGGCAGCAGCCAGTAAAACGTCAAAGCCGACCCAATAACAGCGAGATACAGCAGACAAAACACGGACGTGGAGGTCCAGTGAAAGCGCACCGGATTTCCATCGACGACCAACCCAAGCAGTAACAACGGCGCAATTCCGAAAATCATCTGCCACGCAGCGAGCATCGCGGGCGCAAGCTGCATCGACCGCGCCTTAACGAGCACGTTTGCGAACGCAGCGCTCGCACCTCCGACAACAACAGCCACGCCGCCCCAGAAAGCCAGCGGGCCATTGAACCCAAGCAACCTGCCGCAGATTATCGCGACGCCACCGAGTGCGATCATTGCGCCGGCAAGCCTCCGTAAACGCAGCGGTTCGTCAGGCAGCATCCAGTGCGCGAAAATCATGCCGAACATTGGAATCGTCGCCTGCAACACCGCAGCAAGCCCGGAGGACACGTGAAGCTCCGCCCAGAACAGCAGCGTGTAGTTCACTGCGAACATGAGAATTCCCGTGATCGCTAAAACGACATAATCGTTGCGGCTCCGGGGAAGCAAACGGGTGCGCCTGATCGAGACAGCTAACAGCACCACGATCGCAACGAGAAAACGAATCGCTACGAATGATATCGGCGGGAGATCGCGCAATCCAATCTTAATCGCGAGCCAGGTGGAGCTCCAAACGACGCAAAGCGTCACCCAGGCCAGCGGGACACCCCACCCCGCTTTGGGTCGCAATCTCTTTTCCAACCGTATGCGGTTTGCTTTCACAGGCGCGCGAGCATCGCGCGTTGCCTGCGACTCGTAAAGCCAGCTCGCTGCTTGCCGCCCCACAAATCCGTTCATAGATTCACGGTTGGTAGCTCCTCGCTGACAGGCTGCGCACTCATGAAAAAATTCGTTGGTCTCCTCCTCTGCCTCACACTTAGCTCTTTCATCGTGGCACGCGCTGCGAAGCCGAGCCGCCCGCCGGCTGCTGCTGCCGAGACCACACTGAAAAAGGCAACAAGACAAGCCAACGCCGAAGCGTTACTCAACGACGCAAGCAAGGCGCTGGTCGCCATGATCAAAGACGCACGCGCCGATAGTGGCCTCGATCCTGATATAGCTAGGAACAAGCCGTTTTGGAAATCGACGCAGCAGATCGCGAAAAATCTAAAGACTGCGAAGAAGGGTCTCGCAGCACAGGATGACGACTTCTTGAAAGGTATCGCGGAAGCGCGCAGGGCGCAGGAGCAAATGAAGATCGATTGGCAACTAACCAATTCTAAAAACAAGCAGGTAGTCGAAAACGGCAAAAAGCTTGGTGACGCAATCGCGCTGTTGCGCATCAACTACTCGAAGGAAGCTGCTCGAAAGAAGGCAGGCGGCGAGCTGACCGCAAACGAGAAAGCGGAGTTCGAGAAAATCAAGGCGCAACAGAAGGATTTGCTGGCGAAAATCTCGAGGCTGGAGAAATCGGCCCAAAAAGACAAGGCGCTGGAGAAAGGTTTGCACGAAATCCAGAAGCAGGCGGAGCGCATCATTATAGAGCCTGCAATCGTGGATGCATATGTCGCCACCCTTTACTTGCTCGATGTTCAAACCGGCCTCATTCGTGGCTATGAATATTACGTCGATAAGCCGTGGCGGGCCGCGTATCTCGAGTTGGTGGACTGGTTCACTGGGTACGACACTTGGTACAACACGTGGTGCGATACGGTTTCGTACGACTGGGCGTTGGTCGATACACAGGTCGATGTTTACGAAGACATCACCGTCTCTGAATCGCTTTCGGAAGATGAAATCAGCTCGGAAGAATCTTACGCCGAAAGTGGATCCTTTGACATGTCTGAGGCCGAGGAGGAACGAGTCGCTGCCGAGGAAGAAGCCAATGAACAAGTCACTGCCGGCGGCAGCATCATGGAGGGCGTTTCGGACGACGATGATGAAGAGAGCGACTATAGCGGTGCCAACGACGTTGGCGACGAGGATACCGACGATGGCGGTGGTGATTAAGGCGAATAGCCCCCTGGGGCCCTGCGACCTTTACTCCTGACTCCGGGTTGCCACCCCGCACGCGTTGCGGTATTTCTACACGCACCCATTTGTGGCGCGTTCGTCTAGTGGTTAGGACACAGCCCTCTCAAGGCTGGTACACGGGTTCGACTCCCGTACGCGCTGCCATAGTAAAATGGCAAATCATGGATTTCATGACGGATTCATGACAGAACGCTGCCGCGTCTCCCGCCATAGCGATCCTTGGCAGCGCAACCCTCGCCTGGCCCTCGGGACAAGGATTATCACTTTCAAGAAACTGTAAATACCGACACATTTCCGCCATGCGAGCGGTTTTATGGTCTTTGGTTGCAGCGGGATGGGGTCTTGGAGTGAATATCGCACTCCAAAAGGGGTGGTTAAATCAGTTCCCCGATTTAGGCGTGTCAGCACTCTTTATCGTCCCTATGCTGATATTTGTTTTTTTGGCGTTAACGCACGAAACAGCGCGACAATACTACCCTTTGATTCGCAAACATCGACCCATGACATTATTGATCTTTGTTGTAGCAGGCAGTGCGATTGGCGTTTTGGCTTGGTATGCAATTTATAGACTGCCATCACAGCAGCCAACCGATCGGAAAATTGCCCAGCCGTCCTCCACTGGAAATGGATCAGTACAGTCCG
>QHPE01000021.1:0-267 GCA_003218945.1 Verrucomicrobiota bacterium | reverse complement strand
TGCAGACGTTCCAAGCATTGGGCCGAAATGGTTTGCCAGAGACGATCACGAAAATCGCGGGATACGTCGAAATTGACGCAACACGAGACCGGTTCCCATTGTTACTCAACAAAGACGGGCGGGCAGTTGATTTGGAACTGATGTTACCGCTTGAGAATGACGAGCGTGTAGAGGTGCTTTGTTATTTCACTCATGACCGATTGCGGTGGGATGGTTCATGGCCCGGCGTCGAACCGAACTGGTTCCTAGAGCACTACACCCCGTTTA
>QHPE01000194.1 GCA_003218945.1 Verrucomicrobiota bacterium | reverse complement strand
ATCTGCGCAGCTTGCGTCATTACGAGGATGGATCTTTTCGGATAGAGATCAGCCAGCGTGCCACCCCACACTGACGAGAGCACCATCGGCGCCGAACCAACGGCAGCCACGAGGCCGAGCAAAAGTTTCGAATTCGTTATTTGGTAAACGAACCAGCTCATCGCCGTCTGTTGCATCCACGTGCCGATGAGCGAGACAAGCTGGCCCCAGAAGAAAAGCCGGTAATTGCGATGTCGCAGCGCGCGAAACGTATGCCGCCACGTGATGCCGCCCACCGGCATGCGCCGCTGCCGGCCACTGATGTCCTCCGGCACGCGGGCTGTTTCCGTTGTCCTTGTCGGCATCACTCATCATGGGTGGCAGAGCGACAATTGCAAAAATCGAACACACTGAATGTTCCCATTCCGACTGAATCGAGAAATCCCGGTTCATTTTTCTTAGAGTTCATCGGTCTTTGACAAAACGCCGCTGCAAACGGCTGTCACAATCCGCGTTGTTGCCGCTTGGATTCGCCGCGACGAACTTGGGATTTGGGATTTGATGCTTTAGTATTTCCGCCATGGCTCACGTAAAAATCGAAACAATCAAGAACGGCCCTTACATCGTGACGGGCGAAGTGGAATTGATCGACTCCGACGGCAACAGGTTTCCAGAGGAAAAACGGATGGCGCTTTGTCGCTGCGGCGCATCCACCGAAAAACCATTTTGCGATGGCACACATTCGAAAATCGGCTTCAAAGCCGCAGAGAAAGCGGTTCCCGAATCAAAAGAATAACATTTTGTCAGTCCGAGCTAAGTCGAGGAATTCTGATATGAAATTTAGCCTTTCGGTCGTCGTCGCGTTGCTGTGCGTCGCAACGTTGCGCGCTGAAAAAATTTCACTCGTCGGGGCCACTGTGATTAATCCCGGAGACGGAAAGGTATTGCCCAATGCGACTGTGGTGATCAACGACGACAAGATTGAGAGGGTCTCGATGGGCAAACAGGACGCCGCCACGCTCGGGCGACAGGTCAGTTGCGCGGGCAAATTTATTCTGCCCGGTTACATCGACACGCACGTTCACTTCTTTCAATCGGCTGATTTGTTTACGCGACCAGACGGCGCCGATTTCAACAGTGTGCGCCCGTACAAGGACGAAGTCGCGTGGATCAAATCGCACCTGAATGATGTCTTCGCGCGGTACATTCGCAGCGGCATCACCAGCGTGGTCGATGTCGGTGGACCGATGTGGAATTTTGAGGTCCGCAAAAAAGCGAACGCGACGGCGAAGGCGCCGCGTGTTGCGGTGGCAGGGCCGCTGATTTCGAGTGTCTCGCGCGAGAAACTCGATCTCGGTGATCCGCCGATTGTAAAGATCGACACTCCTGATCAGGCGCGCGAGTTCGTGCGCAAACTGGCGGAGCAAAAACCGGACCTGGTCAAGATCTGGTACATCGTGGACAAAGATCATCCGGTTGATTCTTTCCGGCCGATCGTCCGCGCGACGATTCAAGAGAGTCATGCGCATAAAATTCGCGTCGCCGTGCATGCAACAGAATTGGAAACGGCGCGGGCGGCAGTGGAAGAAGGCGCGGACGTGCTGGTCCACAGCGTAATCGATAAGCCGGTTGATGATGCCTTTGTGAAGCTGTTGAAAGATCGCAGTGTCATTCTGTGTCCGACGCTGGTGGTATTTGAACGCTACGGTCGAACGTTTTCGCACCAGCTGAATCTGACTCCCGAGGAACAAAAGTGGGGCAATCCAGAAGTGATCGCATCACTCGATGTCACCAAAATTCCTCAGGACAAATTGCCGCAGCGGGTGAAAGATGCGCTGGCTGATCCGAAAGCCGCGCTCGACAGAATCAAGAAAACGTACGATGTCGCGCTGCCGAATCTGAAGAAACTCGAGGATTCAGGCGTGACTATCGCCGCCGGCACAGACGCGGGGAACATCGGAACCATTCACGGGCCGGCGCTTTTCCGTGAATTTGAACTGATGAAACAAGCGGGGCTGACACCGATGCAGATTCTGCAATGTGCCACCGCGAACGCTGCGAAACTTTTTGGCGGTGAAACCGGCGCGCATGTCGGCAGGCTTGAAGCCGGTTGTTTCGCCGATCTCGTGATTCTCAATTCAAATCCGCTGGACGACATCA
The DNA here is from genome assembly GCA_003218945.1 of Verrucomicrobiota bacterium. Taxonomy (GTDB): domain Bacteria; phylum Verrucomicrobiota; class Verrucomicrobiia; order Chthoniobacterales; family UBA10450; genus Udaeobacter. The sequence continues at coordinate 1,180 of QHPE01000194.1, read as the reverse complement.
AGAATGCTTCTGATATCGACACGGTCATAAAAAACGGCGTCGTTTATCAAGCTGATTCAATTGTGCGGTGAGCGTTGTGTCTGGGTAGCATACGAGTCTTGCGTCCTGGTTTGAAAGCCTGGCCGTCGCTTCGCGTCCGTTGCAGCGGCGTCCCGCCAAAACGAACTTAGTCTACGCATTGTCCCCGAGCGAACGTTCAATGCTTACAGAAAAGTTCGCGATCGCGAGGACGCGCTCGCCAGCACGCGAGACGCGTGCGCTACCAGAGTTTCCGCGATCACAGCTAACAGAGTGAAACCCCTTGCTCGGTGCGAAGGCCAGCGGAAGTTTCCTTATGGCTATGCATCCAACCGAATACGCGCATCCCGAAGCGCTCGTGGAGACCGAATGGCTGGAAAAACATCTGAACGATAAGGGCATCCGGATCGTAGAGTCGAATGAAGATATTTTGCTTTATGACACGGGGCATATTCCTGGCGCGGTGCATATCGATTGGCGCGCCGATCTCCAGGACCCAGTGATTCGCGATTATATTTCGCCGGAAAAATTCGCGCGACTTTGTAGCCGGCACGGCATCACGCCCGATACCACCTGCATTTTTTATGGGGACAAGGCCAATTGGTGGGCGTGCTACGCGCTTTGGGCATTCCGGTTGTTCGGACATGACAAAGTGAAAATCCTCAACGGAGGCCGCGACAAATGGAAAGCGGAAGGCCGGCCGATGACACGCGAGATTCCAAAATATGCGGAGACAAATTATCCGGTGCCGAAAAAACGCTTCGACAAGGAGATCCGCGCATTCTTCGACGAAGCGCTTGCGCAAAGCAAGAGCGGGAAACCGCTGATTGATGTGCGTTCACCGGGCGAATACAGAGGAGAAATCACGCATATGCCGGAGTATCCGCAGGAGGGCGTGCTTCGCGGCGGTCATATTCCCGGGGCGAAGAGTATGCCATGGAAGACAGCCACCAACGATGACGCCACGTTCAAGCCAGCCTCGGAACTGGCGAAGATCTACTTCGAGCAATGCGGCGTCAGTCCCGACAAAGACACGGTCGTGTATTGCCGAATCGGGGAGCGCTCCAGTCACACGTGGTTTGTGCTCACATACTTGTTAGGCCTGAACAACGTCCGGAATTACGACGGATCCTGGACCGAGTGGGGCAACAGGGTCGGAGCG
>QHPE01000193.1:3563-3932 GCA_003218945.1 Verrucomicrobiota bacterium | reverse complement strand
GCGCGATCAACACGGAAAAGGCGCAGCTCTCGGCGCACGATTATATCGCCTCGATTAACGAAGGTTTCGCAGAGGCAAAGAGATTCGGGACCACAACGATTGCTAATCTGACTGCATTTCCGAAATTGATCCCTCACATTCATGCGCCGATTCGCACCTGGTGGTTTGCGGAGTTAATCGATGTCCGCGCGCCCGAGGGTGCGAATGAACTTGTCGATTCCGCGCTGGAGGCGCTGGACCAAACCGAAAATTGGGGCTTGGCGCCGCACGCCTTATTCACTGCGTCGGAAAATGTCTATTGTCTCTGTGAAGAAATCGCGCATCGCGAGAATATTTTGCTGACGACACATCTGGCCGAATCGCGCGAGG
>QHPE01000193.1:0-3520 GCA_003218945.1 Verrucomicrobiota bacterium | reverse complement strand
AATTGGTAGGGGCGGTTCACCGAACCGCCCGCGGGCGATTGAGGTCGATCGCCCCTACCTTCCTTGGATCGTCGCGCACTTAAATGAACTCACAGAAAGCGATTTCGAGTTGCTGGAAAAATCGGCACTCAAATTTCACATCGTTCATTGCCCGCGCAGCCGTGATTACTTTTGCCACAGCCAATTTCCGCTCGAACGATTACGCGCCTTGGGATTCAATATTTGCCTCGGCACCGACAGCCTCGCCAGTAACGACAGCTTGAGCCTGTTCGATGAAATGCGGGCTTTTCAAAAAAGCTTCCCAAGCGCCCCACCGCAGGAAACTTTTCGAATGGTAACGGTAAATCCGGCACGCGCGTTCCGGCGGGAGAATGAGCTTGGAGGGATTCGTCCTGGCTTTAAAGCAGACATGATCGCGGTCCCCTGCTCTGGCTCGGCGGATGTTTTCGAACAAATCATTGCGTTCGATGCGCCCGTAGCTTGGATGATGGTGAATGGAAGTGTGATCGCATCTGTTCCGGGGAGCGCAGGCTGCTAGCCTGCCGTGGTCGGCAGCTTGCCGACCACACAAACGCGCGTCCATAACGATCCGCGGCGGCACGTTCAAGAAGCTTTTCCGCAGGCTGCCGAAAAGTACAGGCTGGCAGCCTGTGCTCCCCAGAGTTGCTTGCCTGGCGTTGCCGGCACTCGTAAACTCGGCCTATGGCCGTACCGGGAATGCAGCAGAGGCAAAGCCTGGCTTTACAGCAGGTTTTGTCGCCCCAGTTGCAACAAAGCCTGCTCATTCTCCAGACGCCATTGCTCGAGCTACGCAATCTGGTTCAACAGGAGATGCAAACAAACCCGGTGCTCGAAGAGTTACCAGAGGATCCCGGCGCTACCGAGCGCGACGAGGTTGAAGCTTCAGACGACGATACTTTCAAGAATGAATTCGAAAAGCTGGCGAGTCTGGACGAGGAATGGCGCGATTATATGGCGCAATCCGCCAGCTACAGCTTCGATGGCCGGCGTGGTTCGAAGGCAGCGGATGACAAGCGCCAGTTCTTCTTCGATTCGATTCCAGTCCGCGAAACGCTTCAGCAAAATCTCGTCACACAACTGAACCAGACCGTCGTTGAAGCCGGCGACCGCAAGACTGCGGAGTTGATCGTTGGCAACATCGACGATGACGGATTTCTCCAAAGTACGCCGGAGGAGATGGCACTGAACTCCGGAATTCCACAGGACGACTTTGAAAGAATGCTGGGATTAATCCAAACATTTTATCCTGCGGGAGTTGGCGCGCGCGATCTGCGCGAGTGTTTGTTGATTCAACTGCGGCGACAAGGAAAAGAACATAGTGTCGAGTACCGAATTGTTTCCGAGCACATGGAAGACCTCGGCAGGCACCGGTTCCCCGAGATCGCGCGCAGCATGGCGGTAACTGTCGAGGACGTACAAAAGGCCGCCGATAAGATCGCCCGACTGAATCCGCGTCCCGGCCAGGTCTTCGCCGCAGCGCCGCAGAATTACGTGCTGCCAGACGTGATCGCCGAGAAAGTAGATGGGGAATATCAGATCTCGTTGAACACTGAACAAATTCCGCATCTCCGGATTAGCAATCTCTACAAGGATATTATTGCCTCAGGCGACACGCAGACAAGCGATGTCAAAGATTACATCCGGGACAAAATCCGCAGCGGCAAATTCCTGATCCGCTCAATCCATCAACGTCAGCAAACGATTCTTAACATCGCGCAGCAGATCGTTTCACGGCAGCGCGATTTTCTTGACCACGGCGCGTCGCATTTGAAGCCGATGACCATGGCAGAGATTGCTGATGCTGTCGGCGTGCATGAGACCACGGTCAGCCGCGCCGTGTCCGGCAAATACATGGCCACACCCCAGGGCGTTTTCGAGATGAGATACTTTTTCACCGGTGGCTACCAAACGGCCACGGGCGAATCGCTCAGCAACGTCAGCGTTAAGCAAGCCATTCTCGACCTTGTCAAACATGAAAGCGGAAGCGCGCCGCTGAGCGATCACGAGATCGTCCAGATCCTGAGCGAGCGCGGCATTCCCATCGCGCGACGCACCGTCGCCAAGTATCGTACCGAGATGAACATTCTCCCAAGCCACATGCGCCGGAAGTATTGATTGGCCGCACAAGTAACGTGGCGGACGCCAAAGCGCACTGGCCAACACGCGTAATGCGTGCATTGATTTTTAATGGCCAGTAAAGCTCCGGTGCAGTCCCCGCCTGATTCGGTAGCAGCGGTTGTCGCTCCACCGGAACGCGCGGACGAAATATTCCTCGAAGGTCCGCGCTCACGCTTCGCAGAGTTTTTTACGCTGCTGAGAGTGATGCGCGATTTCCTCCGCGGATTTCGCGCGCTTCATTTCATCGGTCCCTGCGTGACCGTCTTTGGTTCTGCGCGTATTAATCCGGGCGACCCGCATTATGAACTGGCTGAGAAAATGGGCGCCGCGCTTGCCAGGCTCGGGTTTACCGTAATGACTGGCGGCGGACCGGGCATAATGGAAGCGGCCAACCGCGGCGCAAAAGAGGTCGGCGGCAGGTCGGTTGGGTGCAATATCGAGCTGCCGTTCGAGCAAGTGTCCAATTCGTATCTCGATCGTTGTGTCCGACTACATTATTTTTTCGTTCGAAAAGCGTTGTTGATTAAATATTCCTACGCTTTCGTTGTGATGCCCGGCGGCGCCGGCACGCTCGACGAGCTGTTCGAGGCGCTCACACTGATTCAGAATGGGAAAATCAAGAATTTTCCGATTGTGATCATGGGGACCGATTACTGGAGCCAGCTGATCGGCTTTCTCGAACAGATGTCGCAGCGTGGGAAGATCAGCCCCTCGGACTTAAGCCTGATTTTCACTACAGATTCTGTTGACGAGGCGATCGAGCACATCCGCAGCAAGACCATCGAACCATTCGGGCTTAGACGCGTGGCGCGCATGCGCCGCCATTTTCCATGGCTCGGCGAACAGGGCTTGTCGGGGAAGGGTCCGGCAATTTGTTAGTGTCTCGGCAGTGGACTGGAAACGGTCGCTGGTCGTAGCGCGCGTCGTGCAACCGCCCGCTAAGAAACAGCAAGCTAGCAGCAGCAAGTGCGCACTAAAAAATAGCAACCTATCGGCAGCAGGAGTGCGACGAACCAGATAGCGTTTCGTTCGTGATTCAGGCCCGTGTTAGATGCAGCGTCGTACCAATTCTTTTGTTGATCTTGTCGGCAACCGCAGCTGTCGCCGGCGTTCGTCACTTTGGATACGTTTATGAAGCGGTGACCACAGCGCCGGGCAGCCTGGACATAGAAAATTGGGTAACCTGGAGTCGCACCAGCAATCCGCAACGTGCTGATGAAGTCGATTTTCGTCACGAATTCGAATTTGGGGTCACAGAGAATTTTCAGGCGAGTCTGTACGTGGCCGACTGGTCCTATTCGGCTGACCGGCAAAATTCAGGATTCACCTACTCAGACTCCGCGCTGGAACTGATCTATAACCTAACGAATCCGGTGATAGA
>QHPE01000086.1 GCA_003218945.1 Verrucomicrobiota bacterium | reverse complement strand
AAGGCACTACACACCGGAGTGCCGCCGCCGTTGAAGGCGATGATGTTGCCCGCGCCAGCGGCCGTGCCGCCGACGGTGTTATCGGGACCGTCAATTTGAATGCCGGTTAAGTTCCCCAACGGTTGCGTGCCTGTGATGTCGGCGCCAATGATGTTGCCTTGGATGACATTTGCCTGTGCCGAGCTGCTACCAAGCCACACACCAACAGTGGCATTTCCATTGCCGGAGATTAAATTGCCGGGGGGCATGCCCGGAGTGGCGGTAAGCCCGCCGATGACGTTATTAGTGGTGCCGTTGATATTCACGCCTACGTTCGGATTGGGCAAGGCAATTGTTCCGGTGACGTCCGTGCCGATGAAGTTGCCTTGAACCGTGTTGTTAGATCCGCCGAACAGGTCAACGCCGCGGGCGTTTGCGGATATGATGTTACGGGCATCAACGGTCGTGCCGCCGATGACGTTGTTCGAGCCGTTGACGAAAACGCCTCGGTCTGTGTTTCCGAGCGCTAGTGTACCAGTAACATCGGTGCCAATGAGGTCGCCTTGCACCACGTTCCCAGTGCCTCCCCCAAACGAGATCCCGGGACCGACGTTTCCCGAGATCAGGTTGCGCGCGTCCGGCGTTGTGCCGCCAACGGTGTTGTTAGATGACGCGCCAACGAAAATGACACCGCCGAGACCCGCGGAGCCGTTCGGCAATGCCGCTGTCCCAGCGGTGTTGGTACCGATGAAATTTCCCTCGATTGTGTTTCCATTCAAATCAATCTCTATGGCATCGTGCTGAAAGCTATTGATTACCAGTCCGCGCACGGTGCAGTTGGCCGCGTTGATAATAAGGCCGGGGAAGTTGCCGCCCAGCGCGCCACTGAGCTCAATCTTTAACACCGTGTTTAGACCCATCGTCGGCGGATTGGTGTTCGCCATCGCTCCCGACTGCGTATAACCATCGATCGTGACGGTCTGGGTGATGGTCGGCAGAACCGTAAGCGGGCTGATGGTGTGGACACCGCTGCCGGTGATACCGAATGTGATCGTGCCACCCCCCATGCTGTTGGCGTCCGTAATTGCCTGACGCAATGAACCTGTGCCGGAGTCGTTCGTATTTGTGACAGTAAAAACGAACGGGACGGTAGTCTTATGTAATTGCGGTGATTCCTGCGCGACGGTGGGAGCCGGTACTCTTGAATTTCTGACGCGCGTGGAGCGGGCGGACTGCGCCGTGTCATGCGCCGGGCGGCCAAATCCAACCAGCGCCAAAGAAATGCCGGTTAGGACGATTGCCAGACCGAAGAAAACATGTGAGCCAAAGAAGGCTGA
>QHPE01000085.1:3596-4633 GCA_003218945.1 Verrucomicrobiota bacterium | reverse complement strand
TGATTCCCGAAGACGTGGCGCTAAAAATTGCCCGGATTTGGCTTGAGACCGGTTTCGACGGCGGCCGCCACGAGCGACGCGTCGCCATGTTAAACGCGATGTAGAAATCGCGTCGCTGGTACGGTCCTCGCGCTGCGCCGACCGAGCGCCGCTGCGCGGCGTGCATACCTAAAGCAATCGGTCTGCGCAAACAGCAAAAAGAAAGACCGCGCTAACAAACGCGTTGCTTTGGAAAAACGCGCGGTTGATTCCGGCGATATCGCGCTTTTCGGTTTTGTGTTCGTAAACAAGTGCTGCCGCGATCAGGGGCAGTGAGCAGTAATAGACCACGCCGAGTTTCGCTAGAACACCAAAGCCAATAAGGGTCAGAAACGTGACCAGATGCAACAATCGCGCCAGACGCAGGCTGCTCGCGATACCCAGTGTCACAACCAGCGATTGGATCCCTTCGCGCCGGTCAAAATCGTAATCTTGCGTGGCGTAAATCAGATCGAACCCTGCGACCCAGCAAATTATACCGGCCGCAAGCACGAGCGGAGCAACGTTAATGCCTCCGGTCTGAGCGATCCAGGCCCCGATCGGAGCGATGGCCAGGGCTAATCCGAGAAAAAAATGCGTTGCGCTGGTGAACCGCTTGGTGAGCGAATAGAAAAAAATCAACGCGAGTGCAACCGGTGCGAGTAAGAAAGTCAGCCGATTAATGGCGGATGCCGCCAGCAGAAACGCGGCAGAGCTGAGAATCAGCAAGATCAGGGCCGATAATTTTGATATAAGCAAGTGACGCGATGCAGTACGTGGGTTGCGTTGATCCAGTGACCAATCGACGAGCCGGTTAAAAAGCATGGCGGCCGTGCGCGCAAGGACCATGCAGACGATGACTAGCAAAAGAATTCGGACCGACGGCCAGCCATTAGCGGCGACGATGAGCGCGCCAAGAGCGAACGGCAGCGCGAAGATCGTGTGTGAGAAGCGGATCAATCGAAGAAAACAAGCAATTGGTCCGCCTTGAACCGGCATCATGATCATCGGCAAACGTC
>QHPE01000085.1:0-3559 GCA_003218945.1 Verrucomicrobiota bacterium | reverse complement strand
GGACGCAGCAGCCGGGGGGACATGGAGACATACACATGTGAGTCACAAATTGCCGTCGAGCAAACCTCTAAACCGCTCACTGGCGCTAGAGAGAATCGGCGTGCCATGTGCAAAAAGAATTCGCTCGGCTTTGTGATGCGAAAGTTTTTGCAGGGAGCCGCGCATCTGTTTTTCATTCGAGCAATACTTTGGGGGTAGAAAGGAGAACCCATACGGCTCAAAATTAACCAAGGCATCGCCAACAATCAGCGTTCCGCTATTGCCTGCGTAATGAAGCGCGATCTCGCCGGGTGCCGCGCCCTCGATGCCAATCACGCGCAATCCGTCACTGATTTCCTCGCCATCAGCAATGGTCGTGAGCCGGCTCGGCTCGTCGTCCGGAAACGTTTCGCGATGGGCGAAAATACGAACCTGGAATCGTTGGGCAAATTGCGCCGCGGCGCGGCGATGATTCGAATTCGTCACAACGATTCCCGTAACTTGAGAAGAACTGATCAGGCTGTCGAGTGCTCTCTTCTGCAAAGGAATAGGGTCGATCAAATAGATTCCTGCAAGCGTCGCCAGGCACGTTGAGTAAAGCTCCGCTTTGACCGCGGCATCATAAGTGTGCCAGATCGCGAGATGAGAAGTAATCGAGTCGAAATCTCGAGCCCCTTGCACGAAAGATCTTCGGTCACCAGCGTAAACGCCTCAAGTCGGCACCCTGGAGACCACACGGCGACGTTCTTGCTCGCTAAACGAATTCTCACTCTCCGGCGTGATGCGGCTCGGGTGTTTTCGGTTCGGACGGTTTTTCGGCGGGTTTTTCTTCAGTCTCGAGCCACTCGGTATGGAAGACTCCGGGCTTGTCGATGCGCTCATAAGTGTGCGCGCCAAAAAAATCGCGTTGCGCCTGCAGGAGATTCGCTGGCAGTCGGGCGGAGCGATAACTGTCAAAATACGCCAACGAGGCGGAAAACGCGGGGACCGCTACGCCGAATTTGACAGCTGTCGAAACGACCAGGCGCCATTTCGGCTGCGCTCGTTTGACGATTCTTGTGAAATACCTATCGAGCAGAAGATTGTGCAATGCGGGGTCGCGCTGATATGCCTCAACGATCCGGTTCAAAAATTTCGCCCGAATGATGCAACCGCCCCGCCATATCGTGGCGATGTCGCTCAGGTTCAGGTTCCATTCGTAAGTAGCGCTTCCCGAGCGAAGAAGCTCCATTCCTTGCGCGTATGAAATAATTTTTGACGCATAAAGAGCATCACGCACGGCTTCGATGAAACGATCACGATTGCCTTTGAAGGTTCGCCGTCTCGGTTGTGGCAGAATTTTAGAAGCTGCCACGCGTTCTTCTTTTCGCGAAGAAATCACGCGAGCTTCGACTGCGGCATTGATTGTGGAAATGACGACGGATTGCTTGATCGCAGCCTGAAGCGTCCAGATGCCCGTTCCTTTTTGGCCCGCCTTATCGAGAATTATGTCCACCAGAGGCTGGCCTGTCTCGGGATCTATTTTACGGAAAATCAGCGACGTGATTTCGATCAGGTAGCTCTCGAGTTCGCCCTTGTTCCACTCTTCGAAAATGTCGGCAAGTTGCGCCGCCTCCATGCCCAGGATGTCCTTCAGAATAGCGTAAGCTTCACAAATCAGTTGGATATCACCGTACTCGATACCGTTGTGCACCATCTTCACGTAATGACCGGCGCCATCAGGTCCCATGTATCGACAGCAGGGTTCGCCATCGACTTGCGCAGCGATCTTGCGAAAGATCGGAGCGATGATTTCCCATGACTCGCGCGAGCCACCGGGCATGAGCGATGGACCTTTGAGCGCACCTTCTTCACCGCCCGAAACACCCATCCCGACGAAATGAATATCCTCCTCCGCTAGCTCTTTCTCGCGTCGCTGCGTGTCGGTAAAAAGCGAGTTTCCACCGTCGATAATGACGTCACCTTTTTCGAGCAACGGAGCAAGTTGGCTGATCATGGAATCCACGGGCGGGCCCGCCTTCACCATCAACATTGCGATTCGCGGTTTTTTGAGCGCCCCCACAAATTCCTCCAGCGTCTGCGTGGGCTGGATGTTTTTCCCCTTGGCGCGTCCTGCGGCAAATTTGTCGGTGACTTCCGTCGTACGATTGAACACCGCAACAGAAAAACCTTTGGATTCCATGTTCAGGACAAGATTTTCGCCCATGACACCGAGGCCGATCATGCCAATATCACATTGATTCGTGTTCATTTTCGTATCTCCTTTTGTGGCTGCTCAATAGAGAAGAACCCATTGTAGCGAGCGTTTCAATCTCATGGCAAATATCGTTTGTGAAATTTTGGTAACTGAATCGCCGCTTGAGGCGTCGGCGAAAAACTTTCATGGCGATGCCGGAGCAATGATCGAGTTTTGGGGAGTGGTGCGGAGGTTTGAAGGCGGCCGCGAGATCGATGGAATTGACTACGAGGCGCATCGTGAAATGGCGGAGCACCAGTTGAAACGAATTGCAGAACAAGCGGCAGAGGAATTTGGACTTAAGTTCGTGGCCATATACCACCGAATTGGACTTATCGCGGTTGGGGAACCATCACTTATCGTGTCCGTCGCTAGTCCGCATCGCGGCGAAGGGTTTCGAGCCGCTCAATGGATTGTGGATGAATTGAAGAAGAAGGTACCGATTTGGAAACGGCCCCGGTTCAGAACTGATAAGGAGGATCACGCTGCGTACAACGCCGCGATTACAATATGAATTGGGCGAACCGACTTACCCTGAGCCGACTGGCGCTGACGGTGCTCTTTGTAGCGTTGCTCAGTTCATGCTGGCATTATGCGCGTACGGCCGCACTCGTGATTTTTTTGATCGCCGGTCTCACGGACTTTATCGACGGCGAGGTTGCCCGTCGCTACGGGGTCATCACCAACTTCGGCAAATTAATGGATCCGCTCGTAGACAAAATCATGGTGGCGGCAGCGTTTATTTCACTTGTTCCTCTCAAAGCCGTGCCGGCATGGGCAGCGACGGCGGTTGTTGCGCGCGATTTTCTCATTACGGGTCTGCGGCTAATGGCCAGCGCAAAGGGGCGAATTCTCCCGGCAGAAAGTCTCGGCAAGCAAAAAACATCATGGCAAATCGTCACGATCATCTTTTTCCTTGCGCTGCTGTCGATCGCAGAACTGCACTACGCGAATGAAACATCGACGTGGTGGGCTCGGGCGTGGTGGGAAGCAGGGCCTGTGCTGGTGTGGATCACCGTGGCCCTAACGATTTACTCGGGGCTCGGTTACGCCTGGCGAAATCGCGAGTTGATTTCTCCAGATCAATAGCGGGCAACGGGAATCGAACCCGCATGGCCAGCTTGGAAGGCTGGAACTTTACCATTAAGCTATGCCCGCGTTGCGATGGTGAATAGTGACAATTGACGATCGAATAGTCAAAAGCGTTTGTCGCATCCAGCGCCGCGCCTCCACTACTTTTCGAATGCGGCGGCAACCAGCGTAGCGTTGTGTCCACCAAAGCCGAAGGAGTTATTGAGCGCTACGCGTACCTTTTTTTCGCGTGCGACCTTCGGCGTGTAATCG
>QHPE01000084.1 GCA_003218945.1 Verrucomicrobiota bacterium | reverse complement strand
ATTAACCGTCCCCTCTTCGCCTGTTGCGAAGATAGGTGAGCGAAAAGATGGTTGTGCCGGAGCGTTCGTTAGCGAAAAAGGTTTGATCGCCCCTGGCGAACTGGGGCAGAAAGCTTACGGTTGATTGCGTAAACTCGGTGTTTAGAAGCTCGACGTCGCTAGTGACGGGGATCAAATTGTCGGCGCTAGCTGCGATGTTGGTGAGACCCCCGTTTTCTCTTCGCTGGATTGCCTGATTAACGACCGAGTAAACCACGTTAGTGAGTGCGCCAATCGTAACGGTAGCGCTGTTATTAGTAGTACCAGCCGCGTTCGACATGGTGGCCTGACTGCAACTCCCCGAAATGCAATTGGAAACGCTTCGGATGGTGGTACCCGCCGGGATACCGGTGCCAACGACAGATTGTCCGACGTTCGAGTTCGTAAAATGAGAAGAAACCAGCGCAAGCCCAGGACAGGTAAGATTAGTAGAGCCTTGCGTTATTGTGACGTTATTCACGGTATTAGCCTGATAATTGGCGACGACTTTGTTCCCGACCAGCGAAAGAGTGGGCGTGGCGCGTGTGGGCTGGTTGCTGCCATTGTCAACCAGGTAGTTCGGAATGATACAAGTCACGGTTTGCAGATCTGTGCTGGTGGTGACGATGTATGAACGCTTCACATCCCGGCTGAGGTAGTCCATAATCCGCACCTGTTGCACGTGCGAGGCAAAGTAATTATCCACCGCGGTGAAGCT
>QHPE01000020.1 GCA_003218945.1 Verrucomicrobiota bacterium | reverse complement strand
GACGCAGGGCCGCGGTCGCAAGGCAATCGATCAGGTTCAAGAGCTTTTGAGATTACGCGGCATCATCGGCCCGGCGATTGAGCACGCGCGCCAGGAGAAATTGATTGGCAACACGTTGGAAGCCCGAGTGGTTTTGAGTTCGGACTCCGAGGTCACAGAAGACATCCCAAAAGAAGAGCTGGAAGAGTTTTTCATCGTCAGTGATTTGACGATTCATCAGGCGAAAGAAGCCAGCGCTTCGGTGGCGAAAACGTCCTACAAAAAGTGTGCCCGCTGCTGGCGCCATCGCCCAACCGTCGGCACGAGCAAGGAGCATCCGGATTTGTGTGATCGTTGCGAAAGCGTGGTCATTACAATGACGAAATCCGAATGACGAATGATGAATGAATATTCAAATGACGAATGATGAAGTCGCGGCGGACAGTATTTCCGTCATTCGCGCTTCGTCATTGATTCGCCATTCGGCATTCGGCATTCGTCATTCAATTGCCTCGCGGCGCACACAATGAGGTTGCTCCTATTTCTTTCGTTGCAACTCTACGCGCTTGATCAGCTGACAAAGCAACTAGTGTTGCGATTCATTAACCCGTTCGACGCTCGTAATGTCATTCCAGATTTTTTTACCCTGGTGAACATTACCAACAACGGCGCGGCGTTTGGGACTTTCAAAGGCAACAACACCTTTTTCGTTGGGATTTCCATTGTTGCTTTAGTGGTTGTGACAGTTCTACTCGTGCGGCCGCATCGCGCTGATCCTTGGCGGGATCTGTCGCTTGCGCTCCTTCTCGCGGGCATTCTGGGCAACCTGACTGATCGCCTCCTATATGGACACGTCATCGATTTTCTCCTGTTTAATCTGCACGTCCGATATGCCGATCCCTGGCCAGCGTTTAATGTGGCTGATTCCTGCATCTCAATTGCGGTGGTGCTGTTTATCATTCACTCGTTTCGGGAGCACAAGAGCGCTGGATAGTACGCGGGCTGTCTGAATTGCGTTTCGGACAGCGAAACGGCTACAGTGACGGTGTGAACCTTTCGCCAATGGAGAAGGCCGCGCGCAAGATCGCGGAGCGATTGCGTGACCGTGGACACATTGCGTACTTCGCAGGTGGTTGCGTGCGTGACATGGTGCGCGGTTTGACACCAAAGGATTACGACATCGCGACCGACGCGCGTCCTGAAAATGTGCAGGCGCTTTTTCCCAGAACGTACGCGGTCGGCGCGCATTTCGGTGTGATCATTGTACTTGAGGACGGTTTCCAATTCGAAGTGGCCACGTTTCGTTCCGATGAGGCTTACATCGATGGCAGACACCCTAGTGCGGTGCAATTTTCGTCACCGGAAGAAGACGCAAGACGACGCGACTTCACCATAAACGGGATGTTTCTTGATCCGGCATCGAATAAGGTCATCGATCTCGTCGGTGGCCAGGCCGATATCGGCGCGAAACTGGTGCGCGCGATCGGTGAGCCGGGGCAGCGCTTAGCGGAAGATCGGTTGCGCATGCTGCGCGCAGTGCGCTTTGCCACAGCGCTCGATTACCAGATCGACGAAAGAACGTGGGACGCGCTTGTGGCTAGTGCGTCTTCGATCAATCAGATCAGCGGCGAACGAATTCGCGATGAAGTGGTGCGAATTTTTCTCTCGTCGAACCGCGTGCGCGGATGGGACCTGCTCGATGCCAGCGGTCTGATGAGCGCAATTTTACCGGAGCTACAAGCGATGAAAGGCGTGTTGCAGCCGGAACAATTTCATCCTGAAGGCGACGTCTTCGTGCACACGCGGCTGATGTTGTCGCTGCTCCGTGAGACCGTTTCTATTCCACTGGTCTTCGCCGTGTTATTTCACGATGTCGCCAAGCCGGTGACTGCGCGCGTCGATGAAACTGGCCGCATTCGTTTCAACGAACATGACCGGATCGGGGCGGAGATGACGGAGGCAATTATGCGGCGCTTGCGATTTTCAGGCGCTGAAATCGAGGCGACAGTCGAGATGGTGCGGCACCACATGGTTTTCAAAGACGCGCCGAAAATGCGAATTGCAAAATTGAAGCGGTTCATGGCGCGACCAACCTTTGATGAGGAGCTGGAGCTTCACCGTGTCGATTGCCAAAGCAGTCATCGGATGCTCGACAACTACGAGTTTCTGCTGCGCAAACGCGACGAATTCGCGAACGAACCGATCATTCCGCCGCCGCTCGTGCGTGGAGACGATCTGATTGCGTTCGGTTTAAAACCTGGGCCGAAGTTTGGCGAAATTTTGGAAGCTGTTGAAACGCGACAACTGGAGGGAAAGCTGCGGACGCGAGATGAAGCACTCAATTGGGTCAAATCGCACTATTCGTTAGGCAACGAGAATTGAAGACAGCGCCGACTGCCGAACGTCTCACACTGAATACAGAATGAAAATCCTAATGATCAGCGCGGAGGGACCGCCGCTGCAGCGAGCGGGCGCCCTGGTGGATGTGATGGACTCATTGCCTGGCGCGCTGGGTGCGCGTGGGCACGAGGTCAGCGTCGCTGTGCCGTTTTATCGCGAGATAAAAGAGAATCGCACGTTTAAGAGGAAGAGCCGCAACATAACTGTCGACGTGCCGGTCGGTGACAAGATTTACACTGCGGGTTACTTTGAAGGCCAGAGCAGGGGCGGCGCCCAACTGTTTCTGATTGGCTGTGACGAGTTTTTTGATCGCCCGGGCATTTACGGCGAGCGCGGGAAGCCGTACGAAGATAACGCCGCGCGATTTATTTTTTTCTGCAAAGCGGCGGTGGAGCTGGCGCGGCGATTGACACCGCAATTACAAATTTTGCACATGCATGACTGGGCGGCGGCGTTGGTGCCGGTGTTCGTGCATGCACATGGATTGCCTTTCGGCACGGTCTTGACCATCCATCACGTGGCCGACCAGGGCAGCTTTTGGGGGCTCGACTTTCTGTCTACCAATTTACCAGAGCGATTCTTTACGCTTCAAGGCCTAGAGTTTTTCGGACGCCTGAATTTTCTGAAAGGCGGCATTTTATATTCCGACCGACTCATAACAGTCAGCGAACACTATCGGCGCGAAATCCTGACGCCTGACGGCGGGTGTGGTTTGGACGGCGTGCTTCGCGAAAATGCGCATCGGCTCAGCGGGATTTTGGGTGGCGCAGATTATACGCGCTGGAACCCGGCTTCGGATCGCTTTCTCCCGGCGCGGTACGATGCGAGGCGCATTCGGGGCAAACAGACTTGCCGCGAGGCTTTGCTTAAGGAAATGAAGCTCGCGCCCAAGCCAAACGGTCCCGTCTTCGGCATGGTCACTCGCGTCGTCCAGGAAAAAGGTTTTGAAATCCTCGTGCCGCTGCTCGATCGCCTGCTTTGGGACGATGTTCGCTTGATCATCCTCGGCGAAGGCGATCCCGCGTTTGAAACGGCGCTTGCGGTCGCATCCAGAAAATTTCCAACCAAGTTTGCTTACCAAAAGACTTACGATGAGAAAGTGGCCCACTTGATCGAAGCAGGCATGGACATCAGCCTGATTCCGTCGCGCTTCGAACCGGCAGGCTTAGGGGCAATGTACAACTTGAAGTATGGCGCACTACCGGTTGCGCGCGCGACCGGTGGAATTCAGGAGATCATCGAGGATTACGTTCCGACAACTGACAGCGGTTACGGTTTTCTGTGTTACGAATATTCAAGCGACGCTTTCTGGGACGCGGTGAAACGGGGGCGCCACATCTTCCGCGACCAGCGCCTTTGGACCAAGTTGATGAAACGTGCGATGGCGCGCAATTTCTCGTGGGAGGTCTCGGCTGAGCGCTATGAAGCGCTGTATGAAGAACTCGTCGGCCCACAAACAAAGCCCAACATGGATGGTTGAATAAGCTTTCCGTTTGCCAACCCCGCCGATTTATGGGATTATGGGCGGCTTTTCTCCCCCAGAAAAACTATGGCTTACGCAATCATCAGGACTGGTGGCAGGCAGTTTCGCGTCGCGGAAGGTGACACAATCGATGTCGATCTTCTCGATGTCGAACCTGGCAAGACCGCCTCGTTTGGTGACGTGCTGCTGTTTGCCGATGGAAAAGACCTGACGCAGGGCAACCCAGTGATTGCCGGAGCAAAGGTGACGGCTGAGGTTCTGGAACAACGAAAGGACAAGAAAGTCATCGCGTTTAAATACAGGCGGCGCAAAGGCTATCACCGCACAGTCGGGCACCGGCGCAAATTGACGCGCGTGAAGATTACGACAATCAGTGTTGGAGCGAAGAAAAGCGGGTCTAAGAAGGCCGAAAAGTAAGAAAACGGCTATCGACTATCAACTCTCAACCATCAACTTTCTCCAATGGCTCACAAAAAAGGACAAGGCAGCGTTAAAAATGGGCGCGACAGCGTCAGTAAACGTCTAGGCGTAAAAAAATTCGGCAGCGAGATGGTCGTGGCCGGCAACATCATTGTGCGCCAACGTGGAACAAAATTTTTGCCCGGTAGAAACGTGGGGCTGGGCCGTGATTACACGATTTTCGCACTCATCGACGGGAACGTGCGCTTCGATCGGGCCGGGCGACGGGTGAATGTGGATCCCGTGGTGGCGACCTCTTCGTCATCTTGAGTCGAGCGCAGCGGAGTCAAAAGATTCCGTCGAACCACGACACGTAGGCGTCCCTCGACTTCGTTCGGAATGAGGCTTGTCGAGCGGAGTACTTTTGCTGTATAAGCGATTTCCGTGATGATGAGATATAACACCTTTCTTCTTTTTGGCGCGCCGGGCAGCGGCAAGGGCACCCAGGGCAAGACGCTTGGCACGATCCCGCGTTACTATCATTGCGCTTGTGGCGATGTATTCCGCTCCATCGACACGCGCACTAAAGTCGGCAAAGCCTTCCTTGAGTATTCGAGCAAAGGCCGGCTGGTGCCAGATGATATCACGGTGGAGCTTTGGCGAGAGGCGATCGACGCGGCGGTAGAAGCGCACAAGTTCAAGCCTGACATCGACACGCTGGTGCTGGACGGGATTCCACGAAACGTTGCTCAGGCCAGGATGATGGATGACATGATCGATGTGAAGAAGGTGTTTCATCTCGCCTGCCCGGATCGCGACACCCTGTTTTACCGGCTCAAGAAGCGCGCCCTCAAAGAGAATCGCCTCGACGACGCAAACGAACAGGTCATCCAACGGCGTCTTGATATCTACGAAAACGAATCGAGGCCGGTGCTCTCACATTACCCCAAAGAGCTGATCGCCGTGGTTGACGCCACGCAGCCGCCCTCCAAAGTTCTGCTCGATATCTTGAAGAGCGTGAACGGCGTATATGAACCAGCAGCAGTTTGAAAACTTCACTGCCTCCAGTCTTTATTGCGACAAATGCAAAACCGCGATGCCTGTGCGGGAGCGGCTTCTCCTGGTCCTGCCGGATCGCGAGATCTTCGATTATCTCTGCACGGAATGTGGATCGTCGGTAGGCCGTCGTGAGGTCACAACCGGCGAAAAGATGCTCGCCCAAGCTATGAGCGGGCGTCGCCAGCGTCGCTCTGCGGTGCTGCGCTGAGCTGTAACTTCGGAATGCGCATCGTCTTTCTCGGTACGGGCGAAATCGGCCTTCCGACGTTGGATGCGTTGCTAAACTCAGAACACGAATTTGTTGGTGTGGTGACGCAGCCCGACAAGCCAGTCGGCCGCGAGCAGCGAATCGAACCAACACCGATAAAAAGGGCGATCGCAAAAACCGCAATTCCCATTCTCCAACCCGCCCGAATCAAAGATCAGAGCTCGATTGAGGAGATCCGCGCGCTCAAGGCAGATGTGATTGTTGTCATGGCCTACGGCCAAATATTGCCGAGCGATGTGCTGAAGATCCCGCGCATCACCTGTTTGAATTTGCACGCATCGCTTCTGCCACGCTGGCGCGGCGCGGCGCCGATTCAGGCGGCGATCGCCGCGGGCGATCGTGAAACAGGCATCACTGTGATGTACATGAATGAAGGGCTCGACACCGGCGACATCCTTTTGCAACGGAGGATCGAAATCCGACCAAAGGAGACCGGTGGATCATTGCACGATCGGCTGGCGCAGATCGCTCCCGAGGCACTGCTTGAATCGTTGCGACTACTGGCGGCCGGAGAGGCGGCACGCATTCCGCAGGACAACACCCATGCAACCTATGCTCCGAAATTGAAACGCGAACACGGCCAAATCAATTGGTCCGAATCAGCCGAAGCAATTGAGCGAAAAATTCGCGCCTTCAATCCGTGGCCCGGCGCGTTCATGAAGCTCAACGATCAAAATTTGAAAATCTTTTCTGGGTCTGCGGTCGGCCTCAATGGCAATGCTGGACAAATTTTGCGCAGCGAGAACGATCTTGTCATCGCCGCCGGCAAGGGTGCGGTTTCTCTGCGCGAGGTTCAGTTGGAAGGAAAGCGGCGGATGAGCGCAGCGGAATTCTTGCGCGGGCACGCTGCGACTTTTCGCGGCGCGCCTTAGTCTGGGGAGCATAGGCTGCCACCCTGTCCATCTCGGCAGCCTGCCGAGATGTTCTTTATCCCCCGCGCTGAGCGTTTGCTCAAAGATTAACGGCAAGCTGCCGGCAACTACAAACTGGCAGCCTGTGCTCCCCAGAACTCGAAAGCGCGGTGATGTTGTTGATGCGCGCATTTTGCTTTCCAAAAGGCGTGCTCTTCTGTTTGGATGTTCACCCGCCGACATGGAAACAGAAGCGCCAGTATATGAACGGATCGTGTTGAAGCTCAGCGGCGAAGCGGTCCAGGAGCGTGGTGGCCGCGACAACATTTCGCCTGCAGTGGTGCACAAGATTGCCGAACGCATCAAGGAGGTTCGGGATCTAGGCGTGCAAGTGGCGGTGGTAATCGGCGGCGGCAACATCTGGCGCGGCCTTTCTGCCGCAGATCGCGGCATGGATCGGACCACGGCGGATTACATGGGGATGCTTGCGACAGTTATCAATGCTCTTGCGCTACGGAGCACACTCGAGCAAGTCGGGGTGGCAACCCGTGTTCAAACAGCGATAGAAATGAAAAATGTGGCCGAGCCTTTCATCCTCGGCCGCGCCGTTCGCCATCTGGAACTCGGAAGAGTGGTCATTTTCGCCGCTGGGACCGGCAACCCGTACTTTTCCACAGACACAACAGCAGCACTGCGAGCGAGTGAAATTAACGCCGATATCATCCTGAAAGCTACCAAGGTCGATGGTGTTTACGATCGAGATCCAAACAAGTATCCGGACGCGCGCCGTTATGACCGGCTCACGTTTACTGAGGCGCTGACCAAGCGGCTGCAGATCATGGACTCGACCGCGTTCAGTCTCTGCATGGACAATAAGATCCCAATTGTGGTGTTCGATATGTACAAACCTGGAATCCTCCGCGACGCGGTGCTGGGACGAAACGTTGGAACTCTGGTTTGCGATGAAGCGTCAGCAAAGTAAACATTCAGCCATATGAGCAGAGATGACATTGTTCTTGAGGCGGAGATGTCGATGGAAAAAAGCGTCGATTACATGACGCATGAATTTGCAGCGGTTCGCACCGGCAAAGCCTCGCCGGGTTTGGTGGAGAATGTCGATGTTCACGCGTACGGATCGACGATGAAACTGAAGCAACTGGCTTTGATCACGACACCCGAGTCACGTTTGCTCGTGGTTCAACCCTTCGACGCGGGCACCGTGGCGGACATCGAGAGAGCGCTGAAAGAATCGAAAATCGGCATCACGCCAGCAGTCGATGGCAAAATTATTCGACTGCCAATCCCTGAACTTTCGGAAGAGCGTCGCAAGGAATTAGTGCGCGCGCTCGGGAAAATGGCGGAGGAAGCGCGAGTGCGCGTTCGCGCGAACCGGCGCGCCGCGTTGGATGAAGCGAAGAAACTCAAAGCGTCCGGCGGATTGACCGAGGACCAGTTGCGCGATGTGGAAGACGAAGTGCAAAAGCTCACTGACCGCTTCGTGAAATCCATCGACGATCATCTCAAGCACAAAGAAGCCGAAGTCATGAAGGTGTAGTTCGGCCGATTCGCCGCCCTCTCGGCACACGGCTTCACGCACGCTGTTACCGCTCGCCTCGGTTCAGTTCATCGATCGCTCGAGATTGCGCTTCGCCGAGCGCCTTCGGCATTCGAGCAAGAAGCCGATTGAAGAGATCCACCGCTCGGCATTTCTTTTGACGGCTTGGTACCGATTTTCGCGTTTCTTTCAGCGGTGTTGTTGTGAGTTTCTTCACAAATAGCCAGGCCCGGCACAGCAGACGGTCACACTGCAAAGCTTTCGCCGCAGGAACAGTGAGCCACGGCATTGGGATTCGTCACCTTGAAGCCGCCTTTTTGCAGATCTTCGCTGTAATCGAGCACCGAGCCGCTAACGAACAGCGCGCTTTTGGGATCGACAACGAGATGGACATTCTGAGTGGGCACGAGAATATCCCGCTCCTTGGGACCATCCACTAAATCCATAACGTATTGGAGACCGGAGCAACCGCCGCCGATAACTTTGAGGCGCAGCGCACCGTCTGGATTTCCTTTTTCCTCGAGTAACGAAGCCAATTTGCGTGCTGCATTTTCGGTCACGCTGATCAGGCGCTCATTCCCAATCTTGTAGTTGGTCGTTTGTGTTTCTGTAGTCATGACCGGTCGGCTTACATTACCGCATCTTGCGTGGCGCCGCGAAGTAACTCGGCCACCTCATTCTGAACAGTTTCCAATTCGTGCAGACGCAGTTGTGGGTCGGAAACAACGAACACGTCGCCTGTGGAGCCCTGCTCGTAAATCAGGACGCGTGTCCCGTCAGTGCGGGATTCCGTCTTTATTTGTTTGAGGATGCGCTTTCGCTCGAGCATCGCCGCCAGCACATAGCAGGCGTTTGCAGGCGGTGAATCCGACGCGATCAAACGACGAAAGAGTTGTTCTGCATTTTCCTTGGGCAGAGGTTCCGCCAATTTCGGCGGCAACGGCTCGTAACGTGATTTCCAAAATGAAAACGGCCGAATGTTTTCGTTACGGTTTTGCCATGCCTCTTCACTTAAATCCTCCCGCCGGTAACCGTCGGCGCCGTGATAGAGCAGGGTATAAAAATATTCGCCCGGCACAAAAGGCCGCTGCGTGACAGCGCAGAAGTCCGCCCGATGCTTGATCGCCCATTCGTTGGGGAGTGGGTTCATCGCGTAAACATACGCCGCATCGCGAACAGATTAAAGCTGGGGGGTTCGCGATTCGACGCGCGAAGGTACAACAAGTACAGACCGATTCCCGCGAACAGAATGTTTGGTGTCCACGCCGCAATCCATCCGGGAACGCGATCCCCTTCGCCGAGGGCGAGAAAGAGATGAACCAGAAAATTCATCGAGAATACGAGAATCACTGCGGCGGCAACACTCGAAAGTACGCCGCGACGTGAGTAACCGATTCCCAGCGGCGCGGCGATACACACCACGACCAAACAGGTCCAGGGCAATGCCAGCCGGTACTGCAGGTGCGTGCGAAAAGGCGCCAGCAGCGTTGCCGGAAAATCGGAATTGAAATGCAGGTATTCCCGCAATTCCGGGAAGCTCAGGAATTCCGCCTGCACATTCGCGCTGCCCAGCCGGAACGGTGTTTCGCTCCAGTGCTCGATCGTGAGCGCAGGACGAAACTCTTCCTTGGTAATATTTCCAGCGGCATCATAGTAGGCGAGTCGCACGTTCTCCAGGTCCCACGTTTTGGTCTGAGAGCGGTAATTAGCACGCCCGGCTACGTAACTCATGACGATGTTGTCGTTCGCGTCCTGTTGCAGCACCTGTACGTTATTGAATGTCGTGTCGCCGAGACGAAAGTTCTGGATAAACCATGTCCGCAGGTCGGTTCGATTGCGAAAAATCTGGCCCTGAATATTGCGCGCGGGGCGCGCCTGCGCTTCAGAAAGAAACGACTTGCGCGCTAATTCTGCATGCGGCGCCAGCGAATAGTTCAGCGCCATACTCGCTCCCACTGTGAGCAGACCGGCGCCGATCAGGGGCAACAGCACACGGGGAAGACTTACGCCTGCCGTGAGCATCGAGACGATTTCATTTGAGCGCGACATTCGCCCAAGCGCGAAGAGAAGCGACAGCAGAAGCGAAACCGGCAGCAGGATGATCAACACCTGCGGGATCTGTGTGGCGTAATAGCGAACGACGAGCCAAAGACTGATATGTTCATCAATGAAGGTCGAAATATTGTCGCTGACATCGAAGATGAGCCAGATCGAGATGAATCCTGCGATGCAGTAAACATAAACCTGCACGAAATTTCGAATGACGTAACGATCCAGAAGTCGCATGGGACTTTCGAATTTCGATTTGCGATTGCCGAATTACAATATGAATTCCGCTCCGGCCTACCTTGTCACTCCAAGCGCAGCGAGGAATCTCTGATTCATTTGGCTTGAGAGTGAGCGAAGAAATAATCAGAGATGTTTAAAAGCCTGGCCTTATGCTTCGCATTTCGTTGCAGCGCCTTCGCTCAACATGACAGACGGGAGAATTTCCGGCTAGGGCTGTGGGTACATCCGAAATGATTGCGCTGAAAAATAATCTGGGCAGCGAATTTATAGAACGCGTTCGTGGCTTCTTTTCCCAGAACGGGCCACTCTCCAAAGCAAAAAATTTCGAGTTCCGCCCGGAACAGCAGGAGATGGCAGCGAGCGTCGCGCAAGCCCTGGAAGAAGAGCGTCATCTGGTGGTCGAAGCGGGTACCGGCGTTGGCAAATCGCTGGGTTACCTCGTGCCATCGGTTCTATTCGCGCTCGAGCGGCACAAAAAGGCCATCGTTTCCACGCACACGATTAATCTTCAGGAACAACTGCTGCACAAAGATATCCTGATCCTGAAAAAACTGCTGCCGGTCGAGTTTGAGGCAGCGTTGATGAAAGGAAGGCAAAATTATGTCTGCCCGCGACGGCTGGAACGCGCATTGCAAAACGAGCAAGAACTTTTCACCGGACCGGAGCGGAGCGAGTTGCAGCGATTGGCTGAATGGGCGCGCACAACGCGCGATGGATCGCTTAGTGATCTTTCGGTCGAGCCTGATCCAAAAGTTTGGACGCAGGTGTGCAGCGAAGCCCACATCTGCACACAGAAAACGTGTGGACAAGATCCACGCTGTTTTTATCAGCAGGCGCGCAAACGTCTGCTGGCCGCGGACCTGATCGTGCTCAATCACACGCTGCTTTTTATTTTGTTGGGATCACCTGACATGCAGGGAGAGCGTGAAAGCGGCTTCCTGTTCCCGAATGATTTCATTATTTTCGATGAAGCCCACACGGTCGAGCAGGTCGCGTCCAAGCAAATCGGTATCGGCATCTCACAATACGGACTGCGCTCGACAATCCAGCGACTCTACAACACGCGCACGCGCAAAGGTCTTTTCACAGTCATGCGCGACGCTGCGGGAGTGCGACTTGCGGCTGAAATGGTTGATGATGTGGACAAATTTTTTTCAGCAGTCGAATCGAAATCGAATTTTCGCAAAGGCCGCGAGTTTCGCGTCCGCGAGGTCGATTTTATTCCCAGCGCTCGAACATTGGATCGCCCATTTCGTCCAGAAGACTGACGGCCGCGCGTTTGTGCTGTTCACGAGTTATCGCGACTTGCAGCACGTTGCAGGAGCCATGGAGAAATTCTTTGTGGCGAACGAGATGAACCTTCTCGTTCAGGGTGCGGGAGCGCCACGCAGCAAGTTGCTTGAGCAATTCAAATCAACGCCGCGCCCATCGATCTGGCGCCGGTGCTGCGGCGAATGTTGTTTCGCGACAACTGCTGTTGCGTGATGACCAGCGCTACTCTCGCAGTTGGGCGCCCCGATCTCGCCTATTTTCGGAAGCGCATCGGTGCGATGGACGTCGAACCGCTACAGCTCGGCAGCCCGTTCGATTTCCAACGGCAAATGAAAATGTTCGTCGTGCAAAAAATCCCCGACCCGCGCGACGCCGGTTATCAAGAAGCGCTCGAACATTGGATCGCCCATTTCGTCCAGAAGACTGACGGCCGCGCGTTTGTGCTGTTCACGAGTTATCGCGACTTGCAGCACGTTGCAGGAGCCATGGAGAAATTCTTTGTGGCGAACGAGATGAACCTTCTCGTTCAGGGTGCGGGAGCGCCACGCAGCAAGTTGCTTGAGCAATTCAAATCAACGCCGCGCAGTGTGCTCTTCGGCACGGACAGTTTTTGGGGCGGTGTCGACGTTCCGGGAGAGGCGCTTTCGAGCGTCATTATCACGCGTCTGCCGTTTGCCGTGCCCGATCATCCCCTCATCGAAGCAAAATTGGAGCTAATCGAGGAACGCGGCGGCGATCCGTTCACCGAATATTCTTTGCCCGAAGCGATCCTGAAGCTGCGGCAGGGCGTCGGCCGTTTGATCCGAACCAAGACTGACCACGGCATTATTGTGATCCTCGATAATCGGATCGTGACCAAGCCTTACGGTCGCGCCTTCATGCAAGCGCTGCCGAAATGCCCGCTGGAAATCGTAACTTAGGCTTCCAGCCTGACACACCGTCCCGTAGGCTTCCAGCCTGCGATTCCATGATCAGGCTGGAAGCCCGCTCGACCGGCAGGCGGGGATGCCTGTGCTACATTGGGGTAACTGTTCACTTGAACATGTTCCACGCCCTGCTGTAGATTGCGTACATGGAAGGGCAGATGCAGGTACAGGAAATCATGGCGATCCTGCACAAATGGGGAATCCATACGCTGGGTCAGCTGGCGGCGCTGGATAAGGAACAGCTTGGGGCGCGACTTGGCCCCGAAGCGCTCCGGATGTGGGAACGCGCCAACGGGCAATCCAATCGAGTGCTCAAACTGATTCGACCGCCGGAGTCGTTCGAAGAAAGCTTTGAGTTTGAGCACGAAATCGCAACCGCCGAACCGCTGCTGTTCATGCTCCGCCGATTTTTGGAACAGCTGGCGGTGCGCTTGAGCGCGATTTATCTGGTCGCAAAAGAACTAACCCTGCGCATCACATTTTCGAATTCGCGCCAGGACGAACCCGCAGTGGCAGAAAAACAGGGTTACGAGCGCGTTTTCAAAATTCCGCAGCCAACAAACGACGTCGATCTTCTATTCCGGATGCTCCAGACGCATCTGGAGAATTTTCGTTCCGAGGATCCGATTGTTGCCGTCGCGCTGAGCGCAGAGCCGATCAAACCTGCTAGGGAACAATTCGGATTATTTGAAACGACATTACGCAACCCGCAGCAACTCTCAGAAACACTCGCACGCTTGACCGCTCTTCTGGGCAGCGATCGGATCGGCACACCAATTTTGGAAGAGACGCATCGGCCCGATGCATTTCGCATGGAGGCGTTTTCTTGGGCTGCTGTAGAGTCCGCTGTCCCCAGCGGAGAAACTCCCCATGCGCTGAGGACAGCGCACGCTACAGCAGCGCTGCGCCGTTTTCGGCCCGCAGTCACTGCGTCCATCTTGCGCGATGAAAATAAGCCGGCACACGTGTGCAGCGCAGAAATTCAGGGAAAAATCGTCGAGAAACGCGGCCCGTATTTGCTTTCCGGAACTTGGTGGAGCGAAAAATCGTGGGCACGCGCCGAGTGGGACGTGCAATTGGGAGCTGGTGAACTGGTTCGGTGTCACGAATCGGAAGGAATTTGGAAAGTGGATGGGGTTTATGACTAGCGACCTAGAGTCATCCTGAGCGGAGCGCAGCGGAGTCGAAGGATCTCGCAGAATAGCCTTAGGTTTTGCCGCGGGATTCCTCGACTTCGCTCGGAATGACAATGAGCTACTGCGAATTGCATTGCTGCAGCGCGTTCAGCTTTTTGCGCGGCGGCTCGTTCCCCGAGCAATTAGCTGAAGTCGCGGCGGAACTGGAAATGCCGGCGATGGCGTTGCTCGATCGCAACGGCGTTTACGGGGCGCAACGATTTTCCGTCGCTGCGCGTGAGCACGGCGTCCGTCCGATTGTCGGCGCGGAATTGTCGATGGAAGGCGGCAGCATTCTGCCGGTGCTGGTCGAAAATCGCACCGGTTACAAAAATTTGTGCGAGCTGCTGACTCAGGCGCATTTGCGCAGCGAAAAAGGCAAATGCGCAGTGCACTGGGATGAACTGCCGGAGTTCGCCGAGGGCTTGGTGGTGCTATTCAACGCATCACTCGCGAATTGTAGGGCGTCTGTGTCAGACGCCAATCCTTCACGGCGTTTCACAGAAACGCCCCACAAATTAATCGATGTCTTCGGCCGCGGAAACGTTTTTGTTGAGCTTCAGCGGCATTTCATTCGCGGTGAAGAACGCATCAATCGTCAACTGATCGATATTGCACTGGCACATCGATTGCCGCTCTTGGCCACAAACGCTGCGCAATACGCAAAGCCGTACGGACGCGAGGTGCTGGATGTTTTCACCTGCATTCGCGAACACACGCACCTGGATATTGCGGGAAAATTACTCACGCAAAACGCCGAGCGCCATTTAAAGAGTGAGCGGCAAATGCGCGCAATTTTCGCAGATTTGCCGGAAGCGATTGAAAATACATCACGACTGGCCGAGCGGTTGACGTTTTCGCTCGAGAATCTCGGATACGAATTTCCCGAATATCCCGTGCCGGCCGGTCACACCATGGATTCATTTTTGCGCACCATCGTCTGGTTCGGCGCGCAACAGCGCTACGCCGCGATCAGCCGGAAAGTGAAGCG
Organism: Verrucomicrobiota bacterium; assembly: GCA_003218945.1. Lineage (GTDB taxonomy): Bacteria > Verrucomicrobiota > Verrucomicrobiia > Chthoniobacterales > UBA10450 > Udaeobacter. Next base: position 580 of record QHPE01000020.1, on the reverse strand, counting down.
TCAGATCGAGGAAGAGCTCGCGTTGATAAGCAAGCTCGGTTTCCCCGGCTATTTCCTAATCGTCTGATTGTCTGGGACATCGTCAATTTCTGTCGCGAACACAACATCATGGTCCAGGGCCGCGGCAGCGCCGCCAACAGCGCGGTTTGTTATTGCCTTGGGATCACGCCGGTTGATCCGGTCGAAAGTGATCTCGTCTTCGAGCGGTTCCTTAACGAGAGGCGTAAAGGTTGGCCAGATATCGATCTCGATCTCCCCAGCGGCGATCGCCGGGAAGCGGTGATCCAGGAAATTTATCGCCGCTATGGCAAACACGGCGCTGCGATGACCGCAAACGTGATCAGTTATCGCGGACGCAGCGCCGCGCGCGAGATTGGCAAAGCGCTGAACTTTCCACCAAGCATTATTGATCGATTCTCACATCTGTTTGCCAGCGGCGATTTTCCGCACACGCTCGAGTTGGAATCGCAGATCGAGCAGGCCGGCTTGCCGAAAAATCATCCGCGCATGCCCGCGTTCATCCGGTTGTATCACGCAATCTACGGCTTGCCACGACACCTCGGTCAACATTCCGGTGGGA
>QHPE01000083.1 GCA_003218945.1 Verrucomicrobiota bacterium | reverse complement strand
AAACCACGAAAGTCGCAGCGAGCGGCCATTGTCTGGTAAGCGCCAACGCCGGCACGGCGAGCATGTTGATCGCATATCCCAAAAAGGCGAACGCCCAATGTTTATGCGACTTGTCTGCAAAATATCCGGAGACAGAGCGCAGTCCATAGCCGAGTAGCTCGCCCAAACCTGCGACGAATCCAACGATCGCCGCGCTCGCGCCTAACGACCCAAGAAACGGTCCGACAATTCCGCGCGCGCCTTCGTACGTAAAATCAGCAAAGAAATTTACGATGCCGATGATTAGGACGAACTGGAGCGCCGATCGGTTTCTCATAACCACTAATGGACACGGATTAGCACGAATAGGTAGGGCGCGTCACGCCCTGCGCCCGGTGTTCCAACAATCAAATGTGGCGAGCCATTCGTCATTCGGATTTCGTCATTTCATTAGATTCGTGTTCATTCGTGTCTATTGGTGTTAACAAATGAACACTCTCGGAATGATTGGCGGACTAGGGCCGGAGAGCACACTCGACTACTACCAGCGAATCATTGCGCTTTATCGCGAACGCACGACGGACGGGCATTATCCGGGGTTTGTCATTGTTAATGTTGATCTGCGCAAAGGACTCGATTTCATGGAGGCAAACGACCTGAGCGGCATGGCCGATTACCTGCTCGAGGCAATTGGCAATCTTGCACGGGCTGGCGCAGATTTCGGAATAATCTCTGCGAACACGCCTCACATTGTGTTCGATGAGGTTGCAGTAGAGTCGCCAATTTCACTGATCAGCATCGTCGAAGCGACATGTGCAGCCGCCAAAGCGCAGAACCTGAACCGGCTCGCCCTGTTCGGCACGCGCTACACAATGCAGGCCGATTTTTATCCGAAAGTTTTCAAGCGCGAAGGAATCGAACTGCACGTGCCGGATGCGCACGACCAGGATTACATTCACGATAAATATTTTAGTGAGCTCGTGCTCGGCAAATTTTTGCCCGAGACCCGCGCGGGCTTGCTAGCCATTGTCGATCGGATGAAAGCAACCAGTGACATCGACGGCGTCATTCTCGCCGGCACGGAGCTGCCGCTAATTCTTCGCGATCCGATCCACAACGGCATCCCGTTTCTCGATACCACAAAGATCCACGTCGAAGCCGCAGTCGCGGAAATGCTCTCCTGAATGATTGCTGCAGAACCAGTCACTCGTCACTTATCACTCGTCGCTGAAAGAATGGGCGGTGAAGGGTTCGAACCTCCGACCCTCTCGGTGTAAACGAGACGCTCTACCACTGAGCTAACCGCCCTAGCCGTTTGACTGTAGTGGCAGGCGTGTCGCCTGCAAATTCTCCGGACCATTGGCAGCGGTTGGAGCGTGGCTGTGTCTCAGCGATTGATTCCAACGGGCGAACGATCTGGATTGCAGACGCGCATCGTGGCGACGGGAAGCGCTATATTCTGCGTGCGGAGGAAAAGTTGACGGCGATTCTGGAACTTGAAGCGGCGATTCGCGCTTGCGGCGATTTGGCTTGAAAGCTCGCCGAGATTTATTCAAAACTCTGCGCATATGAAAACGACAACTCACACATTAAGAAATTTAATAAACCGCTCGCCTTTGCGCGCGTTCCTTCTCATCCCGCTCACCGTCGCCTGCTTTGCGCTTTCGCCCACAGCGCAAGCAGTTGATCCACCACCGGACGGAGGCTATCCCGGCGACAACACCGCCGAAGGTACTGACGCGCTCTTTAGCCTCACAGGCGGCACCGAGAACACCGCATTGGGCGCGGATGCGCTCTATTACAACGCAGGCGGCACCGGCAACACGGCTGTCGGTCATTCAACGCTCTTGAGCAACACTTCAGGCGACGACAACACGGCCATCGGTGTTCTTGCGCTCTTTAGCAACACACTTGGCAGCCACAATACCGCCAGCGGTGATTTTGCGCTCTACAGCAACACAAGCGGCGACGACAACACTGCGGACGGCCATTTTGCGCTCTTCCACAACATCACCGGTCCAAGGAACACGGCGACCGGTCATGGTGCGCTCTTTTTCAACACAACCGGCGCGGCAAACACGGCCAGCGGGTTTAACGCGCTCCTGCACAACACCACCGGGAGCGGCAACATCGCCTTGGGTGCCTTAGCCGGTACCAACCTTAGGACGGGAAACAGGAATATCGACATAGGTAACGCGGGTGTTACTGACGAGTCAAACACAATTCGCATCGGGAACGTAGCAAATCAGAACGCCACATTTATCGCCGGCATTAGCGGGGCAGCGGTGGCGGGTGGCGTTGGGGTCATCATCGATAGCAGCGGTCACTTGGGCACGGTCGTCTCATCGGAGCGATTCAAAGATGAAATCAAGCCGATGGACAAGGCCAGCGAGGCAATCCTCGCGTTGAACCCGGTGACTTTCCGCTACAAGCACGAGCTTGACCCTGATGGGATCCCGCAGTTCGGACTTGTCGCTGAGCAAGTGGCCAAGGTCGATCCCGACTTAGTGGCGCGCGACGACCATGGCAAGCCTTACACCGTCCGCTACGAAGCGGTGAACGCGATGTTGCTGAACGAGTTCCTTAAAGAACATCGCAAAGTGGGGGAACAGGAAGCGACCATCGTGCAACTGAAGAAAGACTTCCAAGCGACTGCCACGCACCAGCAACAGCAGATCGAAGCGCTTACTGCAGGTCTGCAGAAGGTGAGCGCACAGGTCGGGATGAGGAAACCTGCACCGCAAGTGGTCAACAACAATCAATAAAGCTGCGGGGCCAGACCAACAGCCGCTTTTAGCAATCGATCGCAGGGGGCCGAAAGCAGCGTAGACATTTATTCGCTCGCGTCCGCGGACAAACAGCGAACAATGGTTTATCCGTCTGCTCATTTCTTAGGGATGCGGACCGTCGGCAGTGAATCGCAGGAAATTTAGTTCTTGACCCTTCTCCACGTATTTGTAATTCTGCGGTCGCGCCAAGTCCGTTAGGCGACTCCAGCCAAGCCACCTCACCCTCTTCCCGCAGGGTAACCGCGAACGATAGGGCTCGCTTGCACCACAGCATTAATCATCAACTGAAAGAAAAATCCA
>QHPE01000082.1:3409-3696 GCA_003218945.1 Verrucomicrobiota bacterium | reverse complement strand
GGGAGAAGGTTTGCGCTGGATTGCCGGCGGCTTCAGCGCTCTAGGATTGAGCGATCATGAAATCCTTGAGCGCGAATTTGTCGTTTACGACGCGCTTTACGCAGAATGCAAACGCCGAGTCAGCCGGGGTTGAGCCGCTTCGGCAGGCTAGCTGATTTTTTCGGGCTCAAACGCAACCTGGTCATTCTGCTCATCGCCATTTTTGTCATTGGCGCAGGCGAGGAACTTTGGATGCGTTTTGTGCCGAAGTACCTGCAAGCGGTCGGCGCGACCGTTTTTGTTATCGG
>QHPE01000082.1:0-3237 GCA_003218945.1 Verrucomicrobiota bacterium | reverse complement strand
GCGCTGCGCTCGAAGCTAACCGCCATTCGATGGGTGTGGGTGTTCAATCGGTGATCAAACGGTTGCCGATCATGATCGCGCCAATCATCGGCGGGATGCTTATTAATCGGTTCGGGGTCATCAACGGCGTGCGCATCGCACTGACAGTGTCAATCTTCCTCTCTGTCGTCACAATCTTTGTACAAGCCCAATTGCGTGAAGAGGCAAGAGTACAACTGGAGAAGACCGATCGTTGGAATTTTTGGCGAAGCTTGCGCCAGTTCAATTCGCCGATGAGGCGTTTGCTCTTAAGCGACATTTTGATCCGCTTTTGCGAACGAATTCCGTACGCCTGGGTCGTGATCTTCGCGATGGATTACATCGGTGTCACCGCTCGACAGGTGGGCGTCTTAATCGCCATAGAAATGCTCGCCGCCACCTTATGCATCATTCCCGCTTCATATTTCGCAGACCGACGTGGGCGCGAGCCCTTCGTGATCGTGACTTTTATCGTGTTCACTCTTTTCCCCATCACTTTGCTGATGTCGCGTAGTTTTTCAGCGCTGGTCATCGCGTTTGTGATTCGCGGCTTTAAAGAGTTTGGAGATACATCGCGAAAGGCGCTCATCATCGGCTACTCTGAATCAGAAAGGCGCGGCCAAATAATTGGCGCGTACTATCTTGTCCGCGATTTGATCGTCAGCACTGGAGCAATCCTTGGCGCGTATCTATGGACACTCGGACCAGCATTGAATTTTCTTGGAGCAGCAGCTTTCGGAGCAGCTGGAACAGTTTTCTATATGAAAACAATTCGCCAAAGCCGACAATTCGCCTTGAATGAATGAAAGAGCAGCTGGAGATACATCGAACTCGTTGGAGTAACAAGATTCAGTGACCCGCAATTCGCAATTGGTGAAGTCCGCCGCGATGGCATTGATGCAAATCGCTTTGGTCTCAGCGACAGCAATCGAAGCCGGCGCAGCCGATACCAATTATGAGCTGAAGCCGATTAACCTGCCCGGCGCCACCGGGCCGGTAGCGCTGGATTATTTCGCTTATGATCGCGCAGCCGGAAATGTTTGGGTGCCTGCCAGCAACATCGGCAGTGTGGACGTGATCGATGAGAAAACCGACGCCGTATCGCAAATCGGAGGATTTCCGACTGGTGAAATTGAGCGGCGTGGACGCAAAATTACGGTTGGGCCGACGGCCGCGAGCATTGGAGACGAAGTTGTTTACATTGGTAACCGCGGGAATGGGACACTTTGCGTGGTCGATGCGAAGACGCTTACGCGCGGCGAATGTGTGCCGGTCTCAGCGGATCGCACCGTGACACCGGACGGAGTTGTTTACGTTGCAGCTACGCGCGAAGTCTGGGTTACACTTCGCGTGAAGGCGGGCGATAACGCACCGGCCAAGTCGCTCGAAGTCTTCGATGCTTCCGATCCGCATCATCTCAAACCGAAGACGAAAATTCCTTTGGACGGTTTGGCTGAGGGCTATGCTGTGGATAATCAGCGCGGACTCTTTTACACCAACATCGAGGACACCGGTTCTACGGTGGCCATTGATGTTCGAACGCACAAAATTGTCGCCAAGTGGAACCCCGGTAGTAGTGATCTCCAAGGATTAGCGCTCGATAATGCCCGGCGTTTTCTTTTCGTCGCGTGCGGCGATCACGTCGTGAGTCTCGATGCAGCGCATGACGGAAAAATTCTTGATTCGCTGCAAACCGGCGCCGGCTTGGACAACATCGATTACTCGCCGGATGCAAAAATTCTTTACGCCGCAGCTTCGCAAGCTGCAACATTGACTATCGCCGAGGTCGGCGATGACGGAAAATTCCATCTCAAAGCTATCGTGCCCACAGTGAAAGGTGCGCGCGGTGTTGTCGCTGGCAAAGGCGAAACAGCGTATCTGATCGATCCGGCCGAAGGCCGTATCCTGAAGCTAACACGCAAATAACACAGCGCCCTTTCTCAGACGTGTTATGAATACAGTGCAATTGTTGCCGCGTCATCCGGCCCAATCCCGTGGCGAAGATCGACAGCTAGCTGTCCCTGCGAGTGATTTGGGAGACGCGAGGCCGGAACTCGGAAAATCTTCTCTTCCGAAGGCATAGCTTGGACCGGAGACTCCGCTCGCAGATCGACGATAAATATTGAAATACCAAACGCACTGAGTAGCCAAGTCTGCAGGTTGATGTTGGAAAGCACGGTATGGCAGATTGTGGACCGAAAAAATGCATCTATCTACGTAGCAGAAACAAGCCAATGATCGCGAACGCAATTCCCGCGATCCTCTGCCATGATGGCGGCTCGCGGAAAAACAGAATTCCGGCAATGGCCATGATCGCCGCACCGCCAGCTAAAATCGCCGGCACGGACGAGAGCGGACCTCCTTTTTGGAAAAGGAGGAAGAATGCAATTGTGCCTGCACCTACACAGATTCCGGTAAGGATGGAATAAAAAATTCCGTGTGCACTGGACTGCTGGTTCCAACGTCCCGCCAACCAGAGAAACACGAGGTAAAGTAAGATCGACAAGGCCGCAGTCGTTTCGACCACAAAGCCTCCCAGGCCTTCACCGATGTGATCGGCTGCCATTCGAGTGAAGATTTGATGCGCGCCATAAAGCACGGCAGCAACGACCGCATACCAAAACCAGGCTGTCATAGACCAAAACTAAATTGGAGGCGCATAACGTCCAAGACGTAAAGGTGCAGGACGCAGGCGATTTTCATTGGCGAGTTGAAATTGGAGATTCCTCGACTTCAATCAGGATGACATATTAACGGCAATGTCGATTCTACTTTTGCGGATTGCAGCTGCGCTTTGTTTTCTTGCCGTCGCATTGGGCGCTTTCGGGGCGCACAGCCTCAAGCAAATACTCGAAGCGCACGGCATGCTCGACGTCTGGAACAAGGCTGTGCTTTACCATTTCATTCACGCGCTTGCCCTCCTGGTGCTTGCGCTTTTTGGTATCGCGAATCGCAGCGCGTGGTGGTTACTCTTTGCCGGCATCTTCATTTTTAGTGGCAGTCTGTATGTGATGGCGCTGACAAATCTTCACTGGCTCGGAGCAATTACGCCCATCGGCGGTCTTTGTTTTCTTGCGGGCTGGGCGTGGCTGGTGATCGCGCCGCGTTAACAATTAATACTTCTGCACAGCCGAACTCTGTATCGTCTTCAGCCGCCTTTGCGTAAAGCTGCGGCGTGCCAAGGGAGAAGCCGATCCATCCTTGCCGTTTGATACAAGA
>QHPE01000019.1:12398-17413 GCA_003218945.1 Verrucomicrobiota bacterium | reverse complement strand
CGAGTCACTTTTTCTGGTAGATACCGGAGCGACGGACTCGAGGGCCCCCTCTGATGAACTTGAAAAGCTTGGGGTCAAGCAAGAAGGGAAAATGGCGTACGAGTTGGCCGACGGCACGGTCAGGGAGTACCCCTTTGGTCTCGTCCGGATTGAATTCATGGGAGAAACGACTGCGGGCCGCGTGATCTTCGCTGCTCCTGGAACAGAACCGCTGTTGGGCGTGACGGCGCTCGAATCCGTCGGGATTATCGTCGACCCAACCAACAAGACGTTCAAGCGCCTTCCAGCTATTCCGCTTAAGTAGATCAAGGCGCACCAAAGAGGCGCTTCCAAATTGTCAGTCTCAGAATCTCGGCAGTTTTTAGGCCCGCCGATTCCCTGCCGACAGGTAACTAAGCGCGCGAATCGGATGTGGACACGAGCAGGCGGGCAGCCTGAGCTCCCCGATCCGTTATATCCGCTGCCTGCCACGCCGTAATCCAGCCGCTGCCGCGCCGAAGCCGGGTAATCCGTGGCCTGCCACGCCTGCCTGCTCGCGAACGCTTCCGGAGTAGCCTCGGCGAACGCAGGTCTTTCCGATCTAACGCTTCCCTGGCTCGCCGTGGGTTCAGCGAAGGTGGCAACCCTTCAACGATTTAAACGCGGCGAAGCCAATTTTCCGCGTAAGGGATCGCGAAATTTTACGCAGTACATTTGCCGAGCAAGAGGCGAAGATTGCGGAGTTGAAATCGGCTGATGCTGAGCAGCGGAAGGAAATCAGGGCGCTCACAGCAGCTCTGAAAGAGCAGGCCGCGCAAATCCAAAAGGTGAGTTGCCGGGTTGAGATGAGCCAACCCGCGACAAGGATCGTGTCGAATCGTCCGTAAAACATTTACTGTCCGCACTGTCAGCTGTATCGGCCAGATTTAATTGGGTCCCTCGTCGATAATCCGCGAGTTGCATACAGCCATAGCGCTTTAGCAGCGTGGGGGCTTTTGTTTTAATGCGTGAGCATTCAAATTTACGTTTGAAAATATGGACGAATCGAAAGGCGCGTTGCGTGTCTTCGTTCTCGCCGACACGCACAATCGGCTCCCGGATAGCGTGAAGGAAATGGCCAAAGATGCCGATGAAATCTGGCATCTTGGCGATGTTTGTGCGGAAGCGGTTCTTGACGAGTTTCGCGCGATTGGTCCGCGCGTGATCGTCGTGCGCGGAAATTGCGATACCAATTTTGAGTGGCCGCTTGTCGTTGATCTTCTGCGAGGCGGTTTGAAATTCCGACTGCAACACGTTCCACCCGATCATTCGCCGGATGATATAGATGTTCTCTTGCACGCCCATACGCACGTTCCGCGCAATGAAAGACGCGGTCGTGTTCTGTTTCTCAATCCCGGCTGCGTGACCCGGCCTAATCGCGGCGCGCCTCCAAGTGTTGCCTGGCTGGAAATAGCGGATGGAAAAATCAGCTGGAAACTCGTGCCGCTGTCGCGTCGCCGTTAAATCGTTGAAGCGTTTAGCGCGCGCAGCGCGCTTTGAAATCAGCAGCTCGACGCCGCTTTCACATCTGCGCACTTGTGATTCGCTCTTGATTAAATCAGCGGCAATGGCTTTTCTTGCCGACAGATGAGTTCGGCGCTTGACCAAATCTTTGTTCATCTGAAGGGATGGCTGCTTTTCTTGATTGCCGGTGCGCCAAGTTGGCTGATCCAAATCGTCTCCAGCCTCATCAACATTGTTGCGGTGCTTGCGGTGTTTCTCACGCTCTTTGCGCTTATATCGGTGCTGGAGCGGAAAATTCTCGCGCGGATGCAGAACCGCTATGGCCCGAATCGCGTCGGCCCATTCGGTCTGTTCCAACCCATCGCTGACGGCATCAAAATGTTGATCAAGGAAGATATCGTGCCCGCGCGTGCGGATAAGGTCGTGCATTTTCTCGCGCCGGTTATCCTCGCCGCCATCGCCATCCTCACGCTGGGCGTGATTCCGTATGGCCGAAACATGACTCCCTTTACCATAAACGGGGGCATTCTCTTTTTCTTCGCCGTGGGATCCGTAACGGAACTTGCAGTGTTCATGGCCGGATGGGCCAGTAACAACAAATTTTCCATGCTTGGCGCGATGCGCGCGATCGCGCAGATGTTCAGCTATGAATTGCCGCTGATCATCGCTGTGTTGCCGGTCGTGATGGTGGTCGGCTCGCTTGTGCCGGACCGGATTGTTGCGGCGCAAGGTGGATACACGCTTGGCGTGGTGCCGCGCTGGTTTGTCTTTACGCCATGGGGCGCCACCGCGTTCCTTCTGTTTTTTGTATCAGGCCTCGTAGAATCGAACCGCACGCCGTTCGATGTGCCCGAGGGCGAATCGGAAATCGTTGCCGGCCACATGACCGAGTATTCCGGATTCAAATACGCCACTTTCTTCATGGCGGAATACCTGGGAATGTTTGCCGTCAGCGGATTAGCGGTGACGATGTTCCTGGGCGGTTGGCGTGCACCCCTTGGCGTGCTCGAATTTGTTCCTTCTTACGTCTGGTTTTTCCTAAAACTGAGCGCGCTACTCTTCGTTTACATCTGGCTCCGGGCAACGCTGCCGCGCACGCGTGTCGATCAGATGATGAACCTCGCTTGGAAATTTATGTTACCGATGGCGTTCACCTGCGTCATTGCCGCTGCTGTGTGGCATTACGCCGGGCGCGGCTTGCGAGGCTGGCTGTGGGCGTTGTTGGTGATAGTGGTTGTTTACAGCGCGCTGTCGGTCCTGCTCGACACACGAGGGAAATTCGCGCGGCGCATTTACCGTTTCGCTGAATGAACGTGCCGGTCACCGCTTTTATTTTTCCAGTCGATTATGCCCGCCGTTGTAGGGCAAGCGCTCCGCTTGCCAACTCGTCACATCCTGCAGGCGATGCGCGTGCCCTACAGTTTGGCTGCCGAAGATCTCGTTTCACGGAATGAACAGCGTGGCGTTCGTCATCATCGCGATTTTCACGCTGGCTGCGGCGCTCGCGGCAGCAACTTTACCAAACCTGATGCACGCTGCGCTCTGTCTCGTCCTCGCGTTGCTTGGGCTCGCGTCCTTTTTCTTCCTTCTGGGCGCAGAGTTCGTCGGCCTGGTCCTCGTGTTCATTTATGTCGGCGCAGTGGCGGTGCTGATTGTTTTCACCATTCTCCTGACGGGCCGTGATTCGAGGGAACATCGTGGTTTCAACTGGAGCGGTGTTGTCATCGCGCTCGCCGTGTTTGGCTGTTTGACGTGGGCGATTCTCAAGGCGCAGTCGTTGACGATCGTCCCGCCACACATTCGCGCGCTCACAGTGAGGCAAATCGGCCAAGTATTGATGGCCGGCTACGTGTGGCCGCTGCAATGCGTGGGAGTGCTCCTGACTGCCGCCCTGATCGGCGCACTCGTCCTTGTGCTCGAGGAGAAGCGATGACACCGACACTTCAAGCTTTTCTCATCGTTTCCGCGGGGTTGTTTTCTATCGGCTTGCTCGCGGCTCTGAGCCGTCGTCACGCCATTTTCATTCTGATCGGGATTGAGATGATGCTCGCGGCGGCGAATTTGAATTTCATCGCGTTTTGGCATTTTGCTCCGCCACCGCACCCGTCAACGGGCGTGATGATCGCAATTTTTTCCATCGCAATTTCCGCTGCTGAAGCCGCTGTTGGTCTTGCAATGGTAATTGCCGTTTACCGGCATTATCGGACGACGAATGTCGATCAATTCAACCAGCTCAAAGGATGAATCCAGGGATCGTAAGTAATCTCTGGCTCTTCCCGGCGGTGCCCTTTGCGGCTGCGCTCCTGACTTTGAGTTTGCCGAGCGCCCGGCGCAAAAGTACGGCCGTACTGGCAGTCGCCGGACAAGTCACGGTGCTTGCAATGTCCATTGCGGCATTCCTTCCGACGCTGCAAACGCACGGCTTCCGTGCGATCCAAAATTTCACCTGGTTCACTTTCGGGGATCAAGCGCTGCGCCTGGGGTTTGTTCTCGATCCGCTCGCCGCAGCGATGCTGCTAATGATCTCACTCGTCGGCCTGTGCATTTTTGTCTTCAGCATCGGCTACATGGCCGACGACAAAAATTTCACCCGTTTCTTTGCGTATTTATCGTTCTTCTCCGGCGCAATGCTCGGCGTTGTCATTGCCAACAGTTTGCTCTTGCTTTTTATCTTCTGGGAACTTGTCGGGCTCGCTTCGTATTTGCTCATCGGATTCTGGATCGAGCGACCGGACGCTGCGGCCGCTGCAAAGAAGGCATTCATTACCACGCGCATCGGCGACATGGGATTTTTTCTCGGGATGCTCTGGCTCTACAATCGCAGTGGCACACTGCTCTTCTATGATGGCGGGCGCGGTTGTCTTGAAAGCGCAGGTCTTGCCATGCTTGGCGCGAGCGCAACTTTCATCGCCCTTCTGATTTTCTGCGGCGCAGTTGGAAAATCCGGCCAATTCCCCCTGCACGTATGGTTGCCGGACGCGATGGAGGGCCCTACTCCGGTCAGTGCGTTGATCCATGCGGCCACAATGGTCGCCGCCGGCGTGTTTCTCGTCGCTCGGGTGTATCCGCGTCTTCACTGACCGTCGTTGTCTGGATCGGTGTGACCACGGCGCTTATGGCGGCGCTCATCGCCATCGCGCAGCCGGACATCAAACGGATCCTGGCTTATTCAACCGTATCACAACTCGGCTTAATGATGGTCTCGTTAGGCGTGGGCGGTGTTGCTGCTGGCATCATGCATTTACTCGCGCACGGCTTCTTCAAAGCGCTCTTGTTTCTCGGTTCCGGCTCCGTCATTCACGGATGCCACGGCGAACAGGACATTCGCAAAATGGGTGGCCTGCGGCAGCTCATGCCAGTGACGTTTTCTACTTACGCAATTGGTATGATGGCGCTTAGTGGCATCCCGCTCTTTTTCTCCGGCGGTTGGACCAAGGAGGAAATTCTTCACGCCACCGCGCATTGGCCGCAATCATATGCGCCGTATTACCTCATGTTAACGGGAGTCGTTCTGACGGCGTTCTACATGACTC
>QHPE01000019.1:0-12253 GCA_003218945.1 Verrucomicrobiota bacterium | reverse complement strand
CTGCATGATTATCTCACGGGTGAACGGGTTCAGTTCGACTTTGCGCACCTGATTCAGCCAATGCTTTTCATTTCGTTCGTGCTCGTCGGCAGCGGAATCGCCCTCGGAATATGGTTTTATCGGAAAGCTGGCGCGAAGGATCAAGATCGACCCGCTGACGTGGATCCACTCGAATATGCGCAACCAGCGGTGTTTCGATTTCTCGCGAACAAAATGTGGATTGATGAGCTATATGCACGGACGGTCATCGCTTTCGCATGGGCGAGCGCGCGTTTGTCCGACTGGATGGATCGGTATTTCTGGGATGGTTTGGTGCGTGGCTTCGGCGCAATCGGCCAGCTCTTTGGAATTTTTACAGCCGATGTGGACGAGCGCGGTATCAACGCCGGCGTGGACAAAACCACAATTGGCGCTCGCGGTTTGGGCCGTCTGTTGTCCAGCGCACACTCTGGACAGATTCAAATTTACCTCGGCGTCGTGGCTGTTGGAATGTTGGCACTCCTTCTTCTGTACGCATGGTTGGCTTAATCACCGCGATTATTTTGATCCCACTGCTCGGCGCAGCTGCGGTGTGCGTTTGGCCGCCCACCTCGGCCGGGGCTGCAACGGGCAGCCTGCGGAATGGACGCCCAATCGCGCTGATGTTTACCATCATCTCTGCCGGAAGCGCGGTGGCGTTGTGGCGAAATTTCGATGTTACAGCCACCGGACTCCAGTTCGTGGAACGTCATGCGTGGATCCCGGCCATCAATGCCGAGTATCTGGTGGGCGTCGACGGGCTAAGCCTGCTGCTCGTATTGCTCACGTCGCTGATTATTCCATTCGCACTGCTCGCACAACCGGCTCCAGACGGAAGCCGCGCGTTTTACGCGACGATCTTGATCATGCAGTCTGCGCTCTACGGGACGTTCACCGCTCAGAATTTCGTTCTCTGGTTTCTGTTTTACGAAATGAGTCTGGTTCCGGGCTTTTTGTTGATAAAAATCTGGGGCGGCGAAAACCGCGATCGCGCCGCAACCAAATTTTTCCTGTACACATTTCTCGGAAGCGTATCCATGTTGCTTTCGTTCCTTGGGATTTACTTGGCCAAAGGTACGTTCGACTTCGCCGCTCTGGCGAGTCTTGGGAAGACCGGCTTGCTCTCCGGAAATCTCGCGTGGGTCGCGTTTGCCGGAATTTTTCTTGGGTTTGCGGTCAAGGTGCCGCTGTTTCCGTTTCACACCTGGCTGCCCGACGCCTACCAAACTGCGCCTACCGGCGTGTCGATGGTGCTGACCGGTGTGCTGTCAAAAATGGGCGTTTACGGATTCGTGCGCCTGTTGCTTCCATTGTTCCCTAATGAAATCAGAGTCGTCGGGCCGTGGCTGCTTGCGCTGGTCGTTTGCTCGATTGTTTTCGCGCCGCTGGCGGCGTGGGCACAGCGTGACTTGAAACGCATGGTTGCGTACCTGTCGATAAATCACCTTGGCTATTGCATGCTTGCCCTCTTTTCGCTCGCCGCGTCACCTGCTATTGCTGCAGGAATCGATGCGCATGCGGCATTAAGCGGTGTGTTCATGCAAATCTTCAATCACGGGATCACCGCGGCTACGCTCTTCTACTTTGTCGGATTACTCGAACAAAGGCGCGGTCTGCGCGGCATCGACGATTTCGGAGGTTTGATGCAGCGGACACCGCTGCTCTGCGGCTGGATGAGCGTGGCCATGTTCTCGTCGCTAGGCTTGCCGGGCCTGAATGGATTCATAGGCGAGTTTCTGATCTTCAAAAGCTCATTTGCGATGTCAGCCGTGTTCACGGGCATTGCTGTGATTGGTCTTTTGGTCACAGCCATTGTTTTCATGCGAGCGATGCAATCTCTCTTCAGCGGACCACTGGCAGAAAGTTGCAGCGCGCTGCCGGATCTTTTGAGGAGCGAACAACTCATCGTGGTTCCTGTGGCGCTGCTCATGTTTGCCATCGGCGTCGCGCCGCAATTCGTGTTCAACATTTTCAACACGACTGTCGTTCACATGGCGCGGCTGCTTGGCTGAGATTCACTACGAATGAACAAAGAGATCATTCCCGTCGAGCGTATTGCTCGCCTGATTTATGTCTTCCGAAAACAAAAGGTGATGCTGGACTTCGACTTAGCCTCACTCTACGACGTGACGACTGGAAATCTCAACAAAGCGGTGAAACGCAATGCGCAGCGTCTTCCTTCCGACTTCATGTTCCAGCTCGCTGCTGAAGAGGCGGAAGATTTGATATTCCAAGTTGGAAGATCAAAAGGACCGGGTGGCCGACGTCATCGCCCTTACGCCTTCACGGAACAAGGAATCGCGATGCTCTCCAGCGTGTTGAACAGCGATCGGGCCATAACCATCAACATTGCCGTCACGCGCACATTTGTGAGTCTCCGTCAGAGGCCCGACGCGAATCGCGAACTCGCACAGAAATTTTCGGAGCTCGAACAGCACGTCGGAAAGCACGATGAGGAAATCGCTGCGATTCTGGAAGCAATTCGGCAGCTGATGGCGCCGCCGGAAAAACCGCGACGGGAGATCGGCTTTCATGTACGCGAAAAGACGCCGCGATACCGGGTGCGTAAACGCGCATGATCGCCTGGACGATCTACGTCACATTCGGCGGCGCGGTCCTGTTGCTGTTTCTGAGGCGCGCGTTTGCTCGCTGGATTGCGCTGCTGACAACAATCGCAGGCTTGGCTATCTGCCTCGTCACATTCGTCCGCACTCCAATTGCGGATCTGGCGCACTTTACAACGATTGTGCGCGTTCCGTGGGTACCGGCGCTGGGGATGAACTACCATCTGGCGATTGATGGCGTCACCTTGACGATGGTTCTGGTCACCGGCATCTCGGCAGTGAGCACGGTGCTGTTTTCGTGGGATGTCAAAGACCGACAGAACGAATTCTTCTTTTGGTTGCTGCTGGTCGTGGCGGGGTGCTACGGCGTCTTCCTCAGCGCCGATTTGTTTTTGTTCTTCGTGTTCTACGAGCTGGTGATTGTGCCAAAATATTTTCTCATCGCCATCTTCGGCTCGACCAACAAGGAATACGGCGCGATGAAGCTCACGCTGTATTCCTTTTTAGGCGGTATTTTCGTATTTGTGGGAATCCTTGTTGCGTATGTAAGTGCAGGCTCGCTGGATCTGAATGAGCTCGCGCGGTTCCAATTTTCACCGCAACTGCAATCGTGGGCGTTTCCGGTGTTATTTCTCGGTTTTGCCGTCCTCGCGGGTATCTGGCCCCTGCACACGTGGGCGCCAACCGGTCACGCGGCTGCGCCGACTGCGGGTTCGATGTTGCTCGCGGGCATCGTGATGAAGCTCGGTTCTTACGCTGGTCTGCGCGTTGCGATGAATCTCTTTCCGCAAGGATTTCACATGTGGAGCAAATGGATTGCGGTGCTTGCTGTGATCGGGATTGTCTATGCAGCGGCAGTGGCTCTTCGTCGAAGTGATCTGAAATTTGTAATCGGCTATTCGAGCGTGAGCCACATGGGTTTCGTGCTACTCGGTTTTGCCACGGCCAACGCGCTGGGTGTTTCCGGCGCGGTGCTGCAAATGTTTTCGCATGGCGTCATCGCAGCCCTTTTGTTCGCGGTGGCAGGTCGGATGATCTATCGACGCACCCACACGCGCGAGCTCGACGCGCTCGCGGCAATGAATCTAAGTCGGGCACTGCCGTTCGCGGCGTTTACGTTTGTAGTCGCGTCGGCCGCGTCGATCGGCATCCCGGGTTTCAGCGGGTTCGCAGCTGAGATCACCATTCTCATCGGCGCGTGGAAAACCTATCCGCTTGCTGTTTGGATTGCCGGCGCAGGCATGGTGCTGGTCGCTGCGTTCACATTACGCGCGTTAAAGGAATCGTTCTTCGGTGAGATAGGCGCCGAAGGCGACATTAGAAAAGCCACAGCGATTACAACTTTGAATCGGGAGGAGTTCAATCCTATCACGGTCGCGGAGAAAATCGGCGCTTGTATGCTGATGGTCGCAACGCTTGCCATCGGCGTTTATCCGAAACTGCTGCTCGATCGCATTGTGCCGGCTGTCGAAGCAATGAGGTTTTTGAAATGAAAAGAAATCCTCCGATTCAACCGTTTAACGCTTCGACGCTTTAACGCTTTAACCATGTCTTACCTGGAGCTTCTCAAATTGGCTTCGCCCGAAGCTGTCGTAGTTCTCACCGCGCTGGTTGTGCTTTCGATTGGCCTGTTGGCCAGTCGGCCAGCTGCGGCCTGCGCATTTACCGCTGCATTTGGAATTCTGATTTCAATCGGCGCAATTCTGCTCTTGCCGCGGAACGCGACCTTGTTCGGCGGGATGCTGGTGATTACGCCGTTGAACTCGCTTTTCAAGATCATTTGCCTCGTGCTTGCATTTTCCACGGTGCTCTTCGCGCAGGCAGAAAGGGCGTCGCGACATCCGGGCGAATATCTGGCGCTTGTTCTTCTGGCAGCGGTCGGCCTGATGCTGCTTGTCGGCAGTGAAGAACTGCTGATGATCTTCATCGGCCTCGAGTTGCTGGGCCTGTCGCTTTACGTGATGGCCGCATTCGATAAAGCGGATGTGCGATCGGCGGAAGCCGGTCTGAAATATTTTCTGTTCGGCAGTACGTCAAGCGCATTCACGCTTTTCGGAATCAGCCTGATCTACGGTATGACGGGAACAACCGGTCTCGCTCCGATTGCAACGAAATTGGCGAGCATGTCCCTGCAGCCACTGCTTGCAGTCGCAATCGTCATGACACTCGTCGGTTTCGCGTTCAAGATCGCTGCGGCGCCGTTTCATCTGTGGGCGCCCGATGCATATCAAGGTGCACCTGTTCCGAGCGCTGCCTTCATCGCTTCCGGTTCGAAGGTTGCCTCATTTGTTGTCTTGGGAAAGATCGTGCTGGTCGGGTTTGCCCCAGTGCATGGCAGCGCCGCATGGCATGCGATGGTGGCGGGCTGGTCGCCTCTGCTCGCGGCGCTTGCAGCGCTATCGATTGTAATCGGCAACCTGCTGGCACTGGCACAATCGAACGTGCGCAGATTACTTGCCTACTCAGCTGTCGCACATGCGGGTTACACGTTGATCGGATTCGTCGCCGGCGATCGCGACGGCCTTTCCGCAGCTTTGTTCTACATCACCGTTTACGCCGTGACGCTTGTCGGTGCATTCGGCGTGGTCGGCGTGGTACGCCGCGAAACCGGCGGCGACGATTACGCTAATTTCTCCCGGCTCGTTTCCCGTTCTCCATTGCTCGCCGGCTGTATGGCGATTTTTATGTTATCGCTCGCGGGTATCCCGCCGTTGGCTGGATTTTTCGGAAAGTTCTATCTGTTTAGCGCGGCGCTGCATGCCGTCGGAAATCAAGGGCTTCTTTGGCTTGTCGCACTGGGCCTCGTTGGCAGTTTCGTCTCGCTCTATTATTACCTTCTCGTGTTAAAAGCGATTTTTGTTGATGAACCGTCAATCGCAGCGGCGCCATCTGTCGACGGCATCGGCATACTCTCTGAGATTGTGCAGCAAGCTACGGTTAGTCTGCTTGCCGCAGCAGTTGTTCTGCTCGGCGTCATGCCCAACGTCCTTGCATCGCAGATTCTCGCCGCGACTCCGTAGGTCATTTCAAGAAAAATTGCAATTAACATTTGACTGGCGCGCTGTAAGTTTTGCATCAAAAACAAGAACCCTCATGCGAAGTTCGTGATGTGAAGATGAGCAGCATCAGCGAGTTCATTCAGCGTAATTACCGGCATTTCAACGCAGCCGTGCTCAAAGACGCAGCCGACGCTTACATCGCGCATCTGAATCGTGGCGGAAAAATGATGATCACGCTCGCGGGCGCGATGAGCACTGCTGAATTGGGCGTTTCGCTGGCCGAAATGATTCGTCGCGACAAGGTGCACGCGATTACCTGCACAGGCGCGAACATGGAAGAAGACCTCTTCAACCTCGTCGCGCGCAGCAAATACGAACGCATTCCCAATTATCGAGAGCTCAATGCGCAACAAGAGCAGGAGCTGCTCCTACGGCATCTCAATCGCGTCACTGATACCTGTATTCCGGAGGATGAAGCGATGCGACGAATCGAGCATGCCGTGCTCGACGAGTGGGTTGCTGCCTCAGAGAGCAAACAGAGAAAGTTTCCTCACGAGTTCCTGTACAAGATCTTGCGCGAATGCCGCCTCAAACGGTTTTACGAGATCGACCCTGCCGATAGTTGGATGATCGCCGCTGCGCATAAGGATCTGCCACTATTCGTGCCTGGCTGGGAAGACTCAACCCTCGGCAACATTTACGCCGCCCGCTGCATCACCGGCACGATTGACAACGTGCTCACGATCCGCTCTGGGATCGAATACATGATCTATCTCGCGGCGTGGTATCGCCAGGTATCACAGGATACGTCGGTTGGTTTTTTCCAAATCGGCGGCGGCATTGCGGGCGATTTCTCCATTTGCGTTGTGCCGATGCTAAACCAGGACGTGGTCAGCACGCCCGTGCCGGAATGGGGTTATTTTTGCCAGATCAGTGATTCCACCACCAGCTTCGGCTCATACTCCGGAGCGGTGCCCAACGAGAAGATCACCTGGGGAAAACTGAGTGTCGATACCCCGCGATTCATCATCGAATCGGACGCCACGATTGTGGCACCGCTGATTTTTGCGAAAGTCCTTGGCTGGTGATCGATTGCCGGCGCGGCTATTGCCAATGGCCAGGGACCCATACCCAGCCGTTGTAACGAGGCACCCAATGACCTGGCACCCAAACTGCGGTTGGTCTTGGGCGCACTACCCAGGTTCCCGGCGTCCACACATACGTGGTTCCCGTCCATCGCCAGTAGCCTGTTGTCCAGACGTACCCCGGTCCCGGTGCGACTGTCTGAGTCTCAACGCGCACAGGCGGCGGCGGCCGGGTCACCACGACCTCTCGCGCGGGGCCCGTCGTGGTCACTTGCTGTGTCGTCGTTGTCGTAGTCACTGAGGTTGGTTCCTCCGCACAACCGGCCAAACCTAGAACCGCCAGCGCCGATAGGTAAAAATTTAGTCTCATGGTTATCCTCCATTAGGAATTCGTTTTGTGTCATGCCGTCGGCTTTGTCAGGAGTCAATCTCACTGTCGTAGCATCACGCTGACTTTGGACGATGATACGGAATGCTTTACGTCGTCGCCACGCCGATCGGTAACCTGGCGGACATCACGTTGCGAGCTCTCGAGGTCCTGAAAAACGTCGATGTTGTCGCGGCGGAAGATACGCGGCGTTCGGGCTTGTTGCTAAAGCATGTCGGAATCCAAAAACCTTTTGTCAGCTACCACGAGCATAATGAGGCGGCGCGCACTGCGGAGCTAACCGAGCGCCTTGCCCGTGGTGACAACATTGCGCTGATTACCGATGCGGGCACCCCCGCGCTGTCCGACCCCGGGCTGCGACTGATTCGCGAATGCATCAATCGCGAACTGCCGTTCACGATCATTCCCGGGCCGTCTTCGATCTTGACCGCTTTGCTCGGGTCCGGATTTGCGACTGAGAAATTTTCGTTCCGTGGATTTCTTCCGGTGAAAAGCAGCCGACGCCAGCGTGAATTGCGTGAAGCGGCTGACCGCGAAGAAACTACAATATTTTTTGAATCGCCTTATCGGCTGGTGAAAACGCTTGCCGCTTGCCTCGACACCATGCCAGAGCGCCAACTTTGCGTTGCACGCGAACTGACAAAGAAATTCGAGGAATTCCGTCGCGGCACCGCTACCGAACTGCTGGGACATTATCAAGCACATCGCCCAAGAGGCGAAATCGTGCTCATGGTCTCTGGGCCATAGAAGTTTCGCCTGTCTGAGACGAATAAAGGATTCCAAACGCCCGTCCAATTCAGCCATCGAAATTCAACCGGAACCGATGCGAACCGACATTTCCTCCCCCCGCAAGATTGACGACATTGTGGCGTCCTGCCGGGTTCATTGTTTCTCTCCACTTGTACAATGCGATGGCTGAACCGAATCGGAGCCGTCCGCCCCGGTCTTCAGACTTTCGCAAGCAGATGGCGTGGCTTCTGCGATTATCAATTGATGATCCGCCTGCCGCGCTTCCTTGCACCTTTGCTGGCGGGACTCGGCGTCACGCTTGCGCAACTTGCAATGGCAGTGTGCCTACTGGCTCCAGAGGAGCCCGTGACAGAGCGTTACTCCGCACTGATCCAACACGATAGTTATTGGTTTATGAACATCATTGATCGTGGCTACCACACCATTGTGCCGCCGATTGATCATAAGGTGATGGAGATCTCGAATGTGGCATTTTTCCCGGCTTATCCTGCGATCGCAGCGCTGCTTCAGCGTGTATTCAACATCGGCACCGGAACCGCGCTGTTGGTCACAGCGCAGCTCGCCGCGTGGGGTTTTTGGACTTATTTCTTTCTGTTCTGCAGACGCTGGAAGCTTCCGCAGGTCCTCAGGTTTTGTGGGGCGCTCCTGATCCTCGCCAACCCGGCAGCGTTCTTTCTGGTTTCTGCCTACTCGGAGTCGCTCTTTCTGATGGCCCTCCTGGGTTTCATTTATTGGAGCACCGCTAAGGGCCCTGCGGCGAAAGCTCTCGCGGCAATTCACGGAATGGGAATGTCCGCTGCCCGAATTGTTGGAATCGTGTGCGCTGCCTTTCCTGTGGTGCGGTCGGTTTTTCGAACCGGATGGCGCGGTTTGCTCAAGTCCCTGAGCTGGATTCGAGAGAACAGGGGAGCCATCGGATTGACGTTTGTCGCGGCGAGCGGCGCGGTGCCGTTCTTCGCTTATTGCCAACTACGATGGGGCCACTGGGACCTTTACATGCTCACGCAGGCGGCTGGCTGGGGCATCGTGCCCGATTACCTTGCAGTGTTTAGACCCGAAAGTTATCGCTGGCCCGTTCCTGCACTGAACAATCCCACAGAAGCGAGCCAGTTGTCCATGACACTCGGGGCTGTACTTCTTGTTCTTGTTGCATTTTGCGAATTGATTCCAGCCATTCGGCGCCGCGCCGGCATGCCAGTGCGGGTCGGGATCTATTTCTGTGCGGCCGCGATTTATTATCTTTCCGTTAGCGGAGTCGCCTGCGTGGAGATGGAAAGTATGCTGCGTTATACGTTCGGCGCGTATGCTTTGATCGTACTGGCGTTCTTGAATTTTCTGGGTCAATTTCGCACGCCGTCCGTATGGGTGCGGGCGTTAGGGATCGCGGCGGTAGGGTTGATCTCCGCTGCGGGGCTGTGCGTACAGGGCTGGTACGTCTGGAATTTTACCCGGGGCAACTGGGTCGCGTAAGCAGAACATGAAGACAAAGGTCGTTGTAATCGGTGCAGGCCCGGCAGGTCTTACGGCCGGCTATTTGCTTTCGAAAAACGACGTCGATGTCGTCGTCGTGGAAGCCGATCCCGTTTATGTGGGGGGCATTTCACGCACGGCAACTTACAAGGGCTTTCATTTTGACATAGGCGGCCACCGTTTCTTTTCAAAATCCAAAGCAGTCGAAGACTTGTGGACCGAGATTTTGCCTAACGACATGCTGACGCGACCGCGCTCGTCGCGTATTTTTTACGGTGGCAAATTTTTTTCGTATCCTCTGAAACCGGTTGAAGCGCTGCTGAGGCTGGGCGTCTTCAAATCGATTCTGTGCATTATTTCCTGGCTGAAAGCGCGTTTGTTCCCTGTGCGAAGCCCGCGGAATTTCGAAGAATGGGTGACGAATCAATTCGGCAAACGGCTGTTCAATACGTTCTTCAAAAGTTACACCGAAAAAGTGTGGGGGATGAGCTGCAAGGAAATTTCCGCTGACTGGGCGGCGCAACGGATCAAAGGTCTTTCATTAGGTAGCGCAATCAAAAACGCGCTGATCCCGCAGCGCTACAATGGTGACCGGAGCAAAGTCATCAAAACCTTGATCAATTCTTTCCGTTATCCGCGACGCGGCCCCGGCATGATGTGGGAGGCGTGTGCGCAAAAGATGACGGGCCTGGGCGGAAAACTGGAGATGGGCTGTAGAGTCACGCGCTGTTCCTACGACGACTCGTCCGGTCAATGGAACGTTGAGTACAAGAACGGCAACGGAGATTTGCGGACAATAGAAGCCGAACACGTCATTTCATCGGCGCCAATGCGGGAGCTGGTCTGCGGTTTGACACCGGTCGTGAGCGAACGAACCGGGCGCGCAGCCGAGAGCCTCAAGTATCGCGATTTCCTGACCGTGATGTTGATCCTGAGAGATCGAGAGATGTTCGATGATAACTGGATTTACATTCATGATCCGAGCGTGAAGGTCGGCCGGATCCAGAACTTCCGTTCCTGGTCACCCGAAATGGTGCCCGACGCCGACATGGTCTGTTACGGCCTCGAGTACTTCTGTTTCGAAGACGACGGCCTCTGGGTCTCAACCGACACGGAGTTGATCGAACTCGCAAAGCGCGAGCTCATTCAGATCGGGCTGGCCAAAGAAGGCGATTTCATCGATGGCTGTGTCGTTCGTCAGAAGAAAGCCTACCCTGTTTACGATGACGACTATGCGCGCCACGTCGCGAACATTCGCGAAGAACTGGAGACGCGCTACCCAAACCTGCACTTGGTTGGCCGTAATGGCATGCACAAATACAACAACCAGGATCACGCGATGATGACAGCAATGTTGTGCGCAGAAAATATTCTCGCTGACGCGAAGCTTTACGATCTGTGGCAGGTGAACAGTGACGCGGAATATCACGAAGCGGGGGCCGCGCCAGCAGAGGAAGCAAATGGATCCGCCCTGCGCCTTGTCCCAACCCGCGTCGTTGCCGCGCCTGAACTGGCGCCTGAAGGGTAGCGCGGTCAAAGCGCGAGCGCAGGCTAACCGTTCTCAAATTCTTCCAGTGGCGGGCAGGAGCAGAAAAGATTTCTATCGCCGTAAACGTTGTCGATGCGTGCGACAGCGGGCCAGAATTTGTGGTCGCGTGTCCATGGCGCCGGGAAAGCAGCTTGCTCGCGTGAGTAAGGGTGGTCCCATTTGTCGGATGTAATTTCGCGAGCAGTGTGCGGCGCGTTTTTGAGCGGATTGTTTTGTTGATCCTGCTTTCCTTCGGCGACGGCTTTCATTTCCACATGTATCGAGATCATCGCGTCACAAAAACGGTCGAGCTCGTGCTTCGGTTCGCTCTCGGTTGGTTCGATCATCATCGTCCCACCGACGGGCCAAGAGATCGTCGGCGCATGAAAGCCGTAATCCATCAAACGTTTTGCCACGTCTTCGACTTCAATGCCTGCGCTTTTCCACTGGCGCAGATCGACGATGCATTCGTGCGCGACCAAGCCGTGCTTCCCTTTGAACAGGACTGGAAAGTGCGGGTCGAGCCGTTTGGCGATATAATTTGCGTTTAGGATAGCGACTTCGCTTGCTCGTTTTAATCCCTCCGCGGCCATCATCCGGATGTACATCCACGTAATGGTCAGAATACTGGCGCTGCCCCAGGGCGCGGCTGCGACTGGACCCACACCATTTCCGATTGCCGATTGAAACTCGCTCGCTTCCCTCGCTCGCTCGCCGCTGCCCGTCGCGGCTCTGCCTTCTGTATCGGAGATCCCTCGCCTCGGCTGGCGATTGGCGATTGAAAACCGTGCCGGGAGAAATTTAACCAGATGCTTGGCCACGCCGATCGGTCCCACGCCAGGCCCGCCGCCGCCGTGGGGAATACAAAAAGTCTTGTGCAAGTTTAAATGGCAAACATCGGCGCCATAGTCGCCGGGACGGCAAAGACCGACCTGCGCATTCAAATTCGCCCCATCCATGTAAACCTGGCCGCTGTGCGTGTGAACGATGTCGCAGATTTCACGAATCGTTGGTTCAAAGACGCCATGTGTTGACGGATAAGTCACCATCAGTGCAGCAAGATCGCTTGCGTGCTCTTCTGCTTTCGCTCGGAGATCGGCAAGATCGATGTCGCCGTCTTTTAAGCACGCGACGGAAACAACCTTGAACCCGGCCATGACCGCGCTTGCGGGATTCGTGCCGTGCGCCGATGTCGGGATGAGACAGATATTGCGATGCGTTTCGCCGCGCGACGCGTGATATTCGCGGATGGCCAGCAAACCTGCGTATTCACCTTGCGATCCGGCATTCGGTTGCAGTGAAATTGCTGCGAACCCCGTGATTTCTGCGAGCCAGTTTTCCAGTTGCCGAAAAATTTCCAGGTAACCTGCCGCCTGCTCGACCGGGGCGAGCGGATGCAATTTGGAAATCTCGGGCCACGAGATTGGAAACATTTCGGCAGTTGCATTGAG
>QHPE01000018.1 GCA_003218945.1 Verrucomicrobiota bacterium | reverse complement strand
GCCGTCGTCATCAAACCTAAACTGCTCCGGCTCGACGATCGCTTGTTTCTCAGCCATTGGGAAAGCACTCATAAATTCCACGGCAATATCGAACGTGCAGAAAACAGCGGTCGTATTTAATTAAATCGATCACAGACAATTGCGTGTTGCGTCTCCGAATGTGACTCGTATTGGCACTGTCGCCAATCTATTCTATATGCTGAAGCCCGAAGGCATATCACAGTTGGTCGAACATCTGTTCCGCCACGAGTCAGCAAAAATGGTGGCAACGCTGACCCGGATTTTCGGGATCGAACATTTGAACCTGGCCGAAGATGTCGTGCAGGAGGCGCTGGGACGCGCATTGCAGACGTGGCCATACCGCGGCATCCC
>QHPE01000017.1 GCA_003218945.1 Verrucomicrobiota bacterium | reverse complement strand
GAGTTTTTCAGAAGACGAAATCGCAGACGATCGACTGCGGATGATGTTTGTCTGCTGTCATCCGGTGATTCCTCCGGAGGCGCAGGTTGCGCTGGCGTTAAAAACGCTGTGCGGTTTCAGCGTCACCGAAATCAGTCGGGCTTTCCTAACCACTGAAGCGGCGATTGCCAAACGAGTGACTCGTGCAAAACAAAAGATCCAGGAAGCGCACGTCCCATTTGAGATCCCCGTCGGCGACGAGCTGACGCGACGGCTCGACGGCGTGCTGCAGTCGCTCTACCTCCTGTTTAACGAGGGCTATAAAGCATCCAGTGGTGACAAGCTGGTTCGCGAAGAACTCTGTAACGAGGCAATTCGCCTCACGGAATTACTAGCAAAACATCGGGCTGGAAATCAGCCAAAGACGCATGCGCTGCTGGCGTTGATGCTGCTCAATGCTGCCCGCACCTCGGCGCGTCAAGACGATGAAGGCAACCTGCTTCGACTTGAAGAACAGGACCGGACGCGCTGGGATCAGCCGATGATCGAGCGCGGCATGTCGCACCTGCGCGAATCGGCTTCGGGTGAGGCGGTGAGCGAATATCATCTTCAAGCGGGGATTGCCGCCTGCCACGCGACGGCCAAAGATTATTCATTGACGAATTGGGGCAGGATCATGTCGCTGTACGACCGATTGATGGAATTTGATGATTCGCCTGTGATTGCCCTCAATCGCGCCGTGGCAATCGCAAATTCTCACGGACCGCAAGCTGGACTGGAGGCAGTGCGCGCCATTAGAGACCACGAGAAATTAGCTTCGTATTACTTGTTCTATTCAGTGATCGGCGAGCTTGAGATGCGAATGAACAATCGCGAAGCCGCTGCCGAACAATTCCGTAAGGCATTTGAACTCGCGGAAACGAAATCCGAGCGAGCATTCCTCTTAAAACGACTACAGTCGTGCGAACAAACCCCAACGCCGTCATGACAAACAGGTTTTTGGCGCCGACGCGCTGAAAGCGCCAACCATTGTAGCCGAGGGCAACGCCCTCAGGACATTTAGAAATGGAACTCCGCCCTGAAAGGGCAATCCAAAATTCAATCCCACAAATATCGTTCGTCGTAACAGGCGCGGTATTTTTTCAGAATGCGCAAATATTCGTCTTGGAATGTTTTGTGTTTGTGCCGTTTTTCCTGATCGAGAATGTATTTCCTGACCGCCTCGAAATGCGATGGGCTGACACTGAAGAGTCCATAGCCGTCTTGCCAGTGAAACGTTGGAACGCCTAGTGTCTTGATGAATTTGGACGAATCCTTTTTGAGAATCTCAACGACCTTAGCCGTCGGAAATTTCTTCGTAAGATTACAGAGAACATGGACGTGGTCAGCTGCGCCACCAATCGTGATTGAATTACATTCCAAGTTTTGAAGAATTCGCGATTGATACGCCCATACGCGTTCGCGAATGTTTTGGGTCAGCCACGGTTGACGCCCTTTGGTCGAAAAGATGATGTGGGCGCTCAGAACGTGAAGGGATTGCGGCATATGCGCCGGATGGTGGCATAGTTTGGTTTGCCCTTACAGGGCGAATATTTTTCTGCAATGTGAACCGAGGGCGTTGCCCTCGGCTACGATGGCCGTCGCCTTTCAGGCGCGCATTGAATGCTGGATTCCGCCTGGAAGGCAGTTTGTGGCCTGAATTCCTCGCAATTTTTTGCGAATCATTGTCCCGAAGCAGCGCACTCATTCGTCGTATCTCTGACAGAACGAAAAATTCAACATCAACTGAAAGGCAAAAACATGAGCAAGTCAGAGAAGAAACAAGATGCGAGCATCGTCTGGTTTGAAATTCCGGCGGACGATCCGGAACGAGCTAAGCTGTTTTACAGCAATTTGTTTGGCTGGAAGATCAATCCATTTCCCGGGTCGGGCGATTACTCGCACATCGACACTGGGGGTGCGGACGACACTCCGGACGGCGCGTTGAAAAGACGCCAACGGCCTGAAGAGCCAATCGTCAACTACGTCAGCGTGAATTCCGTTGATAAGTTCGCTGATAAAATTGCGAAGCTCGGCGGCAAAGTCTGCATGGCCAAAACGGCGGTGCCACAGATGGGTTACTTTGCTGTCTGCCAGGACACTGAGGGTAACTCCTTTGGACTCTGGGAGAGCGATGCGAATGCAAAATAATTGTCTAACCAGGCAGGCCGGCTCGTCGTATCGGTGACAAAACGAAATATCACGCATCAAAAGAAAGGCAAAACGTGAACAAGTCAGAACGGAACCAAGCAGCAAGTATCGTTTGGTTTGGAATACCGGCGGATAACGTGGAACGTGCCAGGAAGTTTTACGCCGATTTATTTGGCTGGAAAATTGAGAGAGTCCCGGGACCGGAGGAGTATTGGCACATCGATACCGGCGGTGGCGATGATACGCCCGATGGCGGACTTAAGAAACGCGAACAACCGCAGGAACCAGTGGTTAACTATATCAGCGTGGATTCGGTCGCCGATTTCTCCAAAAAAATCGAGAAACTCGGTGGCAAAATTTGCATGGCCAAAACAGCCGTGCCGCAGATGGGTTACTTCGCTGTGTGCCAGGACACCGAGGGAAACGCGTTCGGACTTTGGGAGAGCGACGCGAACGCCAAATAGGTATCGAGCATCGACCGTCAGCTATAGACTGGACAGCGTTATGGTTGCACAAAATACCTTCATTGGTCTGGTCGCTTGGTTGCTGATTTCGAGCATGGCGCCCCCTCCCGCCTTCGCAGCTGGGGTTTCGGCGGAAGTACAGCATCCAGAATCCGCAACTCCTAGCCACACGCAGGGACCCGTGTTAACCGCCCTGGGTCCTCGCGTCCATATGTTTGTGCGACCCACATATCGCGAAAAGTTTACGCAATTGTTTCGCGACGTGCTGGGATGTGGCACGAAAGAGCTGAATTTTGGCTTCTCATATCCCGTTTTGCTCGTTTCGTTTCCCGACCACAGTGCCTTCAGCGTTGAATTCACGGACTTGGCACCCGAAGACGTAAAGGGCGAGACAATCGATGACGCGCATGCTTTTCGCGGGGCGTGGATAGAGTTTCGGGCGCGTGACGTATCGGCAGTTCAGGAAAAATTGCGCGCCGCGGGTGTTCGCAGCTTCTCGCATCCGGGTAGCAAACACGTATATTTCAGCGCTCCAGGTGGCAAAATCTTCCGCGTAATCGACATCAACTATCAGGGGCCATAGGCGCGCGTCTGTTCGAGCATATCTCAGCGGGGCCAATACTCTCGAAAATGTTCAGTTGAAAAAATTTTCAAATGACTGTCCAAAACTCGACGGACTGTTCGTCGTAATCTTGAACGGATTGAACAATGAACCATCAACAACCAACTAAAAACTAACATGAACACACAAAATCAGAATGGATACATGCTGCTGTTTCGCGGAAACGATTGGACCAAGAGCCTCTCGTCCGAGGAAAAACAAAAAGTAACAGATCAATGGATGGCCTGGTTCAAAAGGCTGACAGATCAAGGCAAAGCCATCGCCGGTAACCCGCTCGAACCCGAAGGCAAAATCGTCTCCGGCAAAAACCGAGTCGTGTCGGACGGCCCATTCGCGGAATCGAAAGAAGCAATCGGCGGCTACTTTCTGCTCGACGTTGCCAGCATGGATGAAGCAGTGGCGATCGCTCAGGAGTGCCCCGGCTTGCCATACGGTGCGCGGGTGGAAGTCAGGCCCGTGGCAGGCGAGTGTCCAGTCGCGAGTGAGCTCAAGGGCAAAGCTGAGTTCGCTACCGTCTAAGCGAAGCGCACAACGTCACGCGATAATCGACAAACGGAGGCGCGTCATGTGCCCGTTTTGTCTTGCGAATCTGGCATTCATCGCGGCGAGCGCGGTGTCGACCAGCGGGTTGGGTGCGCTCGCTGTGAAGAAATTCTTTTTTGAACCCAACCGAAATCGGCAACCAAACGAAACTGGAGAAAGACAAGATGAAAATGGAGACATTAGAACCGAAAACAGACATGGCTGAAATGAATCCGTCTAAAGTCGTCTCGGAAGCGGAATGGCTGGTTGCGCGCAAAGATGTCCTTACGCGCGAGAAGGAACTGACGCGACTGCGAGACGAAGTGAGTCGACATCGGCGCGAAATGCCATGGGTGAGAGTGAACAAGCGGTATATTTTCGATGGGCCCGACGGCAAAGAAACATTGGCTGATCTCTTCGCGGGCCGCAGTCAGTTGGTCGTTTATCATTTCATGCTCGGTCCAGGCTGGGGCGAGGGCTGTAAGAGCTGCTCGTACCTCGCCGACCATTTTGACGGGGCCAACTGGCATCTTCCGCATCGCGACGTGACATTCGTTGTGATTTCGCGCGCGCCGCTGTCCGAGATCGAAGCGTACAAAAAGCGCATGGGCTGGCGCTTCAAATGGTTGTCGTCGTACGGCAACGATTTCAATTTCGACTATCACGTCTCGGCTACGGAAGAGGAAAAGAAGAAGGGGAAGATGTTCTACAACTACAGAACAGACGAGCTGATCGGTGACGAGATGCCAGGCTTAAGCGTGTTTTACAAAGATGAAAACGGCTCCGTTTTTCACACCTATTCGACGTACGCGCGCGGGCTCGATATCCTGGTCGGAGCTTATAATTTTCTCGATCTTGTCCCAAAGGGTCGCGACGAAGGCCTCGACTTTACGATGGAGTGGGTCCGGCGCCACGATCAATATTGATGACATCGTCGTATCGACAGCACGACCCAACCTTGGCGGCGCTTGGAAAGGAGTTTGTTTTCCATATCGAGGAAGTGAATGAAACAACGCTCCACTATGTTCGAGGCGGCGAGGGGTCAACTGTCGTTTTGATTCACGGGTTCCCGCAGGATTGGTTCGAGTATCATGCGATCATGCCGAGGTTGGCGCGCTGCTTCACGGTGGTCGCGGTTGATCTGCGGGGCGTCGGCGGGTCTGCAGCTACTCCGTGCGGTTACGACGCTGCTAACATGGCGCAGGACATTCACGAACTGATTTCACAGCTCAAGCTGGAACCTTTTTACCTTGTCGGTCACGATATCGGGGGCATGGTGACCTTCGCGTTCATGCGCCGTTTTCCAGAGGCAACACGCGGGGCAATGATCTTGGACGCGCCAATTCCAAGGATCGAAGGGTGGAACGAGGCGATGACTAGCCCTGCCGTTTGGCATGTCGGCTTCATGCAGGTGCCGGGGCTGGCGGAAAAGCTAGTTGCTGACCGAACGGTGGACTATCTCGATTACTTCTTCCGTTTCGGCAAGTTCAGTCCGAGCGAAAGAGAGCACTATGTGAAGGAGGCCTACGGTAAGGTGTCTCAGCTCCGCGCCATGTTTGAAATTTATCGCGCCTTTCCGGCCAATGAGAAATTCAATGCCGCACAACGCGGAGGCAATGACGTGCCGCCATTCTTTGGGGCGGGGGATCATTCGCCATTCGCAAAGCTTGTTCCAAAGTTTGCCGACGGATACGGCTACACGGCGGGGTAGAATCGCAGGGTATCAAACCAGAAAAGATAAGATATGAATCGCGTAACCCATTTTGAGATTTACACCGACGATCCCGAAGCGGGGCAGCCGTTTTATCAGGATGTTTTTGGCTGGAAGTTCCAAAAATTCGAGGGTGGACCGCTTGACTACTGGCTAATCACGACCGGCGACGATAAAGAACCGGGAATCAATGGCGGTATCGCGCGCCCGCGCAAAGGGTAAAGTCCCGGCACTTTAAACACGATTGCTGTTTCATCGCTCGATCAAACGATCAAGAAAATCGAACAGCGCGGCGGAAAAATTTGCGTGCCGAAAATGGCGATTCCCAAGGTCGGCTGGCTTGCTTACGCGGGAGATCCCGCCGGTAATGTGTTCGGAATCATCCAGCCGGACGCAAACGCGAAGTAGTAGGATGTCGGGCTGCCAGCCAAGCTGGCTGACATCCCTCACCGCTTTCGACTGCAATATTGAACAATCTAATGAAGACACACAACCCCCAATATTATTCACTCTTGGTCGCTCTTGCATTTAACGCTTTGAGCGCCATTCAAGCTTCCGCAGCGGAGCGAGAGATCGCGCCTGGCAAACCGGAGAAGAGAGTTGAACTAATGAAGACCGCCACAGCGCCAGGGAAGGTAATCGAGATTCTCACTCTCGATATCAAGCCGGGTAGGAGAGATGAATTCCATAACGTATACGTGACCCAGTCGGTGCCGCTTTTGAAAAAGTGGAATTTTGATCTGGTCGCTTACGGGCCCTCGTTGCATGACGCGAACAGCTACTACGTCATTCGCCGGTTCAGAAATTTGGAAGACGGAGAAAAGTCCGAAGGTGCTTTTTATGACAGCGACGACTGGAAGTCAGGCCCGAGAAACGCGATCATGGGGTTGGTTGACCATTTTGCTTACGCTGTCGTATCCGCTGAAACACTGAAAAAAGTAGAGGCGGCCATCGAGTCGGACACGCGTTCGAAACAGCCATAATCGAATGAGAATCGGAATCGTCGGCACAGGAAATATGGGACGGGCGCTCGGCCTAGGCTGGGCGCGCGCTGGTCACGAGGTGTTATTCGGCTCCCGAGACGTGAAAAAGGCTAAAGCTGTTGCGGCCGATAGCTTCGTCTCGGCGCAAACCGGCGATTTTGACGCCGCCGCAGTATTCGGTGATGTAATTCTCTACACGATTCGGGATTACTTTCCTTCGAGCGCGCTCAAAGAACCGCAGGCGCTCTCTGGTAAGATCGTCATCGACTGCAATAACAGCGCTATCTTGGGGCTTGACCTTCCCGATCCAGGCAATCGCCCAGGTATTCACTTCACGACGCCGATTCCCTCCCACGCCGAAGAGCTCGCTGCCGACGCGCCGGGCGCGCGGGTAGTCAAGGCTTTCAACACAATGGCGGCTCAGGTCATTGAACTCGATCGCGATGAATTGATGCGGCGACGGGTCTCGGTCTTTCTCTGCTCTGACGACGCGCAAGCAAAGTCCGTTGTGAAGGAGCTGGCTGAGGAACTTGGATTCATCGGCGTGGATTGCGGCGGGCTGGAGCGGGCCCAACTGGTGGAAGGTGTCGGCGACTTCATTCGATTTCAGATCATCGGTATGAGTCTCGGCCCGTTTGCAACGATCTCCGTCAATGTTGCGCCAGCTCGGTAGGGAGAACAGCCAAACGCACATTTTAAGGAAACGAACTATGCAATATCCGCTTCAAGGAAAGACCGCTTTGGTCACTGGGGCCTCCCGCGGCATCGGCCGCGCAATTGTGCAGCGGTTAGCGGCCGATGGTGCTCTGGTGGCGATTCACTATGGCGGCAATGACGCTGCTGCTAACGAGACACTGAAGGGAATTGAACAAGAAGGCGGGCAGGCGTTTCTTTTGAAGGCGGAACTCCGTGTGCACGGAAATATCGACACGATGTTCAGCCAACTCGAGAAAGGACTAACCGGCCGGCCGTTGGACATTCTAGTGAACAACGCAGCCGTGGCTCCGCAGGTATCGCCCGATCAAACAACTCCTGAGGAATTCGACCGCATTTTCGCGATTAACGTGCGCGCGCCATTCTTCATTATTCAACGCGTCTTGCCGCTGATGCCCGATGGCGGTCGGATCATCAACATTTCCTCAGGAGTCACCTGGTTCGCAACACCCGCGACTGCTTACTCGATGACTAAAGGTGCCCTCAATGTGCTGGGCAGATCACTGGCGAACTCGTTGGGGTCTCGAAATATTACCGTAAATACGATTTCTCCCGGGATTACCGACACAGACATGAATCCTTCCATCCGCGACAAAGACGCGAAAGCGGTGGAGCGGGTCGCGGGCATGACAGCACTTGGCCGTCCCGGATGTCCAGCCGACATCGCCGATGCAGTTGCCTTCTTCGCTTCCGACGATGCGCGGTGGATTACGGGGCAGACTCTCGACGTCAATGGTGGTCTGTTTCTGGGTCCGAGAGGAGAATAGTTACATTGGGAGATGAAACAGATCAAAACGAAATCTTTGATCACGTTGGCGAACATCCAGAGAGTATGAACATGAAACTACCAATCACTGGCGGGTGCGTGTGCGGCGCAATTCGCTACGAAATTAAGGCCGAACCTACCTTGATGTTGAAATGCCATTGCCGCGATTGCCAGCATGTCACTGGGAGTGGATATGCTCCCGCTTTCCTGGTTCCGGCGGATGCGCTTCGAGTAACACAGGGAGAATTGCGCTACAACTTCACACCAAGTATCAGGCGTGGAAAACATAAACGCGGTTTTTGTCCTGAATGTGGATCCCGTATCACTGGAGGAGAGTTTGCAGAAGGAGATTCGCCCTTTGTCGGTCTGCTGGCGAGCAGCCTGGACGACCCCACTGCGTTCAACCCGCAAATGGATATTTTCGTTTCGGACGCACAACCGTGGGACCAAATGGATCCGGCGATTCCGAAGTTCGAGCAGTATCCACCGCTCCCAGGTAGCGAATAAAACAAGAATTTCACTACTGGCGCGAGTCGATTTGTCCGGAACGGCTCCGCTGGTTCGTTGTAGATATGAGAGTCATGAACAAAAAGAAACCATCCTGAATCGAAAGGAATCCGAACCATGCACACAAACACCATCCGACTTCACTGCGTTCTCCGAGCGACACCCGAAAAAATTTACAAGGCCTTTCTCGATCCGGACGCGATGGCCAAATGGCTTCCGCCAAACGGATTCACCGCTAAGGTGCACAAGATGGACGCCAAAGTTGGCGGCACTTACAAAATGTCGTTCACGAATTTCACGACGGGCAAGAGTCATTCCTTCGGCGGGGCGTACGTTGAATTGACTCCGCACGAACGGATTCGCTACACCGACAAATTCGATGACCCGAATCTGGCGGGCGAAATGCAGACGACCATCACGTTGAGGAAGGTTTCTTGCGGAACTGACTTGAACATCGTGCAGGAAGGTGTGCCCAGCGCGATTCCTGCCGAGGCATGCTATCTCGGCTGGCAGGAATCGCTGGCTCAGCTGGCGAAACTAGTCGAGCCCGAGATTCCGGATTGAAGCGCCGAACCGGCTTCACCACTCAATCACCGTGCTGGCCCAGGTAAGGCCGCCGCCGAATACGACCATCAGAACATAATCGCCGCGTTTGATTCGACCGGTGCGGTTCGCTTCATCGAGCGCAATCGCTACAGCGGCAGCGGATGTGTTGCCGTAGCGATCGAGATTCACGAACATTTTGTCCCGTGAAATGCCGAGCCGATCCGCAATCGCCTCCATGATTCGCAAATTTGCCTGATGCGGAATGACGCAGGCGATGTCTTCGATGGAAAGCCCGGCCTGGTCGAGGGCTTTTTTCGCCGCGTTCAACATCGCGATGACAGCCTGTTTGTACACTTCCTTGCCGGTCATATGGATGGTGGCCAGGTTCATGTCCGCGTTTTCACGCGTGATGGGGCAACGCGACCCGCCGCCCGGCATGAACAGGATGTTGGTATACTGTCCGTCGCTTCCGATGTGTGTGCTTATTACACCATGAGGACTGCCGCGGTGGCGCAAGACAGCCGCGCCGGCTCCGTCGCCAAATAGCACACACGTATTGCGATCGGTCCAGTTGGTGATTGATGTCAACTTGTCTGCGCCGATCACGAGAACGGTGTCGTACGTGTGCGATGTAATGAATTGTTGTGCGATTTCCAATCCGAAAATAAAGCCGGCGCACGCTGCGGAAATGTCGAGGCAGGCGGCGTTCGTCGCTCCGATCTTTTTCTGAACGAAGCAGGCCGTGGCCGGGAAAAGCATGTCCGGCGTGGCCGTCGCCACAAGGATGAGATCGATTTCTTTCGGCGAAATCTTCGCCTGCTCAATTGCATTCAGCGCTGCTTTCGCCGCCATGTCGCTCGTATTTTCGTCCTTTGCGGCAATGCGGCGCTCCTTGATGCCGGTGCGAGTGGTGATCCACTCGTCGCTGGTATCGACCATGCGCGAGAGGTCCTCGTTAGTCAGAACGTTCTCGGGCACATAACTTCCCGTGCCGACGATGGAGACTGTCCGCAGCGTCTTATGAGAGCGCGGGCTCGAGCGGGGCTGTCGTTTCATGATACCGGCGAATTTCCTCGACGATATGCGGGTTCACCTGCTGTTCAATGGACTCGGCGGCCACACGCAGCGCGTTCTTGATCGCCAGCGGCGTGCTCGCGCCGTGTGCAATGATGCAAATGCCATTCACGCCCAGTAGCGGCATGCCGCCGTATTCTTCGTAATTTGTTTTGTCTTTGATGACGCGAAACGCCTTCCGCGCCAGGTAAGCGCCAACCATGTGAATTTTTGAGCGCGTCAATTCCTGTTTCAGCCATTTGAAAATCGCTACCGAAATCGACTCGCATGTTTTCAAAATCACGTTGCCGACGAAGCCATCGCACACAACCACTTCCACCGGGTCCTCAAACAAATGCCGGCCTTCGATATTGCCGCGGAAATTTAGCGAGCTCGCCTTCAACATCTTGAAGGCCTCCTTCGTCAGGTCATTGCCTTTGATATCTTCTTCCCCTAACGAGATAAGGCCGACCCGTGGCCGTTTGTAACGGAGAACGTGACTGGAGTAAACCGAGCCCATGATGCCGTACTGTAAAAGATGCTCCGGACGCGCGTCGATGTTCGCGCCAGCATCGATCAAAACAAAAACATTAAACTGCGTAGGCAATAGCGCCGCGATGCCGGGCCGGTCGATTCCCTCCAGTGTACGCAACTTGATCATGCTCGCGGCGACGGCCGCGCCCGTGTGGCCGGCGCTCACGACCGCGTCCGCATCACCGTGCTTCACCAGATCGACAGCACGGCTGATCGAGGAATCCTTCTTGCGTCGCACGGCCGTCCAGGCGCGATCGCTCATCTCTACCACCTGAGTGGAATGCACAATGTCGATGCGTGAATCGTTGCACTGATGTTTGCGCAACTCATTTTCGATCTTGGCCGGGTCTCCGACGAGATAGAGTTTGTTGATCTGGCGGTATTCGCGCAGCGCCATAACGGCGCCGGCAACGAGGTTAGGCGGACCAAAGTCACCGCCCATCGCATCGAGGGCGATCTTCATCAGAGCGAAACTGTGCGAGCTAAAATGTCTGATTGCAAAGCGAAAATGACAGCTTCGCGGTGTTAAATCGTTGAAGCGCTAAAGGGTTTTGATTTGCATTCTTCCGCTTCAACGGTTCAACCCTTCAACCGTTTAACAGCTACTTCCCTTCCAACGTCAAGACCTGGCGCCCGCCGTAGTAGCCGCACGACGGGCAGGCGATATGCGACGGTACGCTGCTGCCGCATTGCGGACATTTATTGAGCTGCGCGGCATGCCAGCGGTTCGCGGCTTTCCGCGTGCGCAACCGCATCTTTGATGTTTTCCGTTTTGGTACTCCCATGGCAGGCGCTTACCAAAGCATCATTCATCCGAATTACAACCGGCGCCTGCGTGATTCGTTAAACCGTTAAAACGTTAGATCGGGGGCTGCATCGATGCTTCAACGGTTCAACGATTGAGCTTCAGTTTGTCCAACTCGCTCCAATCGGACTTTCCCTTCGAAACGGGTTCTTCGGCTTTGATCTTTTTGACGTTACAAATCCGGTCGCCGTCCCTGTCGCAATGCGGGTGAGCTGGCAAATTCAGCAACAAGTCTTCGCGCATGAACGGGGTGAGATCGATCATTTCCGGCCCATGCAGCTCGGTGTGCACGGCAAACGCGGGCACCTGAATTTCGTGCACAAATTTTTGGAGGCATGACA
>QHPE01000016.1 GCA_003218945.1 Verrucomicrobiota bacterium | reverse complement strand
CACAACCTTGAACGAGCGCACTGAAGCGTCCTCGTCGTAGCGAACAACTACGTTCTTTTCATTCAGGACCAGAATGAGCGGTCTGTGCACCGCCGCTTCCTCGGGCGTAACTCGCGCAAAGCTCATGATCGTGACGCGGTCGCCAATTTTCCCGAGATGCGCAGTAGCGCCATTTAGTTCAATGGTTCCTTGTCGCGCGGGACCGTAAATTGCATAGGTCTCGAACCGCTCGCCATTGCTCAAGTTAGCTACGAGGATTTTTTCATAAGGAATCAGGCCGACAAGTTCGGCCAGATCCGCGGAGACCGTCAAGCTGCCCTCGTAATCCAGGCTCGCGCCCGTGACAGTCGCGCGATGAATCTTCGATTTGAGGAGAGTCAGTTGCACCGATTAAATTTGGAGAACTTCTCTGCGGGGAGCCAGGCGTCTGATCCAGACGCCCCGCAATTTAGAGGGCGCCAGCTTTTTTGAGCGCCTTGTAAGCGCCGTGTTTGTTGATTGTCTTAAGGCCACGCGCCGTGACACGCACCCGAACGAACTTCTTCAGCTCCGGCACCCAAATGCGTTGGCGACGTAAATTTGGCGCGAAAATGCGCGGAACCATTTTGGTGATGTGCCGGCCTACGCCGCCTTTTTTCTTCGCCAAGCCTCGCCGATGAATCACGCTGCCTCGCACCGCTCTCGATCCTGTGATGTGACAAACTTTCATGTCTCAAAAAAAGCCGCGTAACCTGCCGCCTTTGAGCGTGGAGGTCAAGCGGATCATTGGTCGGCGTTACCTAAGCAGCAACGCTAAGCCCGGACGGCTCGGCGATCCGTCCCTACCACAGTTGTCGGTTGAGGTTGAACGCCCGATTGCTGGCAGCGGTCAAACCTAGCTCGACCATAACCAATCGCTTTGCAGCAGCGATCATCGCTCAGAGCTAATGCACAAAAATAATCACAAATTGCGGATCGGAATCGTAGGAGCCGGCAACATTGTTCGGACTCGCCATTTGCCGGCCCTCAAAAAAACCCCCGACGTGGAAATTGTCGCCGTTTCAAACTCCATATACGAAAGCTCGGAAAAATTTTGTCGAGAATATTCGCTGTCGGCACTACCGATACGCGACTGGGCGGAGTTGGTTGCGACACCCGATATCGACATCGTCTGGATCGGTACAACGCCTTACATGCATTCGGCGGTGACGATCTCCGCGCTTGAGGCGGGCAAACACGTCTTTTGCCAGGCGCGCATGTCGATGGATTTGGCGGAGGCCGACGAGATGCTCGCTGCGTCGAAGCGCTATCCGGAGTTGATAACGATGCTTTGTCCCCCGCCGTTCGGACTACGAGGCGATTTGATGGTCAAAAAAATCTTGGCTGAAAATTACATTGGCCGTCCCCATCACGTACGACTGCAAAGTTTCCACGGCAATTTTTTGGATCCCGAGGCGCCGGCGCACTGGCGACAAAAGATCGAGATCAGTGGGCTTAACACGCTCACACTGGGAATTTACGTGGAAGTTTTGCAGCGGTGGCTCGGCGATATCACAGGTGTATTCGCGCGCGGGAAAATTATTCAGGCAGTCCGCGAAGGCTACAACGTGATCGTTCCCGATTTGCTTACTATCCTGTGCAGTTTCGAGAATGGCGCGGAAGGTGTGCTGGAGTTCAGCGGCATTAATGCGCTGGCCCAAGGCGATCGGCTCGAAATCTACGGCAGCGCGGGAACTCTAATGTATGATTTCACGTCTGAAGTGCTGCAGGCGGGAAAGGTGGGCGATCGCGCATTGCATGTTGTGGATATTCCTTCGGAATTGGAAGGCGAATGGCGCGTTGAGGAAGATTTTCTCGCCGCAGTAAAATCAAAAGGGCGTATGCGTCCCCATCCAAATTTTGAAGATGGCGTTCACTACATGCGCGTGGTCCAAGGCGTCTCCGATTCTCGCGCCCGCAACGAATGGGTGCCGATCAAAACCTGACGACAGCAAGACGCTACGGCATCGTCGAGTCTCCCACGAGATACCGCCTTACGAGGAGCGCCCAGACTAGCAGCGTGATTAGTTGATACCACGCAAAGAAACGATCGTAGCCGCGTCGGTGCGCAATGAGACCGATGGCGGCCAGCAGCGCATAGTGACCAATAAAGGGGACATACCAAACCGGATGAAGTAGATCGCCATGGATTGCCGTTTGCGCGATGTCGAGCGCGCACATGGCGATGAACGCGGAATAGTAGCCCACACGGTTTCGTTGGAAACGGCGCTGGTGTTCTTCCGCTTCGGATAAGTCCGGCGGGTAAAGGAAAACCGTGAGCATGTAAAGAGTGATCGTCCAAACGATCAGCACGAGAAAACGATCAAAACTCCAGACGACTTCCGTGTTCCATTTAAATGTCACCCACCATTGCAAAACCAGCAGCAGCAGCGTCGCCAGGGTGAGGACGATGTGCACTTCGTCGAGCGGGTTCTCTTTGCGCCGATAAAACGCGCGGCCGGCTCCTGCGAGCAGGTTGGTCACTCCGAGGCCGATGATAATCGACATCAATGCCGCGATGAACTCGAAGCTGCTCATCAGATTTTGCGCGTTCTGCATGACGCGGTCAGCTTAATCGGGATGAAATCCAAAAATCGAGTGACAAACGGCGCATGCGCTATCCCGCCCAGTTAGCGCCGTTGCCGCGAATTCTCCTCTAACAACCAACCGAGCGCGTAATTCAAATCCGCCAGTGCTGCGCCTTGGATTGGATCATTATGGTAGGCGCCGCGCAATGCGATCAGGCGCTTTTCGCCGTCATATGCGTCAAAAACGAGCCGGTGAAAACGAGGAGCGACGATTTCATCCTTGTCCGCGAGCAGGAAAATTGCCGGCGCGCGACTCGCCCTCGCGTTCCCGATACTGTCGAGATCTGGCGGAATCTGCAATGCCACTGGACCCGCTAAGAGCCATAGATTCCACCAGCCAAATTGGCGAAGAATCATTTCGCGCAGTGGCGGTGGGTTATGCAGAATCAATCCGCCAACAGGACGCTGCGCAGCGACGTGAAGCGCAGCCGTCGCGCCGATGCTTGCGCCGTATGCGACGATTGGACGTCCGCCAGCGTGCCGTTTTAATTCATCAAACGCCGCAACGGCCGCCGGTCCAATCCGTACCAGCCGCGCTGGTCCCGTGCTGCCGCCGAATCCCGGATAATTCACTCCCCAGATTTCGATTGAGTGATCGCTCCACATTTCGGCTTCCAAGGCTGCCCAGCGATCTGCGCGATCCGCGTTGCCGTAAAACCGCAGCATGAAAACGTCTACGCGGCCACGTTGCTGTGCGCGCCGCGATTGCGCCGTCCAGATTTCCAGCTCACCGTTTTCGAACGACACCGTTTTACGAACGGCACCACCCGCCTCGATCGGCGCCCTTGTTGGAAAAAGAATCAGATGATCCGGCAAACGACCGAAAAACATTACCGCCAAGTATACGAAGAAGATTGCGATCCACTGTTGCGAACGACCGAAAAGCCTTCTTAGCGTCACACAGGTGTAGGCGGCAGAGAAACCTTGGATTTCGACTCGTTATTTTTCTCTGCCGCGGCGAGGAACCGCTGATAGAGGAAGGAGGCGAGAATGGCGATCACGGCGACGACAATGAAGGCGCCGATGCGATAGAGTTGATCAAGCTGTGATAGGTCGTGAAAGAAAAGTTTCACGACGGTCACAGCGAGCAATGCAAGACCAGCATAACGTATAGGAGCGGCTCGTCTTTGCATTCCGATAATGAGCAGCAAGAGCGCGAACAACGCCCATGCGATGCTGTAGCTCATATCGCGCGCGAAATTTCCTGAGAATTGAAACGTCAATGCGGTCGCTCCCGGTGGGCTGAAGTAATCGGCGATCTCGATGTTCACGATCAGAAAAGCGAGCACGGTGCCAAGTGTGTTAAGCAACGGCAGCACATTTCGACTGAGCACTAGATTGCACGGCGGCGCGAGCAGTCGCGCA
Source organism: Verrucomicrobiota bacterium (assembly GCA_003218945.1). Taxonomy (GTDB): domain Bacteria; phylum Verrucomicrobiota; class Verrucomicrobiia; order Chthoniobacterales; family UBA10450; genus Udaeobacter. The sequence goes on along the minus strand of QHPE01000016.1, from coordinate 8,028 downwards.
GCAGTGAACATGCACGCCGCCGCTATCCCGTACGTGTAAAGATACCAGTTGAAAACCGAGAAGGCGGCGCGCGGATGATAGCTGAGCACAGCCGGATTGAACGCGAGTCGTACAAATACGATCAGGAGCAAAGCGACGCCAGCCAGGCGCAGTCCCGGATGCGGCACGCGATGAAAAAGCCAGCAAAGCGCTACACCTTCCAAGGCCCACCCCACGGTGATCCATTGCCGATCAAACTCGATCGGAAAAATCAGCGTGATAAAAAACAGCGTGGCGCCTCCGAACAACGCCAGCTGGGCATTCCGCGCCGCGCTCGTGAGCGGTGTACGCTTGAGGACGACCGACAAGCCCAGTAATGCAGGAAGCCCAAACGCGGCCGGCACCAAGCCGGGAACTACGCTGGGGTAAGCAGACCGAATCATGTCATACACGAGATAAAAGTGCAACGGTCCAGCGAGCGCGGCTGCTGCCCACGGCACTGTTTTGCTCGCGAATTTGTGTTGGAAGATAAACGGAAAAATCGTGAACAGCGCATAAAACCCTAGGTACCAAACGAGCGGCAGCGTCGCATGCGCCGGATCGAAATGCTCAAAATGCCAGGCATGCTCGAGCGTGAGCACGGAGACGAGCGCGACTGCCGGGAGCAGATCGAGCGAAAAAAATCTAGTCATGCTGAACAGCAAGATCGCCAGCACCAAAGCCAGACCGAATACGGAAGATGGATTCGCCAGCGGTAACCGCAGCGTCACCATGATCAGCAGCAGAAACGGCAGCGTGGCCGAGAGCGTGGGCAGTTGCGTCGCGAAATTTCCTCTGGGTTTCGCGCGTCGCGCCGCCCAGTTGGTCGCGACGAAAAAGAAAATTGCAAAGCCGCCCAGAAGACAAAGCGCGTTCGGTAAACCGGTCAGCTCGCTCGGGATTCGCCAAAACAATGAGCCGACCGCGACGAGGGTGAGGACGAGCACAGCGACAACAGGCAACAAGGTCGCAGTCGCTATCGCGAGAACGATTGCGACGAAATCGACGATTAACACAAACGGCCAGACCAGCTGCGAAACCTCCGTGAACTCAAAAATCGGAATTAGCGCCACCAGCAGGGCGAGCGCCGGGAAGACGTGGGTCCACGGCGGAATCTCGATTTTGCGGAAGCGTTGGAGCGCGATTGGCGTTGCTGAATGAAACAGCGCGAAGAGAAAATAGAATCCCAGCGCAGTATAAAGATGATCCATCGTCAGGTAATTGCCCGTCCACGCGCCCAGAAAAATGAATGCGGCGAGTCCGGCGAATGCTTGAACAGTTACGAGCCTGCTTTCGGTTAGCATTAGCGTCAGCAATCCGAGGTCGATGACGAATAGATAAGTGAATAGCAGCGCCGGCCGATGCCCAATCATCTGGAACGAGAGCAAATAAAATGCTGAGAACATCGCCACCGCGCCGAGACCGATGGCACAGGCGAACAGTTCGGTGTTCGCTTTTCCAGTGCGCTGCGCCAAGGCAGCCGCGGCGAGAAAAAGCGCCTGAAATCCGGCAAACACGGCCATGAAAATAAGGACTTTGTTACCGGCAAAATATTTCTCGGGTACAAAGAACGCCGCGACCCAGGCGAATTGCACCAGCGCCGTTCCGATCGCGCCCAGGATCGGCAGCACATTCCAGCGTTGTCGTTGCGCGACAGCCAGCAGGCCGATATCCAGCAGAGCGATGTAACCGAACAGTCCGAGCGAATTATCTTCGCCCCTTGAAAGCAAGACGGGCGTGAGAAAACCACCCGCAATCCCAAGCACCGCCACGACGATCGCGTTCAATCGGACGGCAAGCACAAAAGCAACCGCCGTGATCAGCGTCATCAACAAAAACGTTGGGACGAAACCAAACAACGCGAAGTGATAGTAAGCTCGGCAAGCAAACGTCACCGCATACAGCACCAGAACGCCGGTTGCGCAGAGCGTCTGTGCAGTGACGGCGTTTTCTTGCCGTTTTAGAAGCAAACCCCCAACCACAAGGCTTGCACCGACGACGAACCCGATCGCGACCCGAAGCTCCGCCGGAATCAAATTGTGCTCGAACGAATACTTCACGAAAAACGCCACGCCCAGGAACAGCGCGAGCCCACCGATCCACGCGAAGAGTTTCGCGCCCATGAATTGCTCCCAATCTATCGGCAGTTTGACTGGTCTCGCGCTTTTCGGAGCACTCGGTTCGAGAAGTTCCGCCGGAATTGGCGGCGGCCCTGGTGCGGTCTCAGACGCGACCGGGACAGGTGTTACCACCTGAAACAACGGCGCAACGGATTGCATTATTGGTGCAGGAGCGGTCGCAGGTGCTTCGGTTTTCACGGACGAAACGCTTTGCGCCTGCAGGTTGCGCAGCTCCTTTTCGAGGGATGACAATCGCTTGACCAGATCGTCAAGGCCGCGTTTTGCGCTGTTTGCCTTCGCAATCGCTATAGACGGCAGAACAACAATTGCAATCAAAAACCCGATCAGTATAAGGATCAAAAACTCCATTTATTTGGCAGGATATTCGGGCGGTTGTGACAAAGGATAGCTTCATTGCGGGGCGACTGTGAATTGATAAAAATGACGGATTTCATCGACGGCTTCGATCATGAACATTCATCACGTGGAGTTGTTCTACTTCGTGGCTAAATACGGAGGCATCGCCAGCGCCGTACGCAACATTCCGTACGGCACTTAGCAACCGGCGGTGAGCGGTCAAATCGCGAAACTGGAAGAATCACTCGGCACCAAGCTGTTTCAGCGCCGGCCATTCGCGCTCTCGCCCGCAGGGACAGAGCTTTTTGAGTTTATCAGACCGTTCTTCGAAAATATCGATGTCGTTGGCGAAAGGCTGCGCCAGAACAGTTCACCGCAATTGCGTATCGCGGCTCCGGCAATCGTGCTTCACGATTACCTGCCGCAAATCTTGCAACGCCTTCGGACAAAATTCCAGGTGTTCCGGCTGTACCTGCCCGAGGCCGCTCGCAGTGAGACCGAACGATTGCTTTTGGCTCGCGAAGTCGATCTTGGGATTATGTTAATCGACAAAAAATCGCGCGCTGGAATTAAGGTGCGGCCGCTGCTCGAGCTCTCGTTGATTTTATTGGTCCAGAAGAAATCCAAGCTGACGCACGCTAAAGAGTTGTGGGAACGGGACAACATCGAGGAAACACTCATTAGTTTTCCGCGGACCGATCCCGTTCATGCTCATTTTCAGCGGGGCCTCGAACGGCTCGGCGTCGAATGGTTTTGCGGTATCGAGGTCACATCGGAGCGATTGATCGAACATTACGTTGTCTGTGGTTACGGAATCAGTCTGGCGGTCGCTGTGCCTGGCTTTAAGCCGCACCCACAATTACGTGCTCTTCCGCTCGCGCATTTTCCGCCGGTGGTCGTCGGGGTTGCATGGTCCCATAGAGTTTCCAACGTCGCACAGCAGCTACTTGCGGAACTGGACACAGAGGCGGACAGGCAACGCGGCAACTTGCAAAAACCCAGTAGAACTCTGGCAAATTACATCAGTCAGCCTCGTCCTTGAGCATCGACTTGATCTGGTCGCGCAACGCCGACGGGTTTTGGTGGCCGTGCGCCGAGACGGCATGCTGCACCGCTGCATCGAGAACTTCTTCTTCGGTTCCGGAAATTTTCAGCGAGCAATTTTTCGCGCTTGGATAATCTCTGCAATCGATGGATTTCCGTTGTGCTGCCATGGCAAGGCTCAGCTAGCAGTTACATGATCGTGCGGAATGGCGTTCATGGCAATTATAACCCAAGTACGGCAGTCGCATAGCGACGGGCAACACGCAATCCTGGCGCGAACCAATCGAACTCGGGAAAGGAATCCCCGCGTACCGCAATGTAACGATTCTGTTACCTTTTTATCGCGACCGTTGAAACTTTCATTTAAACATTCTGCTTGCGTTTTTTGGACGCACCTGCGCAATATCCCGTCGCTGAACCGCAGAGTGTCAGCTGCGCTTCAGTGGAGCAAATTCGGTTTGCTGGCGCGTAGAGAAACGAGCACACGTATGAAAATATCAAATGCAGCAAGATTAATTTTTTGGGTCGCAGTTTTCGTTGCGACAGGATTTTTGGCGCAGGCTGAATCTGGCGACAGACGCGCGAGCATGTCGCTACAGAAACAGCATTTCGGAGCGCCCATCCGCATTCTCGATCAAAATGGCCAGCCAGCGGTGAGCGGGATGCCATCGGCTACCAGCACGACTGTCGATGTGATGGTGGGAGGTGGAAATGGTTTCCAGTTTGTGCCGGACACGGTGAACATCTCGGTTGGCGACACGGTGCGGTGGACTTGGGCCAACAGCGGCCACAGTGTCACCAGTGGCGATTCCACGTCCTGCACATCCGATGGGCAGTTCTGTTCTCCAAATAACACGAACTGCTCCACGTGCGTGCTTTCCAACGTAGGCTTTGTTTACGAATTCACTTTTACACAGGCCGGCAATTTTTCTTATTTCTGCTGTGCCCATTGCGTCATCGGTATGATTGGCGCGGTCAATGTTTCAGCCGCTTCCCCGACGCCAACAGCAACCGCAACGCCAACGGCGACGGCAGCGGCAACCGCGACGCCAACTGCGGCACCCACAGCTACGGCGACGGCAACAGCGACCGCAATTCCAACTGGGACACCAACAGCTATTCCAACTGCCACTGCAACGGCGACCGGTACACCAGCCCACAGAGCACGGTCTACGCCAACAGCTCGGCCTCGCCCCTCATCACCGCCTCGCCCATAAGACCGAGCGTTTTGAGTGCGTTGCGGACTCGCTGGCTGGGATGATTGATGCCGGCCTCTCAAACCGTGGACATTTCGCTCGCCAGTTTTGGCAGAATATTGAAATCGTAATAACGAAACGTCTCAGGAATCTCGGGGGCGGTAAATTCGTGCTGCCGCACTATGCACGCAGCGAAAATAAGCAACGACCGCTGCCGTGCGATATGATGGAAGGTTTTCTGGCCGGCCTTATCATGATTGCCTGCGGTGAGGCAACAGGCGGTTCAGCTTCAGTTTATCCTGCCTTCTCTCAGCTTCTCAATAATGTCGAAGCGCCTCTGGTATATGGCGGAACGGACGTTGATTTAGTCACTGGCACTGAGACTCCTCCACACATTATTCAGTCTGAGACATACAGCACGGCTAACCCGGATAATTCCCAACGAGATTTGTGTCGCATTTAATGACTCGCGAGGCGCCACAGTCAATCAGTTCTCTGGCCTGTCGTGTTCCACGGACGGCGGCGCGACCTTCACTCGTGTGATCAACGGCAGCGGTCAAGGTCTTTTCGCCAATACCTTTGGTGACCCTGTTGTTCTGTATAATAAGCCAACCCAAACATGGTTTACCGTCTAGTTGGATGGGAACGGGAGCTGCACGTTGGGCGGGTACAAATCAACGATTCCTGAGGATCCAACTAGCTGGACCCATTTCTGCGTACATTCCAATGGCAGCGACGACCGGGAATCTGGCTGGGCCGACAACAATCCGTCGTCTCCTTTTTCGGACGGATGTACGTTTCATGGGCGTCGGGCAACGGGACCATCTACATCGCGGGAATGGATGAGGGGGCGGCGGATTCCCGCACAACGACACCAATAAAATTTTCAGGTCCACGGACGGCGGCGCTACCTGGGCCAATACGTACACTGGCAGCCCGTTTGCCGGGCCTGGCGTACAAGCTTGCAGCGACAACACGTACTTCACCTGCATGTTTCCTGACCAGATTGGTTTTTGGCGGCATGAAGGTTGGGGCGAACCTGCTGCCTTGAACGGTGTTGTTCACTTGTATATGCGCAGCACGGTGCCGGCAATGACGCTGGTGACGTCTTTCATATCCGTTCCACAGATAATGGCGTAACCTTTAGCGCACCATTATCGCGCTTGGTGCAATTCCTGCCATTTTTACCGTTGCTCGTCGCGTTCACGTTTTCGGTGCTAGCCGAACCTCCGGCTCAATTTGATTGCACGATCCGGTATTGGAATGAAGCCTTGCAGAAGGAAAGGACACACGATTACGACACCGGATATTCCACGACGAAAGTTGCTCCTTCGGATATCGCGTGGCTGCAGCCCGGAATGAGTCCCGTTGGCCGACCGGGCCAAGTAGATCCCCGCACAGTAGGATTTGTTGTACTCAGCTCGTGCTCGAAGGGCAATATCACCAGCAGCACAGAGTTCCGAAATATTATGATCAAGTTGAGGTAAATTAGCGTCCGATCACGGGGCGAACGCGATCAGCTATGAGAAATCAGGCACGGAGATGCGCTTCCAATTTCTCAGAATACAAGATCGGATTCTTAGTGCCGTGAGACGCCCGCAACGAACCAACTTACGTTCAGAATCGCGCTAGAACTCGCGTGATTCGCGGATGGCAAATGATCCGTGGCCTATTTCTTGAACGATTACTGCATACGTTTACGCAATGAGCTTGCGCCTTTTCGTCGCCGGCTTGCTTCTGTATTGCCACGTTTATCTTCCAACAGCATTGAGCTTCATCTCTCCCTGGGCGCCGTCTGGCCGCGCTTGCACCGTTACGACAACCAAGGACTCACGCCCATTCCCAATCTCTGCCGCCTTCCTCGCGTCGAAACCAAGCGCTGATAGCTCTGTGGCAAGAGCGTCTGCGGCTTTCATGCTGGGTCCGTCTTTGTTACTACTTACGACCACGCCAGTCTGAAGACGAGGTATCGAACCGAAGGGCTTTCCGCTTTGAGCTAACGTCGCCGTGCTGGCGGGAGAAAACACCTTCCAGCCGGCAGCATTCAAGGCCGACGCGATGTCCCACGAAAAATTCTCGCTCTCCTTATCCCCTGCGCCATACCATACGCTGGCTGACTGCGGGGCTAAAGAACCTACGTCCGAAGCCAGTGTCTCCTGTTGCGCTTTGGTTAGTCTTCGCGGCAGCATTTTGGCCTGTAAGCGAGTCAGCTCGAGGTTTGCTGCAGCTGCTTGCTCGTTGGCAATCGATGTGGCTTTGTTTGCCTCCGCAATCGCTTGTTTGGCTTCGAGTTGGTATTTTATCAATGCCTCATCCTTACGTCTTCCTGCATTCCACGAAAACATCCAGCCAAGCGACATCACCAGAGCCACGGTGGCAACGAGTATCAAGAAAGCCATTTTCATTCTGTGGCCCATTGTCTCAGATTTAGCTCCCCATTTTAGCGCAGTCCAAGGAACGCACCGGCTAGTGTTTGTGGCGGCTGATTTCTTGTAACAGTTCGATCTGGATCTGCTGAATCTCGAATAGCCGGTTGTATTGCCGGCGCAGCAGGTGATCGATTTTTTCGTGCAAGTGGCGAATCTCGAGCTCGGCTTTCAGATTGACTTTGTAATCGTTCTCCGCTCGTAATCGGTCGCGCGCCTCCGCTCGGTTTTGGGTCATCATAATGATCGGCGCCTGCACCGCGGCGAGACACGACAGAATCAGATTGAGCAGAATAAATGGAAAGGGATCGAAACCGCGATTGAAAAGAACAAGGGCGTTTAGCGCAATCCAGCCGACAAGCACTGCGCCAAACGTGATGAGAAATTTCCAACTGCCGCCAAACTCGGCGATGTGGTCGGAAAGTCGCTCGCCGAAAGTAAGCTTCTTTTCGAACTGCTTGCTGATGTCCGCTGAGAGAATCTCGTGCTGTTCCAAGCTTTGAATGACCTCATTGTCGAGCGCGGAAAGTTCGCCGATCTCATCTTCGAGGACTTCCTTGACGTAATCCTTTCGGAAATTGCCCAGATCTTCGAAACAGATAAACGCTTTGCTGTCGAGGTCGGACACTTTCTTTTTGGCGAACTCGAGAAGGGACGGCCGAATCAAGTCGGCGATCATTCCGTTGTGCGGCGACTTCGGCTTTTTACAAATCTGGCAAATGACTGGTGCGACGCTCATTGGAGATCCTGCCGCAGATTTAACCTGTTCCTGCTGCGGTTGTCGATTCCCTCCTCAATCAGCTTGAATACGCGATCACAAACTCACACTTTATCGCATGGAAGAAGCGGAAGTCCCTCTCGAGCATC
>QHPE01000155.1 GCA_003218945.1 Verrucomicrobiota bacterium | reverse complement strand
AGCGCTCGGCGAAAAATTCCGTTTGTCCCGGGAACCTGAATCCTACCTCGTACATCCGCGCCTTATGAATTGGCCCGGTTACGATCGCATCCAGCTCGCCGCGTCGGACGAGGGTGATAGCCTCTTCGAGTGCAATGGCGGCAGCCCGCGCAGTTTCCGTGGTCGGTTGGCCCAACGAGCACCTGGGATATTTGCCGATAATCTTGTATTCGGCTGATTTCGCAACTCGCCTCGACTTCAAAGCAAGGTCAACAATCTCCGGCCCTATGCCGGCGCAATCGCCAAGCGTGACCCCAATTCGTAGCTTTTCCCTGCTCATGCTCTTGCCCGTGATCGTAATCGAATTTGCTCAGCCGCGCACGAGCGTCGTGGCAACTGGTAGGAAATCGTGCCGCGATGTCCGGACGCCGCAGCGCGGCATCCCTACCATGCTGCAAGACCGGTGTAGTGGAGTCGTTGGTTGGAGCGCTTACACGAATTGCTTCGCAGAGTGAGTGGATCAGATACGTCCTGACTCCTTCTCAATGTTAATGTTGGTCTTGCGGCGACTGCGAAGGCCAGCAGCGCACGCATTATCTAAAGGAAGAAACGCCCAACGCTGAACATCCAGCGCGCAAGAAATTAATAGGTCTTGATGTAGGCTTTTTCTCGCAGGCTGGCGAGCCAGCGTTCCTGAATTTGCTGGGCTTCGTCCTGGACCAGTTTTTTCTCGATGTCGCCTCGCACTTCGGCCAGCGATTTCGTGCTGCCGCCGTGTTTATCTTCAACCTTCAGAATGTAATAGTTGCCGGCGTAATCAATGATGTTGCTGATTCTGCCCACCGGCATGTTGAAGGCGAATTTTTCCAGCGGCTCGGCCAAAGTCTTCCGTTCGATCCAGCCCCAGTCGCCACCATTGTCTTTCGTGCTGTCCTCGGAATACATCTGCGCCATCTGCTCGAACTCCGCGCCACCGGCGAGTTTGCCGAGCACTTCTTCCGCGAGTTCCTTTTGCGCAGGCGCGCTCGCGGTATCCTTGTGGCCAGCAATCATAATCATGCGGAGTTTGATCTGCTCCTTGGACGTAAATTCGTCTCGATGTTTCCTGTAGTAATCGTCGATTTTGATGGGCGAAATGATCTGGTTCGTCTTGACGTTGTGGCTCTTCATCGCGCCCACAATAAATTTTTCCATCTCCTTTTGTTTGAATTCGCCCAAGCTGTAGTTTTGCGCCTCCAGGGTTTTGACAAACGTGTTGCGGTCGCCGCCAAAAGATTCCCGGATGATCTGCTGCACCTTCTGATCCACGAGATGATCAGGAATCTCATAGCTTTCCTTTTTGAAAGCTTGAATGATGAGGCGCCGATCGATCAGGTCTTTTAAGGCTAGTTGTCGCAGTTCCGTCAACTTTTTCTCCAAGTCAGGCCCTGTGTACTGCTGGCGGAGCATTCTTTCCTCCGGCGCGCATAAACCGCGCACCTGGGAATAGGTAATGACATCGCCATTTACGACCGCAGCCATGCCATCAACAACTGTGGGCTCTGCGGCAAAGGCAAGGTTACCGATCGGCGCTTGTGCAAGTGCACCGACCGCGAGCAGAACAGCCATGACTGGACGCATGAAATGCCTCATAACTTCTTAATCACTTCGACAATTTCCGGGAGGTGTTGATCGATTTTCGATCCAACTAAACGAGGGAATTTGCCCGCGACAAGTATAAAATCCCCGTGCCGCGTCAACATCACTTTGCGCTCGCGCACTTCGACACGGTTCACGCCTGATTCTGCCGCGGCAAGCTTGATCTCAACCAGAGCGAATAAATTCTCGGCGGCAGGCGGAAACCGTCCGAAACGATCGCGCCAGTCGCGACGCAACCGCCCCAGTTGCTCGCGCGAGGTGATTTCCGCAATCTCCCGGTACGCGCGTATGCGCGTGGCGGGGTCGCTCATGTAGGCGACCGGAATGAACGCGGGAATGCAAGGTAGCGCATGCGTCTCGCTTGCGCCCCGGGCACGCAAGCCAGAGGCTCGCGCTACATTTGGCGCACTAAACTCCGCTTCATTGGTCACAACAAAATCGAGCCGCACGTCCACATCGAGCCGAACTCGTGGCTTTTGTCCTTTCAGCTGCGCCACGGCCTGCTTGAGCAACTGACAATACAGGTCGAAACCCACAGCCATGATGTGGCCGCTCTGGGCTGTGCCAAGAAGGCTGCCTGCGCCTCGGATCTCGAGATCTCGCATGGCGATGCGAAAGCCCGCCCCTAACGAGCTGTATTGCTTAATGGCGCTGATCCGCTTGCGCGCGGCACCGACTGTCATCATTTCTCGCGGCAGAAGCAGATAGGCATACGCCTTGTGCTCGGCGCGGCCGACGCGCCCGCGCAATTGATACAAATCGGCGAGGCCAAATTGGTCCGCGCGATCGATGATGATCGTGTTTGCGTTCGGAATGTCCAAACCGCTTTCGATGATGGTCGTGCAAACGAGCAGGTCAGTTTTGCCGGCGACAAATCGCGCCATCACCGCTTCGAGTTCGTCGGCATCCATCTGGCCGTGACCGATTTCGACTCTCGCCTGCGGACAAAGATGCATGATCCGCTCGCGCACCCGCTCGATGCTGGCGATGCGGTTGTGCAGAAAGAACACCTGGCCCTGGCGTTCCAGTTCGCGTTCGATAGCGCCACGAATGATTCGTTCGTCGTACGCGGACACGACTGTTTCGACCGGCAGACGGTTGAGCGGGGGAGTCTCGATCGTGGACATGTCTTTCACGCCCACCAGTGAAAGGTACAGGGTGCGTGGAATCGGCGTGGCGGAAAGTGTAAGGACATCCACGAGCTTGAAGAGCTCTTTGAATTTCTCTTTGTGCAGAACACCGAACCGTTGTTCCTCATCAATTACAACCAGGCCGAGGTCCTTGAACACGAGGTCCCCCGAAATGAGACGGTGGGTGCCAATGACGATGTCCACACCGCCTGTGCGCAATAATTGCAGCACTTTTTTCTGTTCGGAGTGCGAGCGGAAACGGCTGAGCATTTCGATCCGCACCGGATAATCGAGCATACGCTGCCGAAACACTTCGAAATGTTGCTGTGCGAGAACAGTGGTTGGCGCGAGCACGGCCACTTGCTTTCCGTCCATCACTGCCTTGAACGCAGCGCGCACTGCGACTTCCGTTTTGCCGAAACCAACGTCGCCGCAGATCAAGCGATCCATCGGCCGCGTCCGTTCCATGTCGATCTTAGTATCAATGATTGCCTTCAGCTGATCCGGCGTTTCGCGGAACGGAAATGAGCGGTCAAATTCGGCCTGCCATTTCGTGTCGGGCGCGAATGCGTAGCCGGGCCGCATTTGGCGCTCAGCCTGGATAGCGAGCATTTCGCCGGCGTAATCGAAAATGGAAGCCGCAGCTTTGATTTTCGCGCGAGCCCATTTTCCATCGCCAAGCGAGCTGAGTGGTGGTGATTTTTTTCCTGCGCCAACATAGCGCGAAACGAGATACGCCTGCTCGAGGGGGACGTATAGCTTCGCTTCATCGGCGAACTCGAGAACCAAGACTTCCTGCGGTTGCGGCCGTTGTTGTAGGGCAAGCGCTCCGCTTGCCATGGATGTCTGACCGGCGTCAGGCAGGCGTCGCGCCTGCCCTACAGGGTTTTTTTCCAGACCCAAGAAGCGCCCGATGCCGTGCTCGAGATGGACGACCAGATCGCCTTCCGCGAGCTCCCTGAAATCGATTTGGACGCGATGGCGTTCTGCGCGTCGCAATCGCAACAGCCGACGAGGATGGATTGCAAATCGTCCAAACAATTCCGCAGCCGAGAGCACAACGAGATTGGCCGCGGAAAAACAAAATCCGCGCGTGAGCGTCCCCTCGACGAAGTCCACGCCGTCTACCGCGCCGGACATGATTTCCCGGAAACGTTCGATCTCGCCCTCAGTCTGAAAATAAATGAGGATCCTGGCATTGTTGGCGCGCCATTCCTTTAATCGCTGGACGAACTGTGCGCGTTTTGCCTCTGCGAGTACGAGATCACCGGCACCAAACTCCCCGATCTCGCAATCCTGAAACGCGCCGCTGAAGTCTTCCGGACCACTTTCAATCCAGCCTTCACTGATTTGAATGTGCGGAGGTCCGAGCTCCTGCGAGCCCGGCGTCGCAAGAGCTCCGCCCTCCATATCTGGCTCGATTTCGATGATCAGATCGCCAGTGCAGACGTAATCGCGTACCGATCCACTCTGATCCGCCGCGCCGTGGGCGAGCAGAACATCGATCGAGCGTAGATCGCGAACGGACGTTTGCGTATCGATATCGAACTCGCGCAGCGATTCGATTTGATCGCCGAAGAATTCCAACCGGAACGGCATCGGCGCCTGCCACGAATGTAGATCAATGATGCCCCCGCGCACGGCGAACTGTCCACGAGTGGTGACTTGTGATACGCGTTCGTAACCGTTGGTCGCGAGTCGTTCGACAAGATCTTCCATCCTCTCGATTGCTCCACGTCGTAACAAAACAACCGCAGATTCCAGCGTTCCGCGTCTCGGCGCGGCTTGATTGAGGCCCACGCGCGTTGCAACGATGATCCTCGGGCCGGTGTTCAGCTCGATTTGCAGGAACAACGCCAGCCGTTCAGCTGCGATTTCCGGATCGGGCAAAACATTTTCGATTCCAGCTAACTCTGCTTCTGGAAGGAACAGCGCGTCCGGCTGCCAATTGAGCAAGCTTTCGTAAAGGACTTCCTGAGCGTGAACGCTGGGACAGAGGACCCAAATTACAGAGTCGGCATCTTGCCGATTATCGGCTGGAAGCCGATGCCACATGTATGCGATCACGGCGGCCAGAAACGGCTGCGCCGGCTGGATCACATGCGAAAATTGGACGGACCATCGGCCTCGTTGTATTGCGTCGACTTTACGCGCGATTGGTTCGCTCGCGGCGACGCGGTCCAAGAGTTCCGCTGATTTTTCCACCGCAAACTTTACGCCAAAACAAGCAAAGGTGTAGCCGGGTCACTGCGAGAGGCGAGACTCGCGCGACGCAAACACCTCAGCCTGCGCGTTGCACGGGGAAGAGGCTACAGTGTTCTGCCGATTGCAGCGGCGACGGCGCGAAGGCGCGGAACAAGCCCGGCAAAAATTTCAGGAGTGAGTGCCTGGTTTCCGTCGCTCTTGGCCTGCTCCGGAGAATCGTGCACTTCGATCATCAGCGCGTCCGCGCCGGCGGCGACCGCGGCGAGGGACATCTGCGGCACGAACTCGCGCAGACCGAGCGCGTGTGTTGGATCGACGATCACCGGCAAATGCGTTTTCGATTTCAAAATAGGAACGGCGCTCAGGTCGAGTGTGTAGCGCGCCGCAGTGTCGAATGTACGAATGCCGCGCTCGCAGAGGACTACGTTCGGGTTGCCTTCGTTCAGAATGTATTCTGCGCTCATGATCAAATCATAAAGCGTCGCGCTGAACCCGCGCTTCAGGAGCACAGGCAGTCTGCTGCGGCCGACCTCCTTCAGGAGGGAGAAGTTATGCATGTTGCGCGTGCCGACCTGAAGACAGTCCGCGTACTTTTCGATCATTGTGAGATCGCGCGGATCCATGACTTCGGTGACCACCGGCAGGCCCGTTTTGGCGCGCGCTTCGGCGAGAAAACGAAGTCCCTCTTCCCGTAATCCCTGAAAACTGTACGGTGACGTTCGCGGTTTAAACGCGCCGCCGCGCAGGATTCTTGCACCGGATTCCTTCACGATCGTCGCAATCGACAAAATTTGCCCTTTGCTTTCCACGGAGCACGGACCGCAAATGAGCACGACGTCCTCGTGTTCACCGAGTCGGACGTCGCCGATCGCTACAGAGGAAGAGCCGCGCGAATCGCGCGCGGCAAGCTTGTACGGCTTTAGCACGGGAACGATTGCTTCCACGCCGGCCATCGCTGCGATCGGCTTTTCGCGAAGGAGCGCCTCCGGTCCGATGACCCCGATAATCACCCGGGACGCGCCGCGACTGATCTGTGCCTCGAGCCCAAATTCCCGGACGCGCGTAACGATCCGCTGGACCTGTTCCTCGGTGGCGTTCGGTTGTGTGATGACGATCATATTTTCTTTAGGCGGATTATCAGAATGACGTGGCCAGGAATCTTCTGCAAGCATGCAGATTGCTCCGGAACTGAAATGCGTCGGGGTCGTTATGTGGTCGCGTTACGACGTGTGTTTTCCGAGCGCGAATCCGGGGAGCACAGGCTGCCAGTCCGCCAAAGGACGGATTCGCTGCGGCGAACCTGTCACGTTCGGCAGCTTGCCGACGACACTCCGCAAGCAGAACTAGTTCGTAATCGTGACCGGCGTTCCAACTGAGACCGATTTAAAAAAATCCACAGCCATAAATTCGGGCATTCGGATGCAACCGTGCGATGCGGGATAACCGGGAAGATAACCGGCGTGCATGCCGAAGCCGGGAGCGATCTGCATGTAGTAGGGCATGGACGCGCCTTTGTAATGAGTGCCGGGCGGTTTCGGATCCTTACCCAACTCGATGTTGGGCATCACCACGTTCCCCCCGTCGTCCACATAATCGCCGTAGAGACTCGAAGCGTGATTCACATCTTTTCCGATGATTCGATACTTGCCGGGCGACGTGTTCTTGCCTTCGCGGCCGGTTGATAACTGCGAAACGCCGACGAGCACGCCGCCCTTGTAGAAGTAGGCGCGCTGCTCTCCAAGACTGATTTTCACGGAAGGGCTTCCGCCAAGGCCGTCTCCATCCCAGTAAGAGACAGTGTCGCGTGGTGGACCAGCCTGCTCGCCGCCGCCGTAAATACCGCCACCGATATATGAAGTGTTGCCAGAAAAACGCGGGTCTTCGCCGCAGCCTGTAACGAGTAAAATCAGAGCAAGAGAGAGGACGGTCTGCAAAAAATGAAGCAAAAGTCGTTGCATAAATTTCGACGCCGTTTTAATGCGCAACTCGCGCAAAAAGTCAAGGGCTGCCCATATGCGTCGCGTGGCGACCAGCTGTAGTGGCAGCCGTGTCGGCTGCAGATCTGAGGACTATACAGGCGGCACGCCCGCCTCTACAGATACGACTGACCAGGACGTTTTCTAGTAATTCCAAGCGAAGGCGAGAGATCTTTGTGTTTCGATCAGCGATATTGAGATGTCTCCGCTTTGACCGACATGACAAAGGGCTTATTTGCACCATTGATCCACCCAGTCGTTCACGGTTTTGTACCACAGCTGCGAGTTTTGCGGCTTAAGGACCCAGTGCCCTTCATCGGGGAAATACAACATCTTTGACGGCACCTTCAACACTTGCAAAGTCGTAAACAGATCGAACCCTTGCGACACGTCTAGACGGTAATCGAGCTGCCCGTGGGAGACGAGTGTCGGCGTTTTGAAGTTGGCCGCGTATTCATGCGGCGACCATTTCCGGTAAACATCACGCTTTTTCCACGGCGGACCGCCGAATTCCCAGGTCGGAAACCACAGTTCCTCGGTCATGCCGTAGGCCGACTCGGCGTTGAACATCCCGTCATGCGACACGATGCATTTGAAACGATTCGTGTGGCCTAACAACCAGTTAGCCATGTAACCGCCGTAGCTTGCGCCGAGCGCCGCTTCCCGGTTCTTATCGATGAATGGGTAGGTCTTCTCCAGGTAATCGAGCCCTTTCATCAGGTCGATATACGGTTTGCCGCCCCAATCGCCACTGATCGAGTCCGTAAACTTTTGGCCGTAACCGGTCGAGCCGTGGAAATTGATCATCACCACCACGTAATTTCCGGTCGCCGCGAACAACTCCGCGTTCCAACGATACGTCCACTCGTTTCCCCACGCTCCTTGCGGCCCGCCATGGAGCAAAAATTTTAGCGGATATTTCTTGTTCGGATCAAATCCCGGCGGTTTAACCATGAACCCCTGAACCACGTCGTCATTCGCGCCTTTAAACGTGAACGGTTCCAACGGCTGCATCTCGATCTGCGACAACAGCGCGTCGTTGATGTGGGTGATCTGCTGCCACGGCTCGCTGATGTATTTGCCGAGTTCGGGATTTTGGGGCATTTCGAGCTTGTAAATTTCATTTGGTGCTGTTGCTGACATACGCGTGAAAAACAGACTGCGACCCGCAAACACGAGGTCATCGTCGTGCAGTTTCTGTGACGGCGTACCTTGGTGTTGCGGAATCGGATTCTCCTCGGCTGGAAATGCTGCAAACATAGGTGACTCGCCGTGATCCTCGGCAGTGAAGAGGATCGCTGTACCCCCTACTGGAAATTGGTCCCATGTGAAGCTGCCGACGGAGCGCTCAAACTTCTCCGTCAGATCGCGCGTTTTCCCTGATTCTCGATCTTGAACCAGGAGCCGCCATTTATCGGCTTCGAAGCCGGCGCGCGCTTGCGAGCGCCAGGCGAGATATTTTCCGTCCGGCGAATAGAGTGGCGTGGTATCGGCGCCGGGACTGGTGGAAATTTTCTTAGAGTAGCGCGAGCCTCCGGCTTGCGTGTCTGAAGCGGACAAGCCAAAGGCATGCCCTACATTGATCGGCACGACAAAAATTTCATTGTTCGTGCTCGCCGCTTCGACTTCGTCGATGTTGCTGGTGTACGCGACCTCCTGGCCGTCGGGTGAAATTGCATACATATCTTGCCCGCCTAACGAGAACGGCGGCACATCGTGATCGCCGGGGGTAAGATCACGCGGCTCTTTCTTCTGTAGCGGCAGCCGTGTCGGCTGCGATTCGGCAGGCGACACGCCTGCCGCTACAGTTTCAGCAATCGCGTCGGCGCGGATTACAAACAAATGGCTTCGCTTAAACTCAGTGAATGCGTTCCAACGCCGGTAGAACAAACGCGTGAAAATCTTCGCTTTTACTTTGCTCTTCTTCAGCTCTTCGTCGTGCTGCTTGTTGCACGCGTCGTCTTTGCAATCCGGATAAACTGCCGATGCGAACACGATGCTCTTGCCATCGGGTGACCAAATCCCGCCATCTGCGCCGGTTGAGATCTCCGTCACCTGATGCGGCTTCCCAACTAGCACACCGCTTCCAGAGTCGAAATCGCACACCCAGATTTGGGTCGGATCGGTCGCTTTTGAAGTCCAGATGAGTTGTTTGCCGTCAGGTGAAAAGCGCAGTCGCTCTTCATGGTTCGGCGTTGGATTCAATCGCCGCGATTCACCGCCAGTCGCTGGCACGATCCACAAATGCGAAATCTTCGTATTCGCTTCCAGATCGACATCTATGCAATCGAACACAACCCACTTCCCGTCCGGCGACGGCACTGGCGCGCCGACGCGTTTGAGTTTCATCATGTCCCGCTTCGCGACCTGCGCCAGGACGGATGTCGTTAGCGCAAAAATAATCAGCAGGAAAACTTTCACGCGCGGGCAAACTCTCGTTGAGGAACGGCGCTTGCAAGCTCTGTCTCTGGGGGCCACAGGCCGCTGCTCTGTAATTCGTGACAGCTTACCGCGAACATGCTGGCTAACATAGCGCGTGTGCCACACGCGTTCGGCAGGCTGCCGAACGCTACAGGTTCGCCGCAGCGAATCCGTCCTTTGGCGGACTGGCAGCCTGTGCTCCCCGGATCGAGCACTCCATTAATCGTGAGAATTTGGGTTTATCACCTGCGGTGTTTTCGTGTCCGGGCCGCTTTCTTTGCCGAGCGGGACCGGCCGGCTGCGCTGCGACTTCTGGCTGCACGCCTGGCCTGACGTGACAAAGCCTTTCGCGAAGCCGCGCTGCGGCTTTCACGTTTCAGCGCGCCGCGTACCGCGCGCGAGCGTGTCGTCGACGGCTTGCGCCGACCTTTTCGGCCCTTGGCCAAGGCTCGCTTGGCCTGACGTTTCGTCCGTTTCTTGCCTCGTTTCGGCGGCGGCAACTTCACACCCGCGCGACGCGCTTTCGACAAACCAATCGCGATAGCCTGTTGTGGCGATCGCGCGCCGTGTTTTCCCTCACGGATGTGCTCCATTTCTTCCCGAACGAATTCACCGGCCTGGGTTGATGGCGAAAGCCCTTCGCGTTCGTCCTCACGGGCCCGTTCAGTTACATCGTCTTCTGGCATAACAAGAGAGTTTCGCCGCAACGGGCTGATTTGGATGCCAGCTAATGCATTGGGTAATGCGCTGTGCTCTCCCCGAGTAAGGAAACTCAATGGAGCTGTAACAGGCGCAAACGAAAATTCAGCGACACGAGTTTGATTGTGTCGTGGTGCACGGAATCGTTTGGCTGTGTTCAGACGATGGCCAAAGGCGCACGGCGCCGGAAAAGCCCGTTTGGCGGAAAACTGGACTTATTCTTTGAGGCTGAAATTTCCATCGTGCGGAGCCGCAAATCCGATCTGCATACGCTGACCGAAGTCGTCTTGAAAAATCCGTTCCCCGGCATTCGCAGCAAGTATCTGCGCACGCAGACTTCCGCCTATTTTGTCGAGCTGATCGAGATTTGCACCGAGCGGGATCATCGGGAGCCGGAATTGTTTGGCCTATTGCGCAGGGCGTTCGGTTATCTGGATGAAAACGATCCCACCCCGCGTGCGGTCGCACATTTCGAGACTGAGCTGGCGCGCATCGCCGGCGTGCACGATCAAACGTCATTGAAAGCCGATCCAGCATTTGCGTTGGGAAATTTGTTCGGACGATTGCCGCTCTCTCGCACGCCGCTCTTGAAAACACTCGCCGCCGAGGCGAAGAAGAATTCAAAATAAGATTGCGATCACTCCATCAAATAGCGTTGTCATGTTGAGCGGAGCGCTGCAAAGAAATGCATAGGCATGAGGCCAGGCTTTCAAACATCTCGATTTGTTTGCCTCTGTGGACAATCGCGGCAGAATGGAACAGAGATTGAACGCCTGGCCTCGCGGACTTCGTTCGCTACGTTGCAGCTTCGGTTCCCTAAGAATGACATTATGAACTCACGCGCTCCCAATCTTATCGCTGCGGTGATCATTGCCGGCTTAGCGTCCGTCGCATCGGCCAAGGACACGTACAAGTTCGATCCATCCGGATCGACGATCGGTTTCAGCGTGCACCAATTCCTGGGTACGACTCGCGGCAAGTTTACGAACTTCAGCGGAAAGATCGAAATCGATCGGGAACATCTGGAGAACTCCTCGGTCACGGCGCAGATCGACGTAAGCAGCATCGATACACGGATAAAAAAACGCGACGATCATCTCCGCAGCGCGGAGTTCTTTAACGCGGAGAAGTTCCCCCGTGTCACGTTTAAGAGCCGCAGCGTCAAGCAGACTGGTCCTCAAAGTGGCGACATCCTCGGCGACTTTACGATGCACGGCGTGACCAGACCGATCACGCTGCATGTAAAACTGCTGACCCCGATTAACGAAACAGCACAGACTCGATGGGCGGTGACCACGGATCCAATCAACCGGCGCGAGTTCAACTTGATGTTTGCTCCAGCGACTGAAACGGTTTCGGGCATTAGTCAGACGGTGGCAATCAACATTGAGATCGAGGCAAAGCGCGCAGAGTGAGTTGGATCTACTCGCCCTTGCAAGGACGGTCATCCTGAGCGAAGCGCAGCGGAGTCGAAGGATCTCGTTGCAAAACGGATCGGCTGAGCCGCGGGATTCCTCGACTTCGCTCGGAATGACAGGATTATGGAAATTATTCCGCTCGGAGATTCGGCGCTGATCGTTCGCGTGCGCGAGCAATTTGAAGATGCACCTGAAGAAACGCTGGACGAAGTGCTCCGCGCACTCCAGCTGCTTCAAAAGGCGGAAATTCCCAGCGTCGTTGAGTTCGCGCCCGCTTATACCAGCGTCGCAGTTTTTTTTGATCCAATCGTAGCCGCGAGGGCGGGCGCTGTGCCGGGCGAGGCATTCGATTGGCTAGCGACGCGCGTTCGCGCCGCTGTAGCCGGGGTCCGTGACTCCGGCCGGACTAAACGCAAGGCTTCACAACTCATTGGAATTCCAGTGTGCTACGACGCCGAATTTGCTCCAGATCTTGATGATGTCGCGCGCCACACGCAAATCTCGACGAAGCAAGTTGTCGATCTCCACAGTGGATGTGAATACCGGGTGGCCTGCATCGGGTTCGTTCCAGGCTTTCCATTTCTGGCAGGCTTGCCGGAGAAGTTGGCGACGCCGCGTCGGGCCATACCGCGAAAAGAAATCCCTCCCGGTTCAGTCGGAATCGGCGGTGCGCAAACAGGAATTTATCCGTTGCGTTCGCCCGGCGGTTGGAACCTGATCGGGCGAACGCCGGTTAAACTTTTCGATCCGCAGAAAGATCCGCCCACGCTCTTGCGCCCCGGCGATCGTGTGCGTTTTCGCGCAATCAAGCGGGAAGAGTTCGAGGCACTAGCCCAATGAAGCATTGTCATCCCGAGCGAAGCGTAGCGCAGTCGAGGGATCCCGTTGCGCTAGCTTTGAAGTCACACATCGGGAGTGAAAGCCTGGCCTCGCCGCTTGGCGCGGCTGCGTTGCACCTTCCACTTCGGTCGGCATGACGGCGATTGTAACGCGAGCTGGTTTTCTCACCTCGGTGCAGGAACTTGGTCGCACGGGATTTCGCCAGTTTGGTATTTCTACCAGCGGTGCGCTTGACCCATTTGCGTTGCGCGTGGCGAATTTACTTGTTGGAAACGATGAAGGCGCGGCCGGGCTGGAAATTACGCTCGGCGGTTTGCATTTGCGCTTTGACGACGAGCGAATGATCGCCTGGTGCGGTGGCGAATTCGATGTGCAGATCGGATCGCGCGCATTGCCGGCCGGGCATGTAGCGCATTTGAAAGCTGGCGACGAATTGAAATTCGGGCGCGCGCAAATTGGCTGCCGATGCTGGGTCGCTATTTCGGGTGGAATCGATGTGCCGGTTGTTCTTGGCAGCCGCTCCACAGATTTGCGAGCCAATTTTGGCGGATTTGAAGGGCGCGCATTGCGCGACGGCGATCAGCTTTTATTGGGAGAATTTCGGCGGTCACAGACCGCCGCTACAGCAGGAATTTCCTCTTGGACCGCGCCGCATGATTGGGCAAGGCCGGCAACGCGCAATCCGATTTTGCGTTTCGCGCGCGGTGCGGATTCGAATCGCTTCAACGCTTCGACGCTTCAACGCCTAACGATGGAAGTCTTCGCGGTTTCACCAGACTCGGATCGCATGGGAGTTCGTTTTGATGGTTCGGAAATGAAACGCGAGGACGAAACCGATCTTATTTCGGAAGCCGTTGCGCCCGGCACAATCCAGGTTCCACCGAGCGGAAAACCGATTTTGCTTTTGGGAGATTGCCAAACCATCGGCGGCTATCCAAAAATAGCGCACGTGATCACCGTGGACCTGGCCGTCGCAGCACAACTTCGTGCTGGCGATCACGTGCGTTTTTTTGAAGTCCCACTCGCCGATGCGCATCGCCTTTTGTCGGAACGCGAGCGTGATCTCGAGCGTTTCAGAATTGGCATTAGCTTGCTTGCTTCGGACGATTCGAGTTGTAGCCACGGCCCTGTGGGCCGTTCCGACAACGAAAGTGGCGGCGCCGAGGGCAGACGGGCCACAGGCCCGTGGCTACAGGAGACGTCATGAAATTATCGGTCGATATCAACGCCGACCTCGGCGAAGGCTCAGGCCACGATGCCGAATTGTTCGAACTGATCAGCTCGGCGAACATCGCAACCGGTTTTCACGCCGGTGATTCCGATACGATGCACGCTGCCATTTCCGCGGCCAAGAAGCATGACGTTGCTGTCGGAGCGCACCCGAGTTTTTTCGATCGCGAGAATTTCGGGCGCAAGGAAGTGACGATATCCAACGAAGAAGTGTTCGAGGCGGTCGCCTATCAACTTGGAATTTTCCAGGCGATCGCCTGCGCGCTGGATGTGCGACCCAATCACGTAAAGCCGCACGGCGCGCTATACAATATGGCTGTGCGGCATGCCAAATTGGCCGATGCCATCGCGCGTGCGATCAAATCGGTCGATTCGAAATTGATCTTATTTGCGCCGGACAAGAGTGACCTCGCCCGCGCGGGAGAAGCGCATGGACTGCAAATCGCGCGTGAAATTTTTGCCGATCGCAATTACTTGAATGACGGCTGGTTGGTTCCGCGTACGCGACAGGATGCATTACTCCACGACCCCAAGGAAGCTGTTCAGCGGGTGCTGCGGATGTTGCGCGAAGGCAAGGTGCGTTCCGTCGAAGGCCGCGATGTGGCCGTACGTGGCGAAACCATTTGTGTCCACGGCGATACACCGGGCGCAGTCGAGTTCGCGCGCGAATTGCGTACTCGACTTGAGAGCGATGGCGTCAAGATCAGCGCGCCGAAGAGTTCGCGGTGAGCGACAAGATCGAAAACGGAGCCGGCGCGCCCCCGCGCCGAAGGACAGGGTCTTTGCGGCCCGAGGGCGGGCCGTCTCCAAAACGACCAGCTACATTTCGCCATTTGGCGCACGTACCTTCGTTCCGGGACAATCCGATTGTTTTCGTTACAACGTGCACTCATCAGCGACGTAAGATTCTTGGCTCACGCGAATACGAGAGGATTCTACGAGAAATCTGGCAACGCTCTGCCGATCATGACGGCTGGTGGGTTGGCAATTACATTATCATGCCCGATCACGTACATCTTTTTGCGCGACCTGAAATCGGTGCGCAACGCATGTCAGATTGGGTGCAGATATGGAAGAGCGTTAGTTCACGACGCATTGCGGCGGTGCTCTTGATTAAGCCGCCCGTCTGGCAATCGGAGTATTTCGACAGGTACCTTCGGTCCAGCGAAAATTACTCGGAGAAATGGAATTACGTCGAACAAAACGCAGTGCGGGCCGGGCTGGTGGATCTGCGCGAAGCGTGGCCATATAGCGGGACGATACATGATTTGATGTTCTGATGGAGTCAACGCCGTCCGAGAATGGAGCCGGCGCGCCCCCGCGCCGAACAGCAGGCCCTTTGCGGCCCGAGGGCGGGCCGTCTCCAAGCGACACGACCGGTCTGGTCCGCGCACTTGGGCCGATTGACGCGACCACGATTGTTATCGGCTCGATGATTGGATCTGGGATCTTCATCGTGTCGGCGGAATCATCGCGGTTGAGTGGTGCGCCCGGCTGGCTGTTGCTCTCGTGGGCACTCGCCGGTTTGCTTACCGTTACCGGCGCGCTTTGTTGCTCCGAGCTCGCGACGATGATGCCGCGTGCCGGCGGCGTTTATGTGTTTCTGCGCGAAGCGTACGGGTCGGCAATGGGATTTTTGTATGGCTGGACGTTATTTCTGGTGATCCAAACAGGTACGATCGCGGCCGTGGCGATTGCATTTGCGAAGTTTCTCGGCGTTTTTGTCACAAGAGTTTCACCGGATAACTACCTGGTTACGCCAATCCGGTTAGGCGGTTACGCGATCAGTTTGTCCACCGAACAACTGGTCGCGATTGCATTGATCGCCTTTCTCACATGGACGAACACGCGCGGGCTTGAGGTCGGTAAAATTATCCAGAACACATTTACCTTTGCAAAGACAGTTGCGCTGGCTGCGGTGGTCGTGATCGGGTTGTCGTTAGGCTGGAACTCCAATTCTGCGGCGCTGAGCTCGGCGTGGTGGGACTCGTGGGCCAATGGCTGGAACCCGCAAGTGGCGCAACCTGGTCTCACCGTCACAGGTGGATTCGCTCTCGCGCTGCTTTTTGGAAAATCAATGGTTGGCCCGCTTTTCGCCCAGACTGCCTGGACAAACGTGACGTTCATCGGCAGCGAAGTGCGAGACCCGGGTAAGAACCTGGTGCGCGCGCTGGTAGGCGGGTGCGGGATCGTGGTCTTACTTTATTTGCTGGCTAACGTTGCTTATCTGGCGGTGCTGCCGTTTTCGGAAATCGAACACGCGCCACAAAATCGCGTAGCCGTGGCAATGATGAGCGCGCTCTTCGGCCAGCCCGGCGCGATGTGCATGGCCGGGGCAATCATGATCTCCACATTCGGTTGTGACAACGGACTGATTCTCGCCGGCGCGCGCGTTTACTATGCCATGGCGCGCGATGGGTTGTTTTTTCAAAAAATCGGGACCACAAACCGGTATCGTGTTCCCGCGGCAGCGCTGGTGGCGCAGGGAATCTGGACGGCGCTCCTGGTTTTGCCGCGCACGGTCACACTCAACACTGCGACACACGAGATGGGTTACGGGAACGTTTACAATCAACTGCTTGAATACATCGTCTCAGCGGACCTGGTGTTTTACCTCCTGATGGTCGTCGCTGTCATTCTCTTACGACGCAAAAAGCCGAATGCTGAGAGGCCATACCGCACGTGGGGTTATCCAATTGTGCCGATCATCTCGATCTTGCTCTCGGCACTGTTGACCATTGACCTTGCATGGCTCGCGCCCGCGACGTCAGGAATTGGAATTCTGATCGTGTTGACCGGCGTGCCGGCTTACTTCCTGTGGCGTCTGCGCGGCGCGCGACATACCAGTCCTGTTTAGCCTCGGCGCCCGAATCAATTATGTATGCCTGCAAAATCAAAGAAACAGCAAATGGCAGCCGGAGCTGCGCTTGCAGCGAAACGAGGCAAGCGTTCCAAGTCGTCGCTTAAGGGCGCATCGCGCCAAATGGCGAAGTCGATGACTAAAAGCGAGCTACGAAGAATGGCGAAGACCAAGCGCAAGGGCAAGCCCACACGCAAACGCAAGAAGAGGTAGAACTCGTATTTGGCGACCAGAAAGCTGCACGAGCTGAAGATTCACACTCAAGCCGGCGAATCTGCCGGACGAAAAAAGAACTGGGACGAGATGAAGGTTTTCAGTCTCCCGCGCTGTCGCCCTGCATTGCCGCCATAGCCTCTCTCAAAGGTTCCAGGCTCACCCTGCTTGTGCCGGTAAAGGGATGGTCAAGCACATAGATCAAAAACAAAATCGACGAGATCATTACGGTGAGTGTAGTGGTAAGGAGGTATTGCGCCTCGATGTTTTTCATTCCGAAGAAAAAGGTGTAGGAGACGGCGAAGATGCCGCCAACAAGCAACACCAACCAGATGACCGGTGGTACGGTATTGTTACCGGCAAATATTCTCATTCGGCGATACTGAGCCAGGTTGTTCAAACATCGTAACGTTTCACCGTACAGCTCCCGGTTGGGAACCGAGCTCGAGTCCACTTGAACGAATAATATTCTGAGACTGTTGTGAGCCCCGCCGGAATAAAGCTGAAGGTCTCCCCCTGCCATCTTCGGGACTTCATCGCTGTAAACCGCGGCAAGGTAATCTTTCACTCCCTGCTGAATGATTTTCTTGGGAGAATCAGGAAAGGTTGCGGCAGTGTGAAAAATATCCAGAGCCTCGCTCGCCTCCATTTGCAGATTTTTTGTTGCATCGTCGTATCCGCCCCAGGTAACAAACACGACAAAGGCGAGCAACACTCCGTAAAACAGTCCAAAGGCATTGAAAATAATGGCCGCGACTTCGTGGTTCTCCTTGAGTACTTCAGCCGAATACTTCTTTCGCACGAAGTGAAGGCCGACCAAGGTGGGGAAGGTGGTAACCGCCGAGACCACAAAGAATGAAACCGGTGCCGGCAAATTAAGTAGAAATTGCATAATTGGTTGAAGTCTCTGAAAAGTTTCCGCTAATCTACTGCTTTCGACTTGTTACTTCACGTTTAAGCCGATACCCGTCGGCGCGTGCACCGTACCCGCTGGCGTATTCAACTAATCCGACGCCCTTTTTCCAGACGATTTTTTTGAAATGTCCGGAGGGATGACTCGCATCATAAATGCAGAGGTCTGCTTTCAATTTGATTGTTGCTTTCCACTCTTCCTCCTGGTGTTCGAAGCTCCCGCTGGTGATGCCGTAAATATCGTTCGGTTCGAATTCTGGCGGTTTGTCCATGGCCGAAATCTTTGTGGCGGCTGTGGCATTGTCCTCGTCGTTTAGCAGGACGATCCGGTTGTCAGTCACGATAAAGTAGTCTGGCCGAATCTCGCGTTTCTGTGGCGCACTCGATTTGAGGTCGGTAAATTCGATCTTGAAGATGGCACCCCACGCCGTCTCAGCGATGCGCGTTGTAACTACTTGTGCAGTCAGAGCGATGTCTTTTTCCCCAATGTCGTCGCCCCATTCCGTTCCGCGAAATCTGGCCGAGACCGGCTGATCGTTGTTCGCATCCAGAAATGGATTTGCGGCATAATCCAACACCGGAAACAAGACGGTCATTACAGTTACCGCCAGTCGCCAACGATTCATGGAACGACCTTAGCAAAGCTGCGATTGACAGTGCACGCTCGAATTTCCTAGTCTCGCGGGATGGGAAGCTCGGATCATCGGGGTGCCTTTCCGGTGATTCTATGAAGACTGGTGCAGTTATTAGAGGCCAGAGATTGGCTGTTGCTGCAGTATCTCTGTTCGGCACCGCTTCGATCGCATTCGCCGGGACGCAAAAGAAGTCCACCAAGTCAATTCAGCTAAATCCGGATCCGCTCGTAAACGCCGCGATGAGAAACATGGAGACCGGTGTGTGGTCGGTGAACGGCAGCGTTACGTTCAAGAAGATTATTAAGCTGCACGGCCTTCTTTCTGGCGAAGATTTTGATCTAAGCATGGAACCTGGCGTTAAGTCAGGTGTGCCGTTGCGTGGCATTGTGATTAAAGACAAGGCGTGGGTTTGCTCCGATGGGGAGACGTGGCACGCCGGTCGGCCGGATGATCGATTGCTCTACAATTGGGCGCACGTGCCAATCATGGCCGACCGGCAGCTACCGCCATTTGAGAAAGTGGGGTCTGAGCAACGCAACGGACAGACTTGGTTGCACGTTCGGCTCAAAGTTCCTGAGAAGAAGATCAACCCAAAAGAGTTGCCCGAATATTGGCTCGTCCTCGATTCTCAGGGGCAAGCCCAATACATCGGCCACACCGAGATGCCGATGTTCTCGCAAGCGCGTAAGGAAGTCATGTATTGCTCATTCGATTATGCCCCGGCTAAAGAAAAGATCGCGCCACCACCACTCGGGGCACCAGTCGATGATAAGGGATATGGCTTTAACGACATCGAGCAACACAAGTTTGATTGGAAAAGTAGAATTGTTAGGCTCGAGGTGACTCCGAAAATTTTGGAGTCCAAACAAATTGGCGAGGACACTTATCGCGCCTTTCTCAAGGATACTGCGACACCGAATCATTACGGCGTGGTCGAATTTCCGCACGACGCCTTGGTTAAGCTGGGATTTCTCAAAAAGATCGTGAGCGGTGCACATGCCTGGGAGGATCTGGAAAAGATGGGTGCGTTGGGTCGCACCGAAGGCAAACCAGTTTCATTTTATGTCGAGGTGATTCCACTCGGCGAGAAGCCCGCCGCACGAGCCGTGGCCGTTGGCGCGAAGCTCGTCCGCGATCCCGACGGGAGTGTCAGTTATAGCTGGGAAACCGATGAGAAACAGACGGCGCAATCACCTCCTGCTCCTGCGGCGTCGGACGCCTCCGACGGCGACCTCGTTAACCGCGGGATCGAGAAAGCGAAGAACGGTGACCTGGATGGCGCCATGGCCGATTTCAACCGTGCAATCGAACTCAATCCAAAAGACGACGCCCCATACTATAACCGTGCCCAAGCCAGACGGATGAAGAACGACACGGCTGGCGCCATTGCCGATTATACCCGAGCCATCGAACTCGGCTCAACGAACCCCGCGGCTTATAACAACCGCGGTAACGCCAGAGCCGAGAACAATGACAAAGATGGTGCGATTGCTGATTACACGCGCGCCACCGAACTCAAACCCGATTACGCACGTGCCTACTACAACCGTGCTGTCGCCAGGAAGGACAAGGATGATGCGAGCGGGGCCGCAGCAGACTTCAAGCGCGCCCGACAACTAGATCCAAAGTTGGTGAGCGAAGAGTCCGTGGCCGATTCCAGTAGCAGGGGCGGTTCCGCGAATAATGGAGCGGCTGGAACAGCGGTTAGTCTCCTCGACGGAAAGCTCAAGCTCGATATCCCATCGGATTTTTCGCGTGACACTGACGATCCAAAAACTCCAAAAACACTGGCTAAGTTCTCAGGCCCCGATGGAGCGTGGGGAGAGGTTTTGCGCGGTACGCATGGTCTGACGCCTGACAAGCTCGAGGGTTATCTAAAAATGCGCGTAGCCGAATACAGCAAAGGCTTCAATTGGCTGCCGAAGGATTCACATCTTCAATGGCTGAAGAAAGACATCGTGACCATCGATGGTCGCAAGTGGGCCGATTGGCGATATGTCCCGATGCTAAAGGGGACAAAAGACTACTCGCATAGCCCCGTGTACACACGTTTCCTGACCACTTCCTATAAAGGCCAGCTGCTAGAGGTCACCTTCACCTCAAATTTGAACACCGATCCCAAGTTAAAGGCAGAGATAGATCACATCATGGACTCGGTGCACCTTGAAGAATGAGAGCGCTGAAAGCGTTCTTGTCGATCGCTGTTGCTTGCTATGTCGCATACCCTTGGCAGTGGCTAGCGGCAGAGGAGGAGATCAAATATCTATCGCCCGATGGGCGCCTCGCTTTGCGGATTATCGATGAACAAAAGGTTGAGCTGATCGAGAAGGCGTCCGGCGAGGTCATGGTCGATCTAGGGGAGGCCTGGCACAACCCAGGTCAGGTCAGCCAAATTCTGGTGTGGTCGCGTGATTCAAAACGGGTAGCCTATGGCAACCGTGGTTATAAAGGGGGCGAAGTAAGCGTTTATTTTTGGGACGGCTCAAGTTTCGAGCAGGTCGCCTTACCTGAGGAGTTGCCGTCTCCGCATATCAAGTTCCCAAAGGACTGCGGTGCCGTGAAGAACTACGGAGGCGCAGCGACGCCTTTGCGATGGTTAAAGTCAGGAGAGTTGGAGCTATCGAGCGATTTGATGATGCTTTGTCGTGGCAGCGGTGCCACCTGCACGGGCGAACTACGATTCACACTCGCCTTTGACGAGCAACACCACGCCTCGGTCAAAAAGGTTGGCAAAACGAAGACTGAGGTGGAAGAATGAACAGCCGAGACTCCAGATGCGGATTTGGAACTCGCTTCGCTTGCTTGCTCGTTCGCCGCTACCCGTCGTTGCTTTACCTTTTATGTCGCTGATCCCCTTAGCTGCATTCACCCGCCTGCGCGCAGGGTACGGCGGGGCGGGCGAAATCACACCGGACCACCCAATAAGTGAATCAGTCCTTGGTGCGTGCAATCACCTCATTATATGGACATTCGGTGCGGTGTTTTTGTTTGTCCTCACATCCGCCTTCGCACAAGAGCAGGAAAAACCGCCGGCGAGATCTATTTCGCCGGACGGCAAGTGGCAATTTCGTGCTGCCGCGGCCGGTGAACAGGAGGATTTTGTTATCGCAAAAGCTGGCAGCGACGAGAGTTCCCTCGTGCTCTCCGAAGAAGAATACGCTGACGGACTCGCAGAAGCGCTGAGTCGAGCGCCTAGCTACGCAAACATCGTTTGGGGGCCGGACTCAAAACGCTTTGCATTTAACCTTCAGCCGGGCAAGGCCTATCAAACGGTGCAATTTTATCAATTCGACGGGAACACGTGGCGCAAGCTCGATTCGCTAGAATCCAACGCCGCCACGACTGCGCCGCTCGATCCTGCGATGGCAAGGCAGGAAAAAAAGCTGAAACTGCGGGCGGACTGGCCGTTTTTGACAAGCTGGCAGGTTCGCAAATGGATCGACTCAAGCACTGCGCTTTTATATGCCCGTAAGGTTAAAACTGTCGAAATCGGAGACGAAACGGAAGCGGTGAGCGTGTCTTTTTTCTTCACCCTCAAATTCGATCCTGCAGGCAACTGGAGAGTCACAAGGACGTTCGAGGTGCCGGAGAAAGGAGTCGGCGGATTGAACGCAGAGGAGCGCAAAGAAATTAATAGGATCGAGAATGGGGACCGGGAATTGAGAGGTAAATGAACAGTGTCATCATGTGGCAAACAATTAGTCGCCTTTTCTTCCCTATTCTCATCACCTCCTGCGATTCGGGTCTCGCTCAGGATGCTCCGCGGACGCCGGAGCCGAACAGCCAAGAACGGAAAAGCAATTATCAACACTCTGCGTGCACCTGCAGGGAAGGAGTTGAAGCAGAAAGTTGTCCCGGAACGTCGCTAGGGAGAATGGATCCGAGTGATGAAACGACGGGGGTTACTGATGCCGGCATGGACGACTTGTTACTCCTCGGCCGACTCGAACCCAACCCGATTATGCCGATTTTATCTGCCTTTAATTGCAGATTGTTGGCGCCGAATTCTCGTTAGACGCTGGGAGAGTTTATGAAACTCCTTTCTGAATTATTACTGCTGGGAGCGGTCATACTGCTGGCAGTTAAAGGTGCCCAGGCAGAACCTCCCAAAGATCCAATCTACATGAAAACTTCCAACGGGTGGAATGCCGCGTACGCACACGATAACGAGTACGCTGAATTCCGCATAATAGGGAACAGCGCAAAACTTCAAGACGCTTATCATATCCTGCTACAAAAGGGTGTTGGAATGATGGTTTCCTTTGTCGATAAAAAGGAGCTTCAAAACAACAGGGACTTGTTGAGCGCTCACGCTCAATGGGAAGTAAATTACTGGCATCAACATGCGAGCCGAGTTGAAAGTAATATCCGAGAAGACTTAATAGGAACAGGAAAGGACGTTAAGGTGACTGAGATAAGAGTGTACAATGACCGAGGTGCAAAGATGTCATCGTATTTGATCGGGCTTGCTGCGAAGGATGGGGTTTTTGTCCTTTCAGTTTCGCCAGCCAAAAAGGAGGTAGATCCATTGGTAAAAGAATTGGTCGGCTCGTTCAAACTTGTGCCTCGAAACCTGGATGCTGAAGAAGCCAAGCGGCTGCCATCGGAAGCCAAGGCGCAGCGTTAAACCTACCTCTAACACGTATGCTGAGGAACTGAGAATTCAAATTGTGATGACAGAACGCACTCAACGGCGAATCATGCAAAGCTATTCAGCTGTGTCCAAACGAGCCTCCCTACACAGCTGGATATGGAAAAGATCAAAGCGGTGCTCACGACCAAACCAGAGACAAGGTCAATCATGCAAAAGGAACAGCTAATCACGGGAGCTTCGTTGATGGGGTATCCGTGAGGAAGGTTGGGAAACCGAAACGACATGGAAGAATGAACCGGCGGCTTGAATCCTACATTCCGCAAGTCGCAGCTACACTTATCCGGGTACTGCTAGTGGCTCCGGTCCTAAGCACGTTTGATCTGATTGCGGCAGACTGGCCGGAACATCTCACGCTTCACGAAGCATCGCGTTCGCCCGATGGGCATTATGGGATCGTCGTCACCACTTCATCACACGTGGACGATGGTGCGACAGTGCTGCTACCTGAGAAGGACGAGGAATTCGTCGATTACTTCGCCGATTTACAAAACCATCGGCTGCTCGGCAAGATCAAGAATTTCGAATATGTCGAGGGCGAGAATCACGCTCACCTGGACGCGGAGTGGACGCCTGATTCCAAACTGTGTATCGCGACCTATTGGGAGCGGTACGGATTCGCGTCGGCGGCCGTCTTGGAACCCAAGGGTGACAGTTTCACACAGACGGATATCGGCCAACACATTCGCAAGGCGATCGACGCGACGATCAAAAAGCAATCGCGCGATGTGGACGCGGATGTGTATCCACAATTTTACATCGAAGCAGGGCCAAAAATTCGCGTGTTCGCCGAGGCCAGCAATAATCCCAAGCAGCTTGAAGGTGTTGAGACGTATTATGCCTTATTTCAAGGTATCTTCGATCCACGTTCAAAAAAATGGACGGCGACCTCGGCGCCAGCGATTACCGCGAAAGACAATGAAATGCTGCAAAGCGCGTCGGAGGCTTCCTGTTGCTTCGAGGTGTACGCTGTCTCACCAGAACCCTTTAAAGAATTCCCGGACGCCAAGGAACCACTTTCTTACAACGAGAAATCATTTTTTCGATCCGAAGAAAGCAAATTCAAGTATTTGGATGAACGCATGAATGATGTTTACAAGGCCGTTCATTTCGTGCTTTCGCCGCCAGAATTTGCAAAGGCCAAGCAGGACCAAATCGCGTGGTTAAAGAAGCGGGACGCCAACAACTCCGTTGCCGAGAAAAGCAAGCTAACCGAGGAAAGAATCAAGGTATTGCGGCAGCTTGTCTGGCCTGACAAAAAGAAAGCCAACGAACAATAAAATCTTTTTGCACTTTTGGCGTCATCATCGTGGGCGCAATCAGCTACGGTGTTTCCCATGCGCAGGAGTCCCCATTTCCGGCAGAGGAGCAATCCCCAATTTCTCCAGACAAAAAATGGGCGTACATCGGTGGGGATGCACCGAAACTCGTTAAAGTCGTCACGAGCGAAACTGAGATCGATTTCTTCGAGCAACGTAATCCGGGTACCGCGCCGGCTGGTGAGGATCCGGAATTGCTCTGGGCGCCGGATTCGAAACGGTTTGGCTTCAATTACAGTCCGATGCACGCGCATCATATGACGTTTCTGTCGATCGCTTTTTATCAGCTACGTGGCGATAAATGGGTAGCGGTGGATTCACCGGCGGATGAAACAAAGGGTCCGCAGTTGGTGCAGTTCGGCAAAGGCTATTTGCCAAAGCATTTTGACCCGCGCCATTGCGCACCAGAATGGGACATTATGAAGTTGCGCAAATGGTCCGACGCAACTACGGCGATCGTGTACGCGCCGTGTTATGGGCGAACGTCGGGCAAGTTGGAAGCGGGATTTCTTTTCACGTTGAAATTCGACGCCGCCGGCAATTGGAAGATCATCAAAACGCATCAGATGGCGAAAAAGGAGCTCGAGGAAGAACAATGAAGTCATCGTTCACCTTCAAATGCGCAAGAAATCCTACCGAAAGGAGAACACCGTGATTAAAGGAACAGTCAAAGCGTCGGAATCAAATTCATTCGCGCCTATTCGCGCCTGCCGGCCGTCGCGGGTGGTCAGCGCGCGAACTTGGTTAGCCGGGCTTTTGATTCTGTTGTTATTTCCAAGCGCTTTTGCGCAGACCGATTTTTCGACATTCTGGAAAAAATTTAGATCCGCGGTGATCGCTGGCGAAAAAGCGACGGTGGCCGAGATGACGAAATTCCCACTGTCGATGTCCTATGGGGTAAAAGTCGTAAAGAACAAGGAGGATTTCTTGCGACGGTATAACGAGATCTTTAAAGGCGAGGCCAATGCCGTCCAATGTTTCGCAACCGGCCAACCGCGAAAAGAATCGGCCCGGCGGCAGGAAGTTTACTGCCCATTCAAGGAAACGCCTAACGAATGGGAAAACGCGCCGATTCGCTTCGTCTTTGAATGGACCAAAGGTGGGTGGAAATTTGTCGCGCTCGACAACATTAATGAATAGACGGCGTAACGCCAAATCATGTGGACTCTTCACGCACATTCATGAAAAGCCGACTCGTTGCCCGGGCATTTGCCTGTCTCGGAACAATCTTGTTTTCGATTAGTGCGCTTGCCCGCGTTGAGCTTCGCGTTTTATAAAGGGGCAACCTCTTTGAGGTGGACAGGGAATCGATCTTTAAAATCACGCCCGATGGAACGGGATCGGGCACTCCACTTAGCGCAACCCGCACGGTTGTGCTCGCGTTCAATCGCGCCGGCAAACCGAAGGCCGTGAAATCGACGATTAAATATGAGACCGAGACTGAATAAGACTCGACGTCGACGACTGAAATCGTCA
The DNA here is from genome assembly GCA_003218945.1 of Verrucomicrobiota bacterium. Taxonomy (GTDB): domain Bacteria; phylum Verrucomicrobiota; class Verrucomicrobiia; order Chthoniobacterales; family UBA10450; genus Udaeobacter. Next base: position 21,407 of record QHPE01000155.1, on the reverse strand, counting down.
AAACGCATCAGATGTCGAAAAAGAGGTCAAAGAGACGCGAATAATGAAATCGTTTTCGGGGTTCGTCGTAGTCGTCGCGTGCACGATCGGCTTTGGCTTTGCCACTCGTGCTGCGGATGAACGCGTTAACGCGGCGACTCCTTCTCGAGAGTCCTCTTCGGCGAAGAACAGTGCCGAGGAAAAAACTGAAGTTCTTTATACGAGCCCGAGTAGCGCGTTTCGAGTCGTGCAACTCAACGTTACACCCACTGGGGATGACCAAAGCGGGCAAGAGTTTTGGATCGTATCGACGCGGGATGAGAGCCGGCGGACCAAGCTTTATTCGAGCGAGATAACCTTCCCAACCGCGTTCTACAGTGCGCCTGGCGAGCGGTGGTTGTTCGTAGAATCACATCAGGGGTCGTGCTTGCAACGCGGAGATCTTTATCGTTGCAAGGATAACGATGCCTTCGAAGCGACACCGTCATTTAGCGACAGAGCATGGAATGATGCGGTGAAGCTCGGCGCCTTTAAAACCAACTATTCCGCTGAAGGTTTGTGTGCGATGATCCAGTTTGGCTGCTGGAGCTTGGACGCGTCACGGCTTTTGGTCGTTATGCTTGGCGGCGAAGATCGACGCTCGACCAACCAACGGCACATTTACTTCAATACACGCTCGCAGAAGTTCGAGATCACGGATTACCTGCGGAAGCTAAACAAGAGTAAATCCAAAATGCTCGTTTGCGCCGAACCGGTCGATCCGTTGCCGAGTTTAGTCGAATTGAAGATGAGATTCGACACGTTAGATCGGCAATTGAACAAGCGCTACGCTGAAGTCATCGCAAAAACAGATAACGAACGGGTCCCGAATGTGCGTGAAGCTCAACGCAACTGGATCAAACGTCGAGACGAAGGGGCGAAGTTTTACGTCTCGCTCTTTCCGGCAGCGGAGAAAGAGCGGCATCGGCTCCAATTTCTTTGCGATGTCACAACGGCACGAATCGACACTCAGCCGGATGAAGAATGGGAGCTTTAACAACTGAAGGAAGAGATCGACCACGTCATGCACGGGGAATCTCGAAGAATGCGAGACACGATTTCACGAATTCACACCAAATCATCCTATGAATGAATTAGCTATAAAAGTTTCACAGTCCCTTGGCAGAACCACCTGGTGGACGTGGCGCCTGGTCTGTTTTTGCTCAATCGCAGTTTTTATCACTTCCGCTCCAGCTCAGACCGACTCCGAGGTGCGTGATATGGTTCAGCAGATCGATCAGTTGCGCGACGCCGGCAAGTTCCAGGAAGCAGTGCCGATTGCCGAAAAGGTGCTGAAGTATTGCCAGAAACATGACGGGCCGGACCACCCGGAAACAGCCGATAGCTTGAATGACCTCGCATCGTTGTATGCAGGTATGGGTGACTACGCCAGGGCAGCGCCGCTTTACGAGCGCGCCTTGAAGATTCGCGAAAAAGCGCTTGGCAAGGACCATCCCTATACCGCGATCATCCTCAACAATCTGGCGGAGACCTATCGAGAAGCAGGGGACTACGCAAAGGCCGAGCCGCTCTATAAACGAGCTATAAAGATTTTTGAGACCAAACTCGGCTCAAAGCACGACAACACCGTAAGTGTTACGGCCAACCTGGCACTGCTCTACCAGGACAAGGGAGACTTGGCCAAAGCAGAACCCCTATACACGCGCGTGCTGAAGGTCCGCGAGGAAACTCTCGGCCCTCATGATCCGCAAGTCGCCAATACGCTCAGCGGTCTGGCGACCATTTATGCTTCACAGGGCAACTTCGCCAAAGCAGAGGCGATGTACGATCGGGCATTGAAAATTTTTGAGAAGGCGTTCGGAGCAGAGCACCCGCAGACTGCCAATGTCGCCAATAATCTCGGCGCTCTTTACCTCAACCAAGGCGACCTGGCGAAAGCCGAATCGCTCTTCAAGCGCGCATTGGATATTCGGGAGAAAATTTTCGGCCCGAATCATCGCTCGACGGGAGAAAGCATAAACAATCTGGCGTGGGTTTACATGGACGGTGGAGACTACAGCAAAGCTGAACCGCTCTTTTTGCGCTCGCTTAAGATTACCGAACAGGCTTTGGGTCCGGAGCATCCGGACACCGCCACTTCGCTCAACAATCTCGGTGTGCTTTACCAAATGATGGGTGAGTACAAAAAAGCCGAGCCATATTATGAGCGCGCTTTAAAGATTCGGGAAAAAGCGTTGGGACCAAACAATTTTGCTCTCGTCTCGAGTATCGGCGGCCTGGCTGATCTTTATCGGCTGGAGCGCGATTACGCCAAAGCTGAACCGATGGCCCAACGCTCCTTACAACTTTCTGAAAAAACATTTGGCCCGATCCACGAGATGACTGCGACTGCATACAATAATCTGGCTGCGACTTATCAAGGCATGGGAAAATACGACAAGGCGCTGCCGCCCTACGAGAAAGCGCTAAAACTTTTTGAGGACAAACTGGGACCGAACCACTACAAGACCGGCGCGGCTTTGGATAATCTCGGCGTGTTCTATCGTGAAAAGGGCGATTACAAAAAAGCTGAGTCGTATGCGTTGCGCGCGGTGGAGGTCACAGAAAAGGCTCGCGGCCCCGACCATCCCGAGACTGCCACTTCACTCAACGACCTCGCCAAAGTTTACGAAGCAATGGGCGATACAGCCAAAGCCCAACCGCTTCGTGAGCGGGCTGCAAAGATCCGACACAAAGGCAAAACAAACGCGGCATTGCCAGAGCAGACCGCCTCACCGCAGACTACAACCTCACCACAGCCAAGTCCTTAGTTTCGTGTGAAACCACGCACTTATCTTCTTGGGATCGCCTGCGTGCTGGTCGCCGCTGAATTTGTATGCGACAAGCTCATTTCGGCCGAATCGTCTCCGCCGGGTGAACCGCGCTGGATCGAAATCGGTTCAGAAAGAGCCGTGATCGTGCGCGATTCAAAATCGGCGGACGATCGCAATGCCCTGGCGTGGACAATCGATAGCAGCGAACCAATCGACTGGACTCTTCTGGAAAAAGACGTCGAGCATTTCTATGAACAGTACGACGTGAAGGAAATCTGGGTGGTTAATCTTTCTGACAAAAAGAAAATTGGCACGGTAGCCGATAAAGGCGGTTACGTTCGTCCGGGCAGCCATCGGACGTTGAGCGTTGCGTGGGGGCCGCTTTCCGACAATGGAAGGCGCTTTGCGCTGGCTGCCTACCAGTGGAAATGGGGAACTGACACGTTACTTCTTCTCGATGTCGGCCCGGATGATTCTCGCTCCACGCAGATCGGCCCCGTGCTGGACAAGGCAATCGAGGCGCAGATTAAACACGCGAAGCCGCGAACACGCGGTCCGTTCGATTCAACTTACCTTCTGACGGGTTTACCGGAACTTGGAAAAAGAACTGGTTTTTCGGATCCATTTACAGTCGGCATTCCATTCGTAACAAAGGATCGCGAAAACGATGCGAAGGTGAGCGAGGGCATCCTCACGCTTAAGCTGGTCAGGGGCGCCGAAGGTCCGCGGCCAGTGTGGCTAAAACCATTCCAGGCCCGTTGCCGGACGATCCGTTTTCCGAATCAGCGCGGCTGGCTAAAGCCGATCGAGAGCTGAATGCAATATATTCCGCGCTTCTGAAGCGACTCGATCGCTCCGAACAGAACGCGCTTAGAATCGAACAGCGCGTATGGGTTGAGCGACGTAACCAGCAAGCCGACGACGCCTTGCGCACCAAGGATACCGCTGAGAGCTCACGAATCGTTCGAGATCGCATTCTGCGGCAACTCACAGAGCAGCGTTCTGCAGAATTACGCAAACAGCTCGAGCCTGATCAACGATCGCCGAGTCCGGAGTGAGAAAGCGTTGCTTGTGGGCTGTCATCTTGCTTCGTTGCCGATCATTTACGCGAGTTCCGCCGGCTTTGGGAACGTAATATCGACATCTTTAGAGAATATTCGGCGCGGGTTTGCCGCCGAATGGCTCTTGATCTCGCTCAGAAACGCTTCGCCAAAATCCTTCAGTTTCTGTTCGCCGACGCCGGGAATGCGACGGAACTCGGTTGAATTTGTCGGGTAATCTCTCGCCATTTCTCGGAGCGAAACGTCAGAGAAGATGATGTAAGCGGGCACCTTCCGGTCGTCGGCGAGTTTTCGGCGGAGCGCACGGAGTCGCTCGAACAACGCTTCGTCACATTCGATCGTGCCTGCCCGGCGTCGCGCGTTTTTCTCAGCAATGTCGATTTGCTTCGTCAAAACAATCGGTGTCCGGTTTCGCAACGTCTTCAGACCCTCAGACGTAAGCGATAACGTCGTAAACTTGCCGGGCGCGCATTCGATCAGCCCCAGTCGCAGCAGTTCGCGACCTATTGCCTGCCATTCAGTGCGTTTCAATTCGGCGCCGATGCCGTAAGTGGACAACTCGTTGTGGCCTCGTTGGCGGATTGCCTCCGTGTCCGCCCCCCGCAGAACGTCAACAACGTGATTTAATCCGAAAGCGAATCCGCTTTTCGCATGAACCCGATAAACACAGGAAAGGAATTTTTGCGCATGCACAGTTCCGTCGAACGTTTCGCGCGGCTGCAGACAATTATCGCAACCATCACACGAAACCTGTAGCGGCGCTGTCTCACCGCCGATGCCGTCACGCGTAATTGGGTATGTTTCCCCAAAATATTTGAGAAGCGTCGCGCGCCGGCATTCGCGCGTCTCAGCGTAGTGAACCATTTGCCGCAGTTGCGCCCGGGCAATACGCGCTTCGCTTTCGCTCTTTTCATCGATGAAGTGCAACTGCTTGGCTACGTCACCCGGGCTGAATAGCAGCACACATTCACTCGGCAACCCATCGCGTCCGGCGCGTCCGGTCTCCTGGTAATAGCTCTCCAGATTTTTCGGCAGATCGTAGTGCACAACGAAGCGGACGTTCGGCTTGTTGATACCCATCCCGAATGCGATCGTCGCGGTGATCACGCGCACGTCGTCGCGCAGAAATGCTTCCTGATGTCTCGTCCGCTCGGACGTGGTGAGCCCGGCATGGTATGTTTTTGTGCTTACGCCGTTCTCGTTCAAATTTCGCGCCAGCGATTCGGTGCTCTTCCGGCTTGCACAGTAAACGATGCCGCTGTCGTTAGGCCGGCTGCGCATAAAGGCCAACAGTTGGTCGTAGGGCGCCGTTTTCGCAACTACGCGATAGGTCAGGTTCGGCCGGTTGAAGCTGGCCACGTAAGGGCGTGGATCGCGCAGGTTCAATTCCTTAATGATGTCGGCCCGTACCTGTTCTGTTGCCGTGGCGGTGAGCGCCATGATGGGCACATCGGGCAAATGTTTTCGCAGCTTTTTCAGCTCACGATATTCCGGCCGGAAATCGTGACCCCATTCGCTGATGCAGTGCGCTTCGTCGATTGCAAATTGCGCAATATTCCAGTTGAGAGCGCGTTCCAAAAACGTGTCCAGCATCAACCGCTCCGGTGCGACGTAGAGCAATCGATAGTCGCCGCGATGCAAGCCGCGCCAGCGCGCCTTTGCTTCCTCTCGATCAACCGTTGAGTTCAGGTATGTCGCCGGAATGCCACTGGTCTGCAGCGCGTCCACCTGATCTTTCATCAACGAAATGAGCGGCGACACCACAATCGTGAGTCCATCACGCGTCAACGCCGGCAACTGAAAGCAAAGCGACTTGCCGCCGCCGGTCGGCATTAGCACAAACACATCTCGCCCCGCGAGCGCATCCTGGATGATCTCCCGCTGCAACGGCCGAAATTCGTCATAGCCGAAATGCTTTTTGAGCGTTGCGCTCAGATCCACAGTAGTCATTCTACATACGCTCCTTCATGTCATTGTGAGCGAAGCGAAGCTGCAACGCAGCCCCGAAAGCTTTCGGGGCGAGGCCAGGCTTTCAATCTCTGATATTTCTCCATTGTGCATGAAATAGACTGAGATGTTTGAAAGCCTGGCTTCATGCTTCGCATCTCGTTGCAGCGCTTTCGCTCAACATGACATTGCTGTTTACGAGATGAGTCTTATCCACGTGCCAGCGTTTTGCCCAGAATTGTTTGCTTGTGCGCCGTACCGGAAGTGTGCACAACAGAAGATCGAGATGATCAAAGCAGCAGGAGTGGTTTGCTTAGCGCTGTTGTTTCTTCCTGCCGGAGTTCCGGCACAGAACCAGTATGCCGGCGGAATCGTTTACGGGCCGAAAGCCGCATTTAATATTGCTGCGCCGGAAGGCTGGGTGCTGGACAACGAATCAGGCGTGGAGCAGGGGCTGCCATGCGTTCTTTATCCGAAAGGTGAATCCTGGGCCGATGCGCGAACAGTAATATATGCAAAAATCGCCGGCACCGATTACGAGGATGCTGAGAAGTTCGTGCAAGTGGCTATCAAACAAATGCACAGTAAGCACGGAAAGCCGAAGGAAAAGATCGACAAAGGAACCACCGGTAACGGACAGTCCTTCTTTATCAACGAGTACCCTGCCACGAAAACGTATTCTCAATGGGAACGCGTAGCCTACATCCAGTTGCCCAAGGCGGTGGCTTACATCGTTCTCTCATCGCGCGATGAGGCGAGTTATCGCAAAGATGCGCACGCGCTGGGTGAAGTGCTGAAAAGGTTCACCTATCTCGAACCGAAAACTGAAACTGGAGCACACTAGGTGCTTCTGAATAATTCGCGCCGGTGACTGCTGTTTATGACGTCGGGAGCACGACGCTTCTCGCCCCGTCCAAAAAGTTCGTGTTTTAACGGGAACATTTTCCGTGCACAGCGAATAGCCACTCGTTCTGAAATGCGCTTTCGGCGGAGTGGGTTTTGCAGGATTCGCGCTCGATAGGCAAGGGGTCGCCATCCATTCGACATTTTCGGTTCGCAACCAGGTTAAACGTTTTAGTGGTCGTGGAAACTAAATATACTGGATTAGTTTCCACGTTGTGATAACACTACCGTCGATATGAAACGGGCACACAAACCGTGGCCGCGAAGCCGGAAAAGCAATTCCAATCGGCAGCGCATTGTTGATGCTGCCCGGGGGCACTTTTTTAGTCACGGCTTCCGTAGTGTGACCATGGACGATCTGGCGGAGGAACTCGGGATCAGCAAGAAGACGCTTTATGCTTATTTTCCTGGGAAATTCGATCTACTCGAGGCCGTGCTGGCCGATAAATTAACAGCTGTCGAAGCCACGCTAAAGCAAATTACTCGCGCGCATCCGGACGATTTTCCGGCAACTTTGCGCGAGTTGCTGGCTGGCACCCAACGCGAACTGGACGAGATCAAGCCGCCGTTCGTGCGCGATATGCGCCAGAAAGCGCCCGACGTCTTCAAACTCGTCGAGCGCCGGCGGGCCGCGCTAATCCAGCGCTACATGGGAAAATTTTTTGTCGATGGACAACGGCTGGGAATGGTGCGCAAGGATGTTCCGGCCAGACTGATCATCGAAATCTTGCTGGCGATGGTTCAATCGATCATGAATCCGCCGAAGATGGAGGAGCTTGGGATGACGCCGAAAGAAGGCTACGCCGGCATCCTCAAGATTGTTCTTGAGGGCGCGCTAACGCCAAAAGGACGGAAAGCGTGAACGCGCCATTCGTTAGGCGAAATCGGCAACCCCAAAGTGATCGGGGCTTGCGGGTTCATTCGGAGTTGATTCTTCTGGTCGGAGTTTTCACGTTGTTTCTCTTGTTTGCTGGTTGCAGTGACCGAAAGAACGCGGTTTCGGGGACGATTGAAGTGGACGAAGCGCACGTGGGACCGCGTGCGGGCGGGCGCGTGGAGAAAATCTTCGCGTGGGAAGGAGATCGTTTGCACGAAGGACAGGTGATCGTGCAACTCGATGCGTCAGAGCTGCGAGCGCGGCGTGATCTTGCTGCTGCGCAAATCGACACCGCGGTTCACGACGCCGACGCCCAGGAAGCGCAACTGGTGTTCTTGCACGACGACGCGCGGCGCCAGCAGGATTTGCTTCAGCGCAAGGTCGTTTCGGCTACTGACGCGGAGCGCGCCGACAGCGCGGCGAAAGCGCAGGAGAAAAATGTGGCGGCGGCGAAGATGCGCGTCGCACAGGCCCGTGCGCAACTTGGAGATATCGATGCGCAGTTGGCAGAAATGCAGGTTACTGCCCCGGCGGATTCCATTCTAGAGGTGCTCAGCGTAAAGATGGGCGACGTGCTGCCGGCCAATCGCGAGGCCGCCACGCTGTTGTTGACCGGACATCTCTGGGTGCGCGTTTATGTCCCTGAATCTTGGCTGGGTTTAATCAAGCTGGGCGAGCACGTCCGCGTCCGTGTGGATTCGTTTCCGCATACCGACTTCGACGGCGTGGTCGAACAGATCAATCGACAGGCCGAATTTACGCCGCGCAATGTGCAAACCGTCGCTGACCGGATCAAACAAGTATTCGGCGTGAAGGTCCGTTTGCCCAGCGACGACGATCGTCTCCGCGCCGGAATGGCGGCGGATGTTTACTTTCCAAATGTGAAATGAATCTGGAATCCAGGAATCCAGGAGTTTCACTAGATATCCTTTCTGGTTTCATGGTTTCCAAATTCTCTGTTTATGTCTGAGCCGATGATCGAAGTCGAAGGGTTGACGAAGCGGTTCGGCGCTTTCACCGCGGTTGACCACGTTTCGTTTTCCGTCGGAAAAGGATCGATCTTCGGTTTTCTCGGCCCAAATGGGTCGGGGAAAACAACAATGATCAGGATGCTCTGCGGCATTCTGGAGCCGACCGAAGGCACGGCGCGAATCGGCGGCCACGACATCGTGCGGGATTTGGAACCGATCAAGGAAATGATCGGCTACATGTCGCAGAAATTTTCGCTCTACGACGAGCTGACTGTGAATGAGAATCTGATCTTTGCTGGAAAACTTTATGGGTTGAGCGGTGGCGAATTAGACCAGCGGCGCGACGAAATGATCGCCACGACCCATCTGGAGCCGTACATCGATAGGCGCGCTGCTCAGCTGTCCGGTGGCTGGCGTCAACGTTTGGCGATGGCTTGTTCGCTTATGCACAGGCCCAGTGTGCTCTTTCTCGATGAGCCGACCGCCGGCATCGATCCAGTCGCCCGACGTGAACTATGGGATTTGCTCTTCGAGTTTGCCGGCAAAGGGATGACCCTGTTCGTGACAACCCATTACATGGATGAAGCCGAGCGCTGCGATCATGTCGGCTACATCTACATGTCGAAATTGATCGTGTGTGGTGAGCCGGATGAGTTGAAAAAGCTGCCGGAGGTGAATCCATCCGGGACACGCCGGCTGGACGTGACTTGCGATCACGTGACGGCGGCACTCCACGCAATGCATGAGATGACCGGAGTGCGCAGCGCCACAATTTTCGGTCAATCGATGCATTTGCTCGTCGATGACACCGTCAAGCGCGCGCAGATCGAGGAACAACTGCGCAAAGTCGGCGTCGCGCATGTCGAGATTCATGAAATAGGTCCTTCCCTGGAAGACGTGTTCGTCGAGCTTTCCGCCAAGCACGCGGCGGAACGACAAAAAGCCGCGTGATACCAATGATTGTCATCCTGAGTGAAGCGAAGGACCTCACGAATTAGAGTGAAGGCGTTCTACGTATATATGATGACCAATCGAAGCCGCGTCGTGCTCTACACCGGAATCACAAACAGTTTAGTGCGACGAGTGTGGCAGCATCAGAGCGGGGAGATCGAAGGGTTCACAAAATCCTACAAGGCCAATCGACTCGTGTATTACGAGTGTTTCGATGATCCCCGAGACGCGATCGCACATGAAAAGGAAATCAAGGGCTGGTGGCGCGAGAAGAAGAATGCATTGGTCGAAACGAAGAATCCCAAGTGGACCGATTTATCGCCGATGCTTTTTCAACATGTCAAACGTCCTTCGCATACTTCAGCAGTTCGAGGTGCCAACAATGATCGATCCTAGTTCGGATATTTTGCGTATTTTGTGGGGTCTCTCGCTTCGCTCGGGATGACAAGCCAGCCATGAAGCACAAACCGTTTAGAGGGCTTGGCGCAATTCTGTTCAAGGAGTTCATCGTCGTCTGGCGTGATCCGCTGACACTCTTTTTTTTCTTTTTTCCGCCGTTGATCGAGATGGTCGCGTTCGGTTATGCACTCGACAACGACGTGAAACACATGGCGATGCTTGTTTTCAATGAAGATCGGACCGTTGAGAGCCGCCAGTTGATCGATCGCTTCGTGAACACCGAATCATTTCGCGTGGTTGGCGAAGTACAAAGTCTCGACCAACTGAAAAGCGACATGCGCAAGGGGCGCGCGTACGCCGCGCTTTACATCCCGCCAAACTTTACCCGCGAACTGATGGCAGGGCACTCCGCACAGGTGGAACTGCTTGTTGACGGATCCAATTCCACCACGGCGTTGCAGGCTCTGCAAACCGGGCTCGGCGTGGCGTTGACGCAATCAATGGAATCATTGATGCGCGACGCCGGCCGAACGGGTATGCCGATCGATGTTCGCCCGCAGATGCTTTACAACCCGGCCATGCGAGCGCCGAACTTTTTTGTGCCCGGCGTGATAGGCGTGGTCTTGCAAATTGGAACCACAGTTGCCGCGGCCATGGCTTTGGTGCGCGAACGCGAACGCGGCACACTTGAGCAATTACTGGTGAGCCCATTGAGCCCCGCCGGGCTCATGCTCGGCAAGCTGGTTCCATATCTCTGCATTGGCATGACCATGGCGGTCGTTTTGTTCACCATTATGCGTTTTGTGTTTTTCGTTCCGATCGAGGGCAATGTTTTCTCCATGATGTTTTCGACACTGGTGTATGTGTTTGCGCTGCTAAGCCTCGGTTTGCTCGTTGGGACCAGAGCCGAAAACCAAATGCAGGCGCTGCAAATGTCCATGGTCTTCCTGCTGCCGAGCGTTTTCTTTTCTGGCTTCATTTTCCCGCGTGAAACAATGCCGTGGATTTTCTATGCGCTCGGTGCGCTGTTTCCTACGACGTATTTCATCGCGCTCATGCGCGCAATCATTCTGCGCGGCGCAAATTTTTTCGAATACTGGCCCAACCTGCTGGTACTTATTGTGATGTCGAATCTGCTTTTTAGTCTTTGCGCTATACGGTTCCGGAAAAAGCTCGCGTGACCGATAAGAATCCCGGGGAGCGCACGCAGCCGGCGTGCTGTTTTCGGCCGCTGGCCGAAAAATCGCGAGCATGAGAAGCGCGATTTTTCAAGAGAAGCTCTGGGAGATGCCGCTTCTCCCCAAGGGCGGTTCGGCGGGCCGCCGAACGGCACACGCGGGCCGCGTGTGCTCCTCAGAAGTTACGCAAACACGCTTTCGGTTACCTTCGTATTCATTAATTTGATGGCGATGTGCTTTTGAAAATTCTGTCCAGCGCGCTGCGCGTCACCATCGCCGTCGCCGCCATTTTGGTGTTACTCTGGTGGTTTGGAATGAGAATGCCTGGAAAGAATGCTTCCAAGGCGGGCTTGCTGTCGCCTGATGAAATCGCGTTGCGCGAAGAGCTCCGAACGGACGTACAAAAGCTCGCAGGAGAAATTGGCGAACGCAACATGTGGCATTATGCACAACTCAATGCCGCTGCCGATTTCATCGAAGGTTCTTTTTCGCGAGCGGGTCTGCGGACCCGAAGAGACAGCTATCAGATGCAGGGACAAGCGTGCCACAATGTCGAAGCAGAAATCTCGGGGAGTCGCCCGGAGATCATCGTCATCGGCGCGCACTACGACTCCGTCTTTGGTTCGCCTGGCGCAAATGATAACGGCACTGGGGTGGCTGCAACGATTGCGCTCGCTCGGCGGTTTGCCGGCACAAGACCGAAACACACGTTGCGCTTCGTCGCGTTTGTGAATGAGGAACCCCCTTATTTTTTGACGGGTGAAATGGGAAGTTTGGTCTATGCCCGTAGATGCAAGGAACGCGGCGACAAGATCTCCGCAATGATCAGCTTGGAAACGATCGGCTACTTCTCAGATGCGCCGCACTCGCAGAGATATCCCTCACCGGTGCTGGGCATCCCTTATCCGAAAGTCGGTAACTTCATCGGCTTCGTCAGCAACATTCATTCAAGGCCGCTGCTTCGTCGCGTAGTCCCGCTGTTCCGAAGGCATGCAAAGATTCCATCGGAGGGAGCAGCGCTTCCCTGGTTTGTTCCCGGCGTCAGTTGGTCTGATCAATGGTCGTTCTGGAAGTACGGTTATTCGGCCATCATGGTCACTGATACCGCGCCGTTTCGATATCCCTACTATCACTCGTCCAACGACACGCCCGACAAACTTGATTACGATCGTTTTACGCTAGTGGTTAGCGGGATCGAGAAAGTAATTCAAGAACTGGCTAGGTAACCGAGCCGGATGTTGCTTTTGGGGTATGACGGAGGAAGCCTATCCGCTGATGACAGCGGACGCTACAGTGTGCGACGCCTATAACATCACACCGCGCATAATTACCAGCGCGATACTGAAGTAAATAATTAGTCCCGTTACGTCGACCAAAGTTGCAACAAATGGCGCAGATGATGTCGCAGGGTCGGCGCCGATTCTGCGCAGAAGAAAGGGAAGCATGGAACCGGAAAGCGTTCCCCAGATTACAACACCGACGAGGGAAATTCCAACGGTGATGGCCACGAGCGGCCAATGCGGACCGTACGGCTGTCGATGCAAATATTGTTCGCCAATGATCGCCCATACGGCCACACGAACAACGCCGATGGCTCCCAGAATCGCGCCTAACGAAAGGCCAGCCTGCACTTCCCGACCCATGACTCGCCACCAATCGCGCAAAGTCACTTCGCCTAATGCCATGGCGCGAATCATCAAAGTCGAAGCTTGTGATCCAGAGTTGCCGCCGCTTGAAACGATGAGCGGCAGGAACAGCGCCAGCACGAGCGCTTTCGCAAGTTCCTCCTGGTAACTTGCCATTGCGGTCGCGGTTAACATTTCCCCCAGGAACAAAATGATGAGCCACCCGGCGCGCTTACGCACCATCCGCCAGAGTGGAATGCGCATGTACGGCTCATCCAACGCTTCCATGCCACCGAATTTTTGGATGTCTTCGGTCGCTTCTTCCTCGGCGACGTCAAGCATGTCGTCGGCTGTGACGATCCCGACCAGTACGCCGTTTGAATCGACTACAGGCAAAGCGGCGCGATCGTACTTGCGGAAAACATTCAATGCGTCCTGCTGCGAATCAGTCACATTCAACGCCCCAAAGGTTTGATCGCGAATCTCGCTCACCTTCGCCGTGAGTGGCCGGAGCAGGAACTCGCGCATCCGAACGTCATCAATCAGTTTCCCGCGGTCATCGACGACATATACAAAGTTTAGTGTCTCGCTGTCGCGGCCGTGCTCGCGTACGTAATTGAGCACTTGCTGCACAGTCCAGTCCTCATGCACCGCGATAAAATCTGGCGTCATTAACCGGCCCACGCTGTCTTCGGGATAACCGAGCAGGGCCGTCGCGATGCGTCGCTCTTCCGGGGTAAGTAATCGGATCAGCTGTCGCGCCGCTGCGCTTGGCAATTCTTCCAGCAACGCCGTGCGATCATCCGGCGCCATTTCGTTGAGGATGGCCACGACCTGCTCGTGCGCCATCGCGCGGAGCAACGTTTGTTGCGCGTCGAAATCAAGGTATTCAAAAACGTCCGCCGCCAGATCGTGCGGTAGTACACGAAAGATGATCACCTGTTCGTCTTCTGGCAGATCGAGAATCACTTCGGCCACGTCCGCTGGCGGCCATTCGCGAAATATTTCACGGAGGGCAGCGAAGTTCCGCGCCTCGATCATACTTCTGATTTCCGGTTCTAAGATCTTGCCGACCACGTGGCGTTTCTAGCACTCGCACTTGCCCAAAGCAACGGTTCGCGAAGTCTTCTTCAAAACGTTACAAAGACTGCCTGACCGGCCATTAACTCACTGTCTTCTGCGCTTGGAATTTATCGCAAACGCGCTTGTCATTCCGAGCGAAGTCGAGGAATCTCTAATTATTGTTTGGCGGCGGCGGTTCGCCTTCGCTTGGAATTGCGCGAAAAACAATCTAGATAGTTTCTATGCCCGCGGTTGTTTCAGCTCCAATGATTCGGCGCGAGACCAGTGATGATCACATTTGCGTGCTCACGTTCGATCGTCCCGACTCGGGCGCGAACATTTTCGATGCCGCTACTCTCGATGAGTTGAATGAGCAGCTCGATGGCGTCGAAAAAGATGCTTCACTGCGCGGCCTGATCCTCGCATCGGCAAAAAAATCCATCTTTGTCGCGGGTGCGGATTTGAAGACTCTTTTGCAAGGGGCAAGAACCGGCGAAATGCGCGAATTCATCGAACGCGGCCAGCAGGTCTTCAATCGCCTGGCCAATCTTGGAATTCCCACCGTTGCTGCGATCCACGGCGCCTCGGCGGGCGGCGGCTACGAAGTTGCACTGGCTTGCGATTATCGCGTCGCGTCAGATGCTCCGGCGACACGAATCGGATTGCCAGAAACAACGCTGGGGCTTATTCCCGCCTGGGGTGGCTGCACGCGCCTGCCGCGATTGATTGGCGCTTCAGACGCCGCCGCAGTGATTTTGAAAGGAAAACTTTATTCCGCTCAGGAAGCCTTCAAGCTCGGCCTCGTCGATGATGTCGCGCCACAGGATCAGCTCCTCGACAGCGCACGCCAAATGCTGCGCACTGAAAAACGCAAAATGGTAGGGTCATCGCGCCGCGATGACCGGACGCCGCAGCGCGGCGTCCCTAACCGCGTGGCCGGAAATCGGGCGCTCGAATGTGCTGGCGAAATCATCAGTAAAACTTTGTCGATTTCGCCCGATGAATCATTGCGTTTGGAACTGGAGGGGATTGTGGATCTTGGCAAGACGGAGTCGACGCAGAACCTGATTCGCAATTTCTTCCTCGCGGAGAAATACAAGAAGGGAACGTCGCGAATGGCGTCTGAAAAGGTCGTGCACGCGGCTGTGATTGGGGCCGGTGTGATGGGCTCCGGCATCGCGCAATGGCTCAGTTCCCGCGGCGTCACTGTGATCCTGCGCGACGTCGCTCGCCAACAGATCGATCGCGGGCTGGCAAACATCGAGAAAATCTACGCCGACGCAGTTAAGCGTGGTTTGATGCCTGAGGAAAAAGCTAAACAAGGGCGTGCGCGCATTTGCGGCTCGACCGCGCCGATGGAACTGCGTGATGTGCAATTCGTTATCGAAGCGGCTTCGGAGAAGATGGAAATCAAGAAAGAAGTTTTTCGCGAGTTGGCCATGGAGGCCGGCCCAAAAAGCATTATCGCGACGAATACTTCAGCGCTTCCGGTCAGTGAACTGGCCGACATGACGGTTTCGCCCGAGCACGTGATCGGACTGCATTTCTTTAATCCGGTGAGTCGGATGAAATTGGTGGAAGTTGTCATCGCGAAGCAAACATCCGACGAGACCCGTGACCGAAGCCTGGCTTTTGTACGGCAGATCGGAAAAGTGCCGGTAATCGTGCGCGACAGCCCCGGCTTTCTGGTCAACCGGGTTTTGTTTCCCTATTTGCTCGATGCGGTTGAGCTTTTCGAGAGCGGCGTGGATGCGGAGCGGATCGATCGCGCGCTGGTGGAATGGGGGATGCCGATGGGTCCGTTGCGATTGATTGATGAGATCGGCGTGGACATCAGCATTGATATCGGCAACACACTCGAAAAAACCTATGGGCAGCGTGATCACGTCCCAACTGTTCTGCTCTGGCTGCGCGACCAGCAGATGCTTGGTCGCAAAACAGGCGCAGGTTTTTACAAATACGAAGGCAAGATGCAGACGCCTAACGAGTCGCGGGCACAATGGCGCGTTGTAGCCGGGGGCGGTGACCCCGGCCGGGGCGAAAGCAGCACGAAAAGCCAGCCGGCGTCATCGCCGCCGGCTACAGCGGATGACATCGCGCTGCGCCTCGTCCTTCTAATGGTGAATGAGGCTGCTCGTTGCGTAGAGGATGGAGTCGTCGAGTCTCCCGAGGATGCGGATTATGGAATGATTCTGGGAACGGGTTTTGCACCGGTTCGTGGCGGGCCGTTGCGTTTTGCCGAACATCTGGGGGTAGGCAAAGTCTGCGAGGAATTGGAACGGCTGGCTCAAACCGAAGAGAAATTTGCCCCTTGTAAAATTTTGAAGAGACATGCGCGTGATGGGACGAAATTTTATGAGGAGTAAATGTAGCGCGAGCGTCACGCTTGCGTTCGGTTGTTCTGCAAGCCAGAGGCTTGCGCTACTTTTATGAAATCGCCTCTCGAAGCACCGGAAAAACAAATCGCCGAGGAAACCAGCGCACAGCCCGAACAGCCGGTAGCTCCTGCCGTCATCGACACTTCGAAAATGGCCAAAGGCCAGCGCGAAGCGCTTGAGCTCGCCGAGGCGGCGCGGGATCCGCTTGAGGACCGCGGCAGTTTCGCCAGCAACTTGTTCGTCGGCCGATACGACTTCAATCGAATTTACCCGTATCCGGCACAGAGCGCCGAGGATCGCGCCGCAGGGGAAGAGTTTTTGCGCAAGCTTGAAAGTTATCTTCGCGAACATGTCGATCCCGATGAGATCGATCGCACCGGTGAAATTCCGCCGGAGAACTTCAAGGGGCTGGCGGAGATTGGCGCGTTCGGAATCAAAGTGCCGAAGAAATACCGCGGGCTCGGTTTATCGCAGTCGAATTATGGCCGCGCTGCGGTATTGCTCGGTAGTTGGGACGGAAACGTCGCTGCACTTGTGTCGGCGCATCAATCAATTGGTGTCGCGCAGCCGTTGCTTTTGTTTGGAACCGAAGAGCAAAAACAAAAATATCTTCCACGCGTTGCCGGCGGGGAGATTTCCGCGTTCGCGCTGACTGAAATCCATGCGGGATCCGATCCGGCGACATTGAGTCTCAAAGCCGAGCCAAGCGAAGACGGCTCCAAGTTCGTGCTCAACGGCGAAAAGCTTTGGTGCACCAATGGCGTGAAAGCCGGCGTGCTGGTGGTGATGGCGCGGACGCCGTCCAAGATGGTCGGCGGAAAGGAACGCAAGCAAATTACAGCCTTCATCGTCGATGTGGACACGCCGGGACTGGAAATCGCGTATCGCTGCCGGTTTATGGGACTCCGGGCGCTTTACAATGCGGTCGTTAGGTTCACCAATGTTCGTGTCCCGCGCGAGAACATGATTTTCAAAGAAGGCGCGGGGTTGAAGGTTGCATTGACCACACTCAATACCGGACGGCTGACGTTGCCCGCCGCGTGCGTTGGCGTATCGAAGCGACTGCTTGAGATTTCGCGAAAATGGGCCGGCGAACGCATTCAATGGGGAGTGCCGATCGGCAAGCACGCAGCCATCGCCGGGAAAATTGCAGAAATGGCAGGAAACGTTTTCGCGATGGAAGCAATGACGTTCCTCACGTCATCACTGCTCGATCGCAAGGCGGGCGATCTTCGTATCGAGACGGCGATGTGCAAAATGTGGGCAACGGAAACCACCTGGCGCATTGCCGATGACGCCATGCAAGTGCGCGGTGGGCGCGGCTACGAGACTGCGGCATCGTTGGCGGGACGCGGCGAGCCGGCCATCGGGGTCGAACGATTCCTGCGTGATTGCCGCGTGAACACAATTTTCGAGGGGTCGAGCGAGATCATGCGGTTATTCATCGCGCGCGAAGCGCTTGATCCGCATCTGAAAGTCGGCGGTGCAATTTTTAACACGCAACTAGCGATGTCCGAGCGCGCGAAAGCCGTTGTCAGCTCCGGAAAATTTTATGCCGGTTGGTATCCGCGTCAGTGGATGCCGAACGGCGCGGGGAAGATCGACAATTTGCACGAAACACTTTTTGGTCACGTCAATTACGCCGCGCGCACTAGCAAACGACTGGCCCGGGGTTTGTTTCACGCCATGGCTCGGTTCGGTCCAAAACTCGATCGCGAGCAACTGCTCCTTTCCAGGTTTGTCGGGGTCGCGACGGAATTATTTGCGATCAGCGCGACGTGTTCGTACGCGCAATGGTTGCTCGGCCAGGGCAAACCCGCCGATGAAATTCTTTCTGTTGCGGATTATTTCTGTCGCTCTGCGCGAACGAGGATCGTTCATCATTTCGCCGGGACAGCGCGCAACGTGGACAAGCGCGGTTACGATCTCGTTCAGGAGTTGCTTGCCGGGAAACACGAACTGCTGCGTCAGGGCATGGTGTAGCACAGCCATCCTGGCTGTCACGTCGAGCGGGCATCCTGCCCGCAAGATTCGCGGGCTGGAAGCCTGTGTTACGTCTGTTGACCCCGATTCGTGTCACAGTTACGATCTCGGATGAGTATCGCGCCCGTCCTCGCGGAGACACCTTCGACGCAAAACCGCACACCAAAGAGCGAAAAATCCCGCAGTCGCGGGACAATAGCGCCCGCGAAAGTTCTCGAAACAATCGAGCAGCATGTATTGCTGGATGGTTTCAAGATCGTTGTAGATCTCGATAAAAGCCGCGGCTCATACTTGTTCAACAGAGTCGATAATCGCCGCCTCATCGATCTCTACGGTTTTTTTGGATCGATGCCAGTCGGGTTTAACCACCCGCATTTCGATGATCCGGAAGTAAAGCGCGATCTGTTGCGAGCAGCCAAAGTGAAGATCGCAAACTCGGATGTTTACTCAGCCGGCTACGCTGAATTTGTAGCGACGTTTGAGCGCGTCGTCGGTTTGCCTCCGCTTCAGCGCTATCTGTTTATCGAGGGCGGCGCGCTGGCGGTGGAGAATTGTTTAAAAGCAGCGATGGATTGGAAAATTCGCAAGAACATGGCCGCAGGTCACGGCGAACGCGGCACGCAAGTTTTGCATTTCCGCCATGCGTTCCACGGACGGACCGGTTACACCATGAGCCTCACCAATACCGATCCGCGTAAAACGGATTTGTTTGCGAAATTCGATTGGCCCCGCGTTTCGTGTCCATCCATCGATTTTTCGCTGCCTGAATCGAAACGCGAGGCGGACGTGATTGAGCGGGAACAGAAAGCCGAGCGCGAGATCCGTGATTTCATTCAACAGCGCAACATCGACATTTGCGCGATTATTATCGAGCCGATCCAAGGCGAAGGAGGCGACAATCATTTTCGCGGTGAATGGCTGCAAAAGCTGCGAAATATTTCCGACGAAAACGATATCCTGCTGATTTTCGACGAAGTGCAGTGCGGCATGGGCGCGACCGGCCGTAACTGGTGTTGCGAACATTTCAATGTCTTGCCCGATCTGATGGCGTTCGGGAAAAAAGCGCAGGTATGCGGCGTAATGGCTGGCCCCCGTATGGACGAGGTGGAAGATAATGCGTTTCGCTTACCCAGCCGCTTGAATTCGACGTGGGGAGGAAACTTCACCGACATGGTGCGCTCGACCCATTATCTGCGCATTATCGAGCAGGAACGTTTGGTTGAGAACGCCGCGAAAGTAGGTGCCTATTTTCTCGATCAACTGCGTGATCTACAATCCCTAATGCCTTCGGGACTGATTTCCGCCGCGCGCGGCCGAGGAGTATTTCTCGCGTTCGATCTTCCCGATGCAAAAACGCGGGAAGAATTTTGGCACGGCTTTTTTGATCTCGGTGTGTTGACGCTTCGCTCGGGGGAGAACTCGATCCGTTTTCGTCCTGCGCTCGATATCAGTACGGAAGCGATTAATGAAGCGATCGAGTTGATGCGCAAGTTTTGCCGGCAAAGAAGAAGGTAGCGCATGCGTCCCGCTTGCGTTTTAACAATGTCGCAAGCCAGAGGCTCGCGCTACATTTGAGAATGCAATCCGTTTTGGAAAAACTGGGGCTTACCGATGAAAACGCCGGCGTGTTCGATGGCCAATGGCGTGGAGGCGGCGTGAAGATTGACAAAATTTCACCCATCGACGGACGGCGACTGGCCAGTGTGCGCACCGCTTCCGACGACGATTACAACAGCGCTGTTTCCCGCGCGCACGAAGCCTTTGTGAAATGGCGCGTCACGCCGGGACCGGTGCGCGGCGAAACGGTTCGCCGCCTCGGCAACGCGTTGCGGGAATTAAAACACGAGCTTGGGCAACTCGTGACGCTTGAGACGGGAAAGATCATCGCCGAGGGCGAAGGCGAAGTTCAGGAGATGATCGACATTTGCGATTTCGCCGTCGGCCAGTCGCGCATGCTTTACGGCCTAACGATTCAATCAGAACGGCCAAGTCACCGGCTGATGGAACAATGGCATCCACTCGGTGTTGTCGCGGTGGTTACCGCCTTCAACTTTCCGGTCGCAGTCTGGTCGTGGAACGCTGCGCTCGCCGCAGTGTGCGGTGACGCCACGGTTTGGAAGCCGTCGGAAAAAACTCCGCTTACTGCAATTGCCGTCACTAAGATTGCCGAGCGCGTCTGTCGCGAAACTGGTGCTGATCCGGCAATTTTCACTCTGCTCGTGGGCGATCGCAAAACAGTTGGACAAAAGCTGGCCGATGATCCGCGGATTCCGTTGGTGTCCGCCACAGGTTCGGTCAACATGGGTGTGAACGTTGCCAAGAATGTTCACGGTCGCCTCGGCAGAACGATCATGGAACTTGGCGGCAACAATGCGCTCATCGTTACGCCAAGCGCCGATCTCGACATGGCGGTGCAATCGATCTTTTTTGGCGCGGTGGGCACAGCCGGACAACGTTGTACTTCCACCAGACGCGTGATCATGCATGAATCAGTGGCGTCTAAAGTTCGTGAGAGACTTCTTGCCGGTTATGAGAGCCTGTCGATTGGAAATCCGCTGGATCGCAAGACGGTGATGGGACCGCTCATCGACAGGCATGCTGTGGATATGGTTCAGGATTCCATTCAGCGCTTGAAACACGAAGGCGGCGAGGTGCTTTATGGCGGGGAGCGGCTCACGGTTCCCGGCGGCGCTTACATGAAGCCCTGCCTCGCATCTGCGAAACCGGAGTTTGAGATCGTGAAAGACGAAACATTCGGACCGCTGCTTTACCTGATGACGTATCGCGATTTCGACGAAGCGATTGCGATCCAGAACGGCGTGCCCCAGGGATTGACCTCATCGATTTTCACCAACGACGTGCGCGAAGCGGAAAAATTCCTGAGCGCGATCGGGAGCGATTGCGGAATTGCGAACGTGAATACCGGTACGAGCGGTGCGGAGATCGGCGGCGCTTTCGGCGGCGAAAAACAGACCGGCGGCGGCCGCGAGAGTGGCAGCGATTGCTGGAAGACGTACATGCGCCGCCAAACCAACACGATCAATTTCTCGAGCGAGCTTCCTCTGGCGCAGGGAATTCAATTCGGCGCAGGCGAGGGGAGTGGGACGGCGTAACGGAAATTCTTCGTGTAAAATTGCGCCGGCGCTGTAGATACGATCTTGAAGTGCAAGTCAGTTGTGTAGTCATGCGAGTGAGGGATTAAAAGGCTTTTGGTGTTTGAGCACACCGAAGGCGATGTGGATGAGTTTGCGCATGATGGCGCAGACGATGCTCATTTTTG
>QHPE01000154.1:34638-44082 GCA_003218945.1 Verrucomicrobiota bacterium | reverse complement strand
AACTGGTAATCAACGCGCGGAACTCGCATTGCCGCGCAATTTCCAGCAGGCGCGGTCCAGGCGCGTTTGCATCGACCGGAACATAGCAGGCGCCCGTTTTGAGAACTCCAAATATGCTGACGATGGCAGCTGGTGATTTCTGAAGGTAAATTCCTATCCGATCACCGGAAACGACTCCGATTTCGATAAGCGCGTGTGCAAGTTGGTTGCTTAGTTTTTCCAACTCTCCATAAGTCAGCGCCTGATCAAGAAGCCGCACTGCTTCCGCATCCGGACGCCGCTCCGCGCTCTCACTCAGTAGTTGATGTAAGACGTACGCCATTGGCGCTACCTACCGAGACGTGAGGAGATGATCACTTTCTGATTGTGCTAAGTGCCTGAGCTGGCCGCACCAACCGTGTCATCCCCATGCTAGCAGCCGTCCGATCGATTAGACTTGCGACGCCGCCGCGGGATGTTGCATCACCGGCAGCACGGGTGGTTCCACGGGGAAAACGGACGAACGCGTCAGACCACAAGTATTCGCCTGAAACTCGGCTCGCTCGATGACAAACTTCTTGTACTTCTTAAAGAACTGTTCATCCTGAAGTGTGTCCAGGAACTTGCTATATTGCTCGTGCCGCTCGAAAAAATCACCGGCGAGTATATAATGACCCAGCGCCATAATATCTTCGTAATACTGGTGGTCCTTCAAAACCGGTGCCGCGTATCCGGCCTGCGCGAGATTGATCGATTGCGGATTGTAGAAATACATGATGGCTTTGTTCACGAATTTGTAGGCACCATTGATCTGCCCGTAGGCCCGGTCCATGGCCGCCCCGCCTTGCTCCTCTCCTTCGGTAAACCACAAGTGCAGCGCCTCGGCCACCATACGCGCGCTGTTCATCGAAAGATACACGCCGCTGGCAAAGATCGGGTCGATAAATGTCGAAGCATCGCCGATCAGCGCAAAGTTCGCTCCATGTTTCTTCTCCGAATCGATGAAATAGGAGAAGTCGCCATTGATCATCAAAGGTTGAACGATCCAAGCGCCATTAAGGACTTCTCTCAGAAATGCCGACTCCATTAACTCCTGCTTGTAGAGCGCCAGCTGCCATTCCTTTCCATGCGTTGGCAGCAACTTTTTCTTTTGTTCCCGAATATATGAGTCATTCAGCACGACCCCGATGCTAAGGCGGCCCTCGAGGATAGGAATGATCCAAGTCCACCCCTGTTTTTCCCCGCCGAGGTAGAGAATCTGTAAGAGCCCTTCGGCGATCCCACCGAGCTGGTTCCCGCCCATCCAATGTGTGCTGAATGCCGTACGGTTAAGCTGGGGGTGCGGTTTTTTCCAGCCGTTGCGGTTGGCCATGAACGTGTCGCGGCCACTGGCATCGAGCAGAAATCGTGCGTAGTACGTCTCCGTCGCACCGCCGGCCTTCGTTGCAGTGACTTCGACGCCACGATCAGGGTCGTCAAGATCTACGCGCGTGACCTTGGTTTCCTCCTGGATCGTTGCACCATATTTGCGCGAATTTTCTAGCAACATCTGGTCAAAAACGCCTCGGGGAACGTGGAACGAAAGGGAATCAGGCCCATGCAGCACATGGCCGAAGCACCATGTCGTGTGGTGCTTGCCATCGGCATCCAGAAAACGCACTCCCGGTTTGCGAACGTACATTTTCTTCATTTCATCCAACACCCCAAGCTGTTCAAAAAGCGGATAACAGAAGGGCAGCAGCGATTCCCCTACGTGATCCCGAGGGAACTTTGCCTTTTCCAAAACCAAGACCGAATGCCCATTCTTCGCGAGCAAGGTGGCCGCCGTCGAGCCGGCTGGGCCACCGCCGATAACAATCACATCGTATTTTTTTGAGGGTGCCATAATCGTATGTCCGTGTTCAGAGTTCGGATTGTTGCAAACTTTAGTGTAGTGCGCAATTGCTATTTTGAATCCCAAATCCCTACGTTGAACACAATGTTTGCGAGGAACGCTGTCGATGGTGCTTGCTTGCTTGACTGCCGCGTCGCGCGCTCTAGAATGGCTGCCTATTGCGTCTCCCGCCGAGTGCGTGCCTAAGATGGCGCGACATTGAAAGAGCTTGAGGTCCTCGAAAAAACTATGGAAAAAGAAACTTCACACGACGTTATCGTTATTGGAGGCGGGCCGGCCGGTTCGACCGCCGCGACATTGCTCTCGCGCCAGAACCACCGCGTTCTATTACTCGAACGGGAGAAATTCCCGCGAGAACACGTGGGCGAATCGCTTTTGCCGTTTTGCTATTGCCTCTTGCAAGACCTCGGAGTGATCGAACAATTGAAGAAGAATTTCGTCCGGAAACCGGGTGTGCGTTTTATAGATCGCGACGGGAATGTATCGACGACCTGGTGTTTTGATCACGTCATTCAAGACGAGACATATCTTTCATTCCAGGTTATTCGCGGGGATTTCGATCAAATCCTCTTGAAAAATGCGGCGAAAAACGGCGCTGAGGTTCGAGAGGAGACGAGGGTCATCGAAGCGGACATTAGCGCGGGCGATTCAGTGACGGTAACAAGCCTGGATTCGGCTGACCGGAAAAGCGTTCATCGGGCCCGCTTTCTTGTGGACGCAAGCGGGCGAGACGCTTTCGTCGGCACCAAACACGGCTGGCGAAAATCGCGGGAAGAGCTGGATCGGACTGCGATCTGGTCGCACTGGGGCAACGTTAAACTCCAAGGAGGTCTTGAAGAAGGACTTTCGGTCATTATTTACATGGGTCTCGAGCAAAAGGGCTGGATCTGGGTATTTCCTATCGGAGAAAACCGAATTACCGCGGGCTTCGTTGCCCAGAATTCTTATCTCCGCGATCAACAGCGTGAACTGACCCAGAACGGTTCAAAGGATTGGAAGCACGATCTTTGCATGCAGGAGCTTCTGCACTCGAAGTTCTGCCGCGAACTGTTGGAAGGCAGCAAATTGCTGCTTCCGATGTTGATCAACGGAAACTATTCCTATGAAGTGAAGAACCATTATGGTTCGAACTATGCGATGGTCGGAGACGCGCGTGGCTTCATCGATCCAATTTTTTCGAGCGGCGTCTTCCTTTCGATCAAGACGTCTTATCTAGTTTCTGCGGCAATCCATAAGCAACTAACTGAGGGACTGAATGGCAGCAATGCAGAGATGGAGGCGGCCTACAAGCAGGTCACCGGTGCTTATAACTTCGTCCACCGGATGATTCGTCTCTTTTATAACCCTCATGCTGTGACATGGGCTCAGGCCGGTGCAGATGGATTGGCACACAAAGCCCATGAGAACGCGATGGCGGCCGGCCATTATATGCTCTCGGGGGACTTCTTTGAGAATTATGAGAAGTTTGACGGGTTTTTTAAAATCCTCGAAGAACCGAAGCAATTTCACCGTTACCAGAAACTGGTCATTGACCGCAAAGAGTTCAATCATCCTACTTGCCACAGTCGTTGGGAAGATGTTTTCAAGGATATGATCGAGCGAGATGCGGAACGCAACGCGGCGTTTGCAGCCAGCCTATAAGAGCAGAACCTCCAAAGCTATAAAGTTATCACAAACACGATCGTATCGCCTTGGTGATAATCGCCATTAGCAACAACGCCAGCCTTCACCAGGCTTGCCGGGTTCCGCGAGATGCGCGGTGAAGTGCCGGCCCTTTTTAACTGCTACCAACATTATGGAAATACCACAGAAACTCAAAGAATACATAGACAACAATCGCGGTTCGTTGCCACCAGTAACTGATCCTGACGAGTCGCTACACCTTGACTCATTCGGCGTGATCCGCCTGGTCGCATTTTTAGAAAATGAGTTGGGTTATAGAGTCGAGGACGACGAACTCATACTACAAAACTTTGCGACCCTGCGAAACCTTGGAGAATTACTTGCGACCAAAACGCCGAGCGCACCGACGGCAGAAGTTAAACCTCCGGCCCAGGAGGGTCTTCCCAAGATTTTGGGGGAGCCCTGAAGCCGAAAAATCGAGGCCGCCTTCTTAGAAGAGCGGCCTGTTCTCGATTTAAATGGCAGAACGGCCGCAGAGTTTCTCGTCAGCCAAGTCAGTCGTGGCGACTGGATTAGCACCGACTGTCAGCCCGAGCGCGGCGACAACCATGAAGACGTTCATTGGCGGGCCGCTCCTCGCTCAGATGCCTTAAGGAATCGACTCGGTTGCGAATTCTTCTTCTGTGACCTAATCTAAACAAGGCGTTCGCTTGACCGCCCTGCCGCTCCCCTTTAGAATCGGGCCTTTACTGCGTCTCTCGCGTGACGTCCGTGGCCCGCGGCGGCGGCCTCGCCGAAGCTAGTCGGGAGCGGGACAAACGAAACAGACGCCCACAGAGAACTTAACGCGATGGACTTTGCCTGGTCGGACCAACAACGAGAGCTGCTAAATGCTGTCGGTCGTTTTGCCAGCCAGCAACTTAACTACGATGTGATCGAGAACGATCGCGAGGGGATTTTCAACCACGAGGCTTGGAAAAAGTGCGGCAGCTTCGGTATCCAAGGCTTGCCCGTGCCGACCGAACATGGTGGGCTCGGCATGGATCCGCTTACGACGGTCGCGGCGCTCGAGCGGCTTGGGTACGCTTGCAAGGACAACGGTCTGCTCTTCTCGATTAATGCGCATCTTTGGACGGCGGTTACTCCGCTCGTTTATAACGGCTCCGAGGCACAAAAGAAAAAATACCTGCCCGGGCTTTGTAATGGCACGCTTATCGGCGGCAACGCCATGAGTGAACCCAACAGCGGCTCCGATGCATTCAGCCTCACTACGACCGCTATCAAAAAAGGGTCCAGGTACATCCTCAACGGCAGCAAAATCTTCGTCACCAATGGCCCCATCGCCGACCTGCTGGTCGTATTTGCCACGGTGGACAAAACGCGCGGGACGGATGGAATCAGCGCGTTCCTGGTCGAGAAGAATTCACCGGGAATGAACGTCGCGCGCAAGCTCGAAAAGATGGGCTTGCGCACGTCGCCGATGGCGGAGGTATTTTTTGAAAACTGCGAGGTGCCGGAAGAAAACCTGCTAGGTAAAGAAGGCGGCGGCGCTTTTTTGTTCACGCGGTCGATGACTTGGGAGCGTGGTTGCATCCTAGCCAGTGCTGTCGGATCGATGCAACGGCTGTTGGAGACCTGCATCCGTTACGCGAACGAACGTAAACAAGGCGGCCAGTCGATTGGCAAATACCAACTGGTGGCGAGCAAGATCGTGGACATGAAAGTGCGGGTCGAGAGTTCCCGGCACATGCTTTACTATTACGGGTGGTTGAGCGGCCATCGTAAGAGCGTGTATCTCGAGGCCGCAATGACCAAGCTGCACATCGCCGATTGCTGGGTGAAATGCTCTGAGGACGCAATCCAAATTCACGGAGGCTACGGGTACATGACCGAATACGAGGTCGAGCGGGAATTGCGCGATGCAATCGCCAGTAAGCTATACTCCGGCACGAGCGAAATCCAGCGTAACATTGTTGCGTCGATGTTGGGACTATGATGCAACGCCTGCCGGTCGATGAAGATCCTGGTTCCGTTCAAGAGCGTACCCGACCCTAACGACGCTACGTTCGCTGGCGAAGCGGCCTCGGCGTCCAAGTCGGTGATCAACCCCTTCGACGAGATCGCCATCGAGGAAGCGTTGCGGATTCGCGAACGCGGCGAAGCGACAGAAATTGTGGGTGTAACGATCGGAGCGCCGTCGGTCGATGAACAAATTCGCGCTGCCCTGGCAATGGGTGTCGATCGCGCCATTCGCATCGACGATGCCCGTGCTCTTGATCCTTACGCAGTGGCACGGATTCTTCGTGCCGTAGTCGAGAAGGAAGCGCCACACGTGGTGATCATGGGCAAGCAAGCTGTGGACGATGACTCAAATCAGGTCGGTCAAATCCTGGCCGGTTTGTTAGGCTGGCCGCAGGCGACGTTCGTCTCGAGCATTGAGTTTCTGGACAACAAGACGCGTGCCCGTTGCACGCGTGAAACCGACGCCGGTCTTGAGGTGGTTGAATTGGATCTACCGGCGATTATCACCACCGACCTTCGCCTGAACGAACCGCGCTACGTTTCGCTGCCTGGTTTAATTAGGGCCCGCCGTAAACCGATCGAAGTTCTTACTTGCGATCAAGTGGGAGTAAATGTGCGCCCGCTTACAACTGTCCTCGCCGTTGCGCGTCCGCCGAAGCGCCCCGCCGGCACGCGCGTCGAGTCGGTCGAAGAGTTAATCACGAAACTGAAGCAGGAGGCGAAAGTGATTTAGTATGGCGGAGTCCCTCGTTCTGATCGAACACGATCGCCAGCAAGTGAAGCGTTCCTCATTGCACGCCATCACGCTGGCTCAACAACTTGGTGGCGAGTACGAGTTGCTCGTGATCGGTCACGTGGTGAACAAGATCTCCAGTTCGCTTGTCTCGTTAGGCGCGACTTCTGTCATAGTCGCCGATGATCCGGCATTGGCGGAACCGTTGGCCGATCGTTACGCGACAGTGATTGCGGAAGCAGTACGAAAGTCAGGCGCGAAGAACATCCTGGGAACGTCCTCGACGTTTAGCAAAGATATTTTGCCGCGCGCTGCTGCGTTGCTCGATGCGCCAATGGTTACGGACGTGGTCGCGATCGAACAAATGGACGGCTCGATTTCCTATCGACGTCCCATCAACGCAGGCAGTATGTTCGCCAAAGTCAAAGTAGAGGGTGAGCGCCGCGTGCTCACAGTCCGCGCTGCAGCATTCGAAACCCCCGCGGCGAACGCGGCGCCCTGTCCGATCGTACGCTTCGACGTTGACGCCGAATCGCTTCCCAACGGCATGCGATTTATCTCCCGCGAAGAGCGGAAGTCCGACCGGCCTGACCTGACCGAAGCACGCGTGGTCGTATCCGGCGGCCGACCACTAAAGGATAAGGAAACATTCGAGCGCTTGGTCGGCGGATTGGCGGACGCGTTAGGCGGCGCAATTGGCGCCACCCGCGCCGCGGTCGATGCAGGTATGGCGCCTAACGATTACCAAATCGGACAAACCGGCAAAGTCGTCGCACCCGAATTGTACATTGCGCTTGGAATCTCCGGCGCGATTCAGCACCTGGCCGGCATCAAGGATTCGCGGATCATTGTCGCGATTAACAAAGACCCCGACGCGCCGATTTGTCAGACGGCAACTTACTTCTTGGTAGGCGACCTGTATCAGATCGTCCCGCAACTCATCGAATCAATTCGCCGAGCCTGAGCCAGGTACGATGACGGATATCAATAACGCTACGCGCGAAGTGTTCGGCAACATCGCGCCGTGGATGCGCGTGGTGTTCTTCATCATGATTGCGGCGAGTATCGCAGTGCTCGTGTGGCAAGTCGTGTCCCGAGCCTGGCTCTGGCAGAAAGGTCGGCAGGGTGGCTTCGAGCGTGATTGGCGGGTATGGGTACAGCGGCTGGCGGTTTATGCGGCAGCGCAGAAGCGGGTTCATAAAAAAACGCTGGGCGCGCTGTTGCACCTGCTACTCTTCAGTGGGTTTGTTGTGTTGACAATTGGCACCACTCTATTGGCGATTGCTGACGACGGGCCGTACTACTTTCACCACGGCTGGTACTACCTTATCTATGAACTTACGATGGACATATTCGGCGTTGCATTCATCGTCGGTTGCCTGCTGGCAATGTATCGCCGTGCATTCAAACGTAAGCCGAGCCTTGGTCATAATCGGAGCGACTGGTGGCTTTTGGGAGTGCTTCTCTCGTTAGGCATCACCGGTTTCGCGGTGGAAGCATTGCGACTTCATTACACGCAAGTACAGCCGGGTCTGGCGCGCTGGTCGATCGTCGGCTGGTTGATCGAGGTGAACTTGTTGCGCGGAATCGACGTAGCGACCGCCCAAACAATGCATCTGGCGGCCTGGTGGGGGCACGCGATTCTGGTTGCCGTGTTCTTCGCCACGATTCCTGTGGATCGGTTTCTCCACGTGATCACTGGCCCTCTTAACATTGCGGGTCGTCCCGAGCGGCCCATGGGCACGCTGGTTCCCTTGAATATGGAAGAGGTCGAGCAGACAGGTCGCACTGGAGTCCACAGACTTGCGGACTTCAATCGTCAACAACTGCTCAGCCTTGACTCCTGCATGGAATGCGGTCGCTGCGAAGATGCCTGCCCGGCGACTGCCACCGGCAAGCCGCTTTCGCCGAAGGCCGTCGTAATCGACTTGCGAAATTTGATGTCGTCAGACGGCGAGGATGTACATCGAACGATCCGTGATGAAACGCTTTGGGCCTGCACCATGTGCCAGGCCTGTGTCCAGGAATGTCCGGTGTTGATAGGGCACGTGGATTTAATCAGCGACATGCGGCGCGATCTGATCGGACAGGGGAAGCTTTCCGGACCACCAGCGAAAGCATTGCAACAGATAGCTAGCCAATCGAATCCCTACGGGCGATCTAACGCCGAACGCCTTGCTTGGGCGGAGGGGCTCGAAGTGCCGACCGCCGAATCGAATCCGAGCTTTGAATATTTGTTGTGGGTAGGATGCGCCGCATCATTCGATCCGCGCGCGCAAAAAGTCGCACGTGCGACGGTGCAGTTGCTGAAGAACGCGGGAGTGAACTTCGCCGTCCTCGGTAAAGAGGAAACCTGCACCGGCGATCCCGCGCGCCGAATTGGCGACGAGTTTCTTTTTCAACAGCGCGCACACACTAATGTCGAGACACTTACACGCCGCAATGTGAAGAAGATCGTGACGCCGTGCCCACATTGTTACAACACGCTCAAAAATGAATATCCACAGTTTGGTGGGCAATACGAAGTGCAACACCACTCCACGCTACTCGCAGAACTGGTCGAGGTGGGACGGTTAAGCAACAGCGGGAGCAACGGCGATCCGATCACCCTCCATGACCCATGTTACCTGGCTCGCGTCAATGGGGAAGTCGATGCGACACGAGCCGTTGTCGGCGCTACAAACGACCCGCAGTATCGCGAGATGCCTCGTTGCGGAAAGAAGACCTTCTGCTGCGGAGCGGGCGGTGGTCGGATGTGGTTTGAAGAGGCGCCATCGCAGCGCGTTTCAGTTTTGCGTTCACAGGAAGCCCTCGCCACCGGCGCGCGCACCCTTGCTACGGCTTGCCCCTTTTGTTTGAACATGATGACTGACGGTATGGCTGGCACTCAAGGAGGAGAAAACGTGAAGGTGCTCGACATCGCCGAGGTGCTCCTCAGCCGCCAAACGCGAGCTAGTCGATAGATATCCTTAAGGCGGCGGAGCCGCAACCAAACCGACGGCCGACGCTCGGTCGTCGCCTACGCCGCATCAAAAGGACGCTGACGGAGCAGCAGCCCTTTTTGAAAAGTATTGCTTGGTTGCCAAGCGAGTTGCTTCAGAAAGGCGTTAAATAGGTCCCTACTCCTGCGTCGTTTTTGCCGGAAAAAGTCGTTGCGTTCAAACCGCTCACAGCCGACTTTTCGGGACCCAAC
>QHPE01000154.1:0-34627 GCA_003218945.1 Verrucomicrobiota bacterium | reverse complement strand
CTCAGGCTTGGCCGCAACGCACGGTTAGCCATCATCATCCTTGCAGTTGCCCTGTGCAGTACGATGCAATCGGCCGTGGCGAGAGACCGCCCTGATGCAGTAATTCACCGGGACTTGGTTTACAAACGCATCAATGGTAGAGAGCTTACGCTTGACCTCTATTGTCCCAGGAAGGCCTCCGGCCCATCGCCTGTTATACTTTGGATCAATGCTCCAGGCTGGAGCCACGGCCGAGAAGAGCAACATATTCCGGTTATCAGTTTTTTAAGCGACGGTTACGCCGTGGCGAGCAACGAATTGCGTTTTTCTGGCGAGGCGCCTTTCCCCGCGCAGATCGAAGACTGCAAGGCGGCTGTGCGATGGCTTCGGGCTAACGCGGCCAAGTACAATCTCGATGCCGACCGAATCGGCGCGGCGGGACATTCCGGAGGCGGACATCTTGCTTGGCACTTCTGGCGGAGTACAGGAGCTGGAGGGCAGTGGAGATAACATGTCTTATTCGAGCCGCGTGCAAGCCGTGTGCGATGCGTCCGGGCCGTCAGATCTTCTGCGTCTCTACCACGACGCATCGGACCCGTCGACCGGGACGAAGCCCAAAATCATATCTCACATCGATGCGTTACTGGGCGGGCCGGCCGAGCAAAATAAAGCGAATGCAATCGCGGCGAGCCCAATTACCTACGTTTCGAAAGATGATCCGCCTTTTCTCATCATCCATGGGGAGAAGGACTTTGGGATACCCGCCAGTCAGGGCGAGTTATTAGCCGCCGCGCTCAAGGCAGCTGGTGTGGAGACAACCCTGGAGATAACTCCACGAGGACACAGCGTGGGCTTGGGGAGCCCAACATTGCTACCGATTGTTAAAGCGTTTTTCGACAAATATCTCAAGAAGAGCCAGTGAAAGCGATTCCAACATCCGATAGCGTTAAGCCTTCGCTTGGCATCGCACGATCGGCTTGAAATTTGCCAGCCAGCACTTCCTTTTGTGGAGGAGGTTCGAACCATATCGAGCCACTCCTATACGGCACCCAATTTCACCGGCAAAGGATTCGGTTGTGTGGGAGACGCCCATCACTTTACCGATACGATTCTTTCATTCGGAGTTTTTCTCTCATGAAGGAGGCAGAGTTTGCGGTTGAGACAAGTCCTAACTACTCAGAAGCGGAAAAAGGAGCGAACGAAAATCCTTCTGTCGCCTGCCAAGTATTAGCCACCCAAGGACAAGACGCAGTCCGGGACTTGATTGAGGTGCTTCGACGTCGCCGAGCTGCTCTTCAGCCGCCAAACGCCAGGCGCTCGAGAGTGAATGTGTTTGGTGATTGCTGAGAAATAAGAAGTGACACCCACGGCATTTCCGCTCGGACCGACCCGATACCAATCATCAACCCTCAGAAAGGTGCGAGATGGAGCGAGCGTCGTTCAGGCGTTTGTCGAGCGCGTCCGGCGTTTCGCTCCAGTGCCAGCTTCTTATGGCGTGTAAGCAAACCCGTCGTTGAACCAATTGTTGCAACATTCACCCGAGCCGCCCCAGACGATCATGCGAGAGCCGTCCCAGATCGCGGTGTGACTCGAACGCGGCGCAGGAGCGTCGGTGCTTGTTATGGGTGTCCAGGTGTTAGTGGTAGGATTGTACTTCGCTCCGGCGCCGAGCGGATTTCCGGCCGCGTCTGAGCCACCCCAGACGATGAATTCTTTGCCCGACCAGACACATGTGGCGCCATACCGCGGTGCAGGAGCATTAGTTTTGGCGACTGTTTTCCAAATACCGGTGCGAGTGTTATACAGCTTGCCATTCGATAGTGGCTGGAAACGCGAATTAATGCCGCCCCAGATGAAGAGGTTCGTGGCGTCCCAACCCGAAGCGAAGAAGAGTCGCGGCGATGGCGCATTGGTGGTAGAGATAGCTGTCCAAGTATTAGTGCGTGGGTCGTAAAGCGCGCCGTCATTCACGTAGTTACCGAGGCTGATGCCACCCCAGACCAGCATCTGCGATCCGGTCCAGATCGAGGCTTGACCGTCACGGGCAGACGGCGCGCCGACAGTTGTTGTCGCCGACCAGGTATCTGTGACGGGATCGTAGAGCGCGCCCGTGTTCACATCACCGCCGAAGCCGACCGCGCCGCCCCAAACAATCAGCCGATCGCCGGTCCAGATGAAGGAATGCCCAAACCGCCCGTCTGGTGCGCCGGTGAGTGAGGTCGGTCGCCAGGTATCGGCAACTGGATCGTAGCGGCCGCCGGTGTTAAGAAAGTTAAGTCCATCATCTCCGCCCCAGACAATCATCTCGTGGCCTGTCCACACCGCAGGGTGGCCTTCGCGTCCGGACGGAGCGTTGGTCGTGGTCGTCGCCGTCCACACGTCAGACAAGCGTTTCCAGCGCGCTCCAGTGTTGGCAAAGGGGACCATAGGGGAGTCCTGGCCGCCCCAAACGATCATCTGATCGGTCCCATCGATGCGAGTGAAGACCGCCGAGTGCGCGGCGCGCGCGGTGGGAGCATTCACGATCGTGATGGGGGACCAACTGTCGGCGAGGATCGCTGGCGCGATCATTAACGGAATGAAACACAGCACAATCCTACTAATCATCATAAGAAAACCTCCTTAAATAGCCTCTTTGTCTGTCTGAGTTACTGAAAAGAGAAACCGTTTGTCAAGACAAAGAGCCCAGATAGCGAAATCAGAAGTAAAAAGGCTCGCCTGTTCCTATCGGATTTGGATCGATGGAATTACTTGGTCTGCAATGACTCGTCACATGCGGATCACTCGTCAAGAGTGTTACTGGACTGACGAGATATCGATCACCGATTACGGATGAGAGGTTGCTCTTGCCAGATCTGAGACTTGTATCATTGTTGAACAACAAAACCGAGGCACCGAAAGAGCACATATTTTCCAGGTGATCTTGTTGACAAAGCTCATTCAATATTTGCAGAAACTTCAAATGGAATCAATCGCCTCGAGCAATTGTTTTAGCAGGATGGTTGGATGAAAACCGATGTCGCCATTATCGGGGGCGGTCCCGGCGGAAGCGCCACCGCCATGTTCCTCGCTCAAACCGGCCTGCGCGTAACGTTGATCGAGAAAGCACAATCCCCTCGTTACCATATCGGCGAATCCCTCACCGGCGAGTGCGGTAATTGTCTGCGAACTCTCGGGCTCGAGGCAGAAATGACCACGCGCCGGCATCCGGTGAAGTACGGCGTCACGGTGTATGGGCCGCGGGGAAAAAACGCCTTCTTCGTTCCCGTCAAAGGATGGCGTCGGGAGTCGGGCCTGTTCGATACGCATACATGGTCGGTGCGGCGGAGTGATTTTGACCACATGCTTTTCGCGGCCGCTGCGGCGCGAGGTGTCGGGGTGGTGCAAGCGGAGGGCGTCGCGCCGCTTTTGAACGGTGATGCGGTTCGCGGAGTGCGTGTCCGCGCCAACGGCGGCACAGTCGAGGACATCGCATCAGAAGTATTGGTCGATGCTTCAGGGCCGGCTACCTTTTTTTCCAATGCCGGTGTCATTGGTGAAAAAGTTCGCGGCAGCTACGATCGGCAAGTGGCGATTTTCTCGCAGGTGCTTGGAGGTATCCGCGATCCGGGTGCAGCGGGCGGGAACACGCTGATTTTTTATCGCCAAAAACATCATTGGGCGTGGTTTATTCCGCTAGACGACCAGGTCACCAGCGTTGGCGTCGTGGTGCCTGCCGATTACTACCGCTCGAAAAATGAGAGCAAACATCAGTTCCTGTTGCGCGAGCTTGACCAACTGAACCCGGAACTAACGCGACGTCTTCCGCAAATCGAGTTTGTCGAGGAGGTGCGCGGTATTTCCAACTACTCCTATCGTATCTCCAATTTCACCGGGAAGGGATTCCTCTGCGTGGGCGATTCCCACCGCTTCATTGATCCGGTCTTTTCGTTTGGAGTCTTTTTCGCCATGAAAGAAGCCGAGTATGCCGCTGCTTCTATCGCGTCATTTTTCGCTGACTCAAAGAGAGAGCAGCCGAACCCATTTGCCGATTACCAGCGCGTCTGTGATCGTGGTCAGGACAGTGTTCAGGAGCTTATCGATGCATTTTGGCAACATCCCTACGCATTCAAACTGCTTGCGCACCATCGTTACCCGGAAGACGTCATCCACATGTTTGCCGGCAGGGTGTACGAAGAAACTCCTTTACCCGGTCTCGTGGCGATGCGGGCCATTAATGATAAGGGCCGAAACCAGAGAGTGGCTCATGAATGTTCAGGAAGTCTTAACTGACTACATCAGGGAGATCGTTGCGAAGACTGGGCAGCCATTGCCGACACTGGACCAACCGCTGCTCGACTCCGCAGGCGGAGCCATTGATTCGATGAACATGTGGCCGTTGATCGTTTTCGTCGAGGAACGTTTCGGCATCAAAGTCGAGGATACCGATCTCATGCAGGAAAATTTTCGAACGCTACGAGCGTTGATTAAGTTTATCGAGAGTAAACATTCGGAGCTACATTCATAGGAGGATCATCATGCCGGTACAGCACGCTTACACGATGAAAGCTGGAACAAAGTCCAAGCTGCTTCTTGTTTACGCCACATCTGCAGACAGCACGTCCGGCAAGACGGGGCTAGCCAGGAATGTTTCCGCCGGCAGCGCAGCTTACATTCGGGAGGGGGAGTCTGCAGCCCGCCGAGTGCCCATCATGGAAGGTCGCGCCGGTGAATGGGGAGCGGGGGCCTTTGCTGAAGTCGATTCCGAGTTGCTGCCCGGGGTGTATCAGTTCGGAGCGCCGGATGAGATGCTTGCCGAAGGCTCTGCGCGCGCTGTTCTGTTGATTCGTTTTCCCGACACGGTGATCAAACCCGTCGAAATTAATCTCGTCGCATACGACCCGCAGGACGCGGAGCGGATTGGCGTGTGGAGCCTGGCCGGTCACAAGCGGCATGAATTTCTTCGGCGGGCATTGCCGCGGTTTACCGAAATGGAACTGGCGTTGGGCGAGCAACGGGAGAAAGAACTAAAGGCAAGGCTAAACGCGGAAAAAAAATCGTAAGTATGTCGTACGCACTGAAGAAAGGAACCACGTCGAAGATATTGCTCGTCTACGCCATCGATGCGGCTGACATGCGTTCAGGCAAGACCGGTTTGAGCTCGAAGACTCCGGACTCCAGCGCCGCCTACATTCGCGAAGGAGAAACTCAAGTGCGGCGGATACCTCTTGTCGAAGGAAAGGTCGGTGAACATCGAGCCGGAAGCTTTGTTGAAATTGACAATAAATTGTTGCCTGGAGTGTACCAGTTCGGCGTTCCTGACGAGATGCTTGCCGCCGGTGCCGAGACAGTCACGCTAATGTTGAAATTTCCCGGAGCGGTCATCGAGCCGATTTCTATTCATCTGGTTGCTTATGACCCGCAGGATGCAGATCGCCTTGGAATGGCCGCGCTGGGCCCGGAAGGCCGAAAGGCCGCTCTGCGTGGCGCTTTCCCGCGTCTGACCGCGAAAGAATTGGGCGAGGCGTGATGAAGTCTGGCAAGCCGGCAACATGATGCAGCCGGCCGCAATGTCTGGGCAACCATATCGCAGGCACATCGTCGGATTGCCGTTGCAGCGCTCGCTCTTCGGTCAGGCAGCCCGGGCCGCGACGACAATCGGCTTGCCTGGCCTTACATCGGAGCAGGAATTTCCAGCGCAGCTGGATGAAAACGGCGACCTCTTTTTGGACCGGTCACAGGTCGCCGTGCTGACCGAAGCTTTACGCTCGTGGTTCACGCCGGAAACTCTCGAACAAATGCACGCGACGCACGCCACCGCCTGCCATGCCTTGGTTGATGCGACCGAGAATGCCGCGCGCGTAGCCGCTTCGCTTGAGAGCGCCTCGGCGAGGAAATTGTCCGAAAATCTCGCGAACAAAATGGCGCTCGTATTAGCCTATGGGATCTTGAGCAAATTTGTACCGGATCTTCTTCTGCGCGCTCTCGCCGATGCCGGGGATGTTGAGCCGCCGCCTTTTCCCGAGAAAAGTGCCGGGGCCGAACTTATGCAAGACACGTTCGGATTGTATAAAGCTTGCTGCGCCCTCGACTATACTCCGCAACGATTGCACCGGGAGTGGCCCCGCGTATCGCCGAAAGTCTTTCACCTCATTAGGGAATTCTGCAAACGGCAAACAGTTTTCGGTCCACTCGCGTGGGACTCGCCCGGCTACGAAGATCCGGATTACGTCGTCCGATTGCTCCACTCGGCCTTCGATGACGTCGATGTAGAACAAGTTCGCCGACGTTTATCTTTCGCAAAAAGACCCGCAGTTGCTGCGTCCCCTGCCGGTATGCGAACGAAAGTCTCTGCTCTCAGGCGTGTGCTTGGGTTTTGGCTGGATTTTCTGGAACGGGAGACGTGGTATGTGCGCCGCGCTTTCTATGTCGGCATGGTCCCGCTTCTGCAGCAACTGGCTGCGGGATATCTCCAGAAAATTCCCACACTTCAACCAGTGGATTTGTTATTTCTCGACATTCGTGAACTGACTACGGAGATTAACGATCCGGCGATGATTTGTAAGCGCCGTGATCGTTACATGGAAAACACCGATTACTTGTCAGTACGCGGCGTGGAGCCGAGCCGGCTCATAACGATGATGAGGAATCCATGAGCGCCGAAAAATCAGCGAAAATCTACTCGGGCTTGGGTGCAGCGCCGGGACGTGCGAGCGGGAGAGCATATGTGATACGCAACGCCGAAGACGTTATGGCCGTTCCGGCAGGTTCTATTCTCGTTATGCGCATCCTTCATCCACATCTTGCGCCATTGCTCCCGCGAGTCGCCGGACTCGTGGTCGAGGAAGGCGCCATTCTTCAGCACGCCACCACGCTTGCTCGCGAGTGCGGGATTCCGGCCGCAGTGGGAATTCGGGATGCTCGCAGTCTTTTTCACGACGGTGACTTGTTAGACGTGGACGGTTACACCGGCGAAGTGGTTGCCAGGTATCTGGACTGATCGGTGACTCCTTTAACCGATCTTGGATCAGCAAAGTATCTCGGCTTCGCGGGCGGTCTCTACCCGAATGGGAAAAACTCACCACCTTCTGCTTACGATCAGGCTGGAATCGCGCTTGCTGCGACAGTTCAAGCTCTGGACACAGCCGGCGAACCGTCGACCTCGGGAAAAATCGTCATGCTCTGCATCGGCATGTCCAACGCGTCTTCTGAGTTTTCGCAGTTCATCCGGTTGGCCGACGCTGACGCACGCAAAAACCCTGGTTTGTTAATGATCGATGCTGCTTTGGAAGGGGCGGCCGCAACAGACATTGCCTTGCCATTCGGCGATTACTGGAAACACGTGGACAGCCAGCTTCAACCCTGCGAGGTCTCCGCTGCACAGGTGCAGGTTGTATGGCTCAAGACTGCCTTCGCTCACGAGCGTCGCGGTTTTCCGGAAAGTGCGCGGCTTCTGCAGCGGACGTTGCGCTCAATCGTGGAGATTCTCAGTACGAAGTTTGCGCAACTGAAACTTGTATACGTCTCCAGCCGTATCTATGGCGGGTATTCGGAAACGGATTTGAGCCCGGAGCCCATCGCGTACGAGTCGGCATTCGCGGTGAAGTGGTTGATCGAGGAGCGGATCAACAATTCTGGTCCCGACAGTTCGGTACCCTGGGTTTCATGGGGCCCTTACCTATGGGCCGATGGCTTGACGCCACGCAGTGATGGCCTTACATGGGAGCGCAGCGATTTTGGACCTGATGGCGTCCATCCCTCCGCGCAGGGTGTGTTGAAAGTGGCAACGATGTTACTCGAGTTCTTTCAAAATGGCACCACCACCAAGCCGTGGTTCTTCTCACTCATGCCTTGATATTCGGTAGTCGGCGCTGATAAGAGAGTTTTTCAACAGCGCAGTGATTGCGCGTGACATTTCCTTAGACTGGAACCAGCCTTGCTTGACAGCGATTCTTCCGTCCGGATGGACCAATATCGCGACGTTTGGCGCACTGCCGAACGCGCGCCAGGCGCGGTCATCCAAAGCGTCTATTAACATGGAGTTAGACAGACGATAACGGCGCCTTAGCTGGCGCGCCAGCTCGATGCGTGCTTCAAGAGTTCGGTGTTGAGCAAGCGGATGCCGGCTATCTCCTTCTTAGCCGTGATCCATATCCTGTTTGCGTAGGGGGAAGGCGCATCAATCGGGTGCGCTTCGAGGATATAGATAATCACCGTATTGATGTAGCGTTCAAAGCGCCGCGCAAGGCGTCGCAGGGCCCTGGCATGTCGCCGGCTCCGACCGCAACTCAGCGACATCGTCACGAGCAGCGCCGGTCGTTTATTCCAGCAGCCGCTGAGTTGCTGATGTTTGCCTGCAATGTCATGGAGTATTAACTCGGGCAAGCGTTCGCCAGGCTCACCGCGTTGCCGGGCGCGGTCGCCGAGGGTCCGGTACAGATCCTTGTGCCATGGGATCCACGCTTCGGTCTTCTGTACCCCGGGAGAGCAGAGCCGCCACAGCGATCGTCGGGCTCTCCGGCGAAACCAGCGGAGCGCAGTCAAGGCGCGCCCCCACCAAGATATAAGTACGCGCAAGACGGTGGCGAGAAGCACGTACGGGATGGACTTCTCGCGGCTGGGTTCGTTAGGTGCCACGAAGCTATGGAATGCCATCGTTGCTACAGATCCGAGTGTTCACGTAGTTTACAGCGGCTCACAACGTAATGCTAGTCAGCGGTCTAGCCATGGGAACCCACTACCTGGTTTTGGCCAAGCGGAACGATCTCAGCGCCAGAATTGTGTCGTGCGAAACTAGCCGAATCCAGTTAATTTGGGCGTTAACAACGACCAGGCGGAGTTGCACATCTCTTCGGGCGAAAGGTTAGTTGTATCCAGTTCCACGACAGGACCTAGTCTCATCGCCCATCGGCGAGAAGCATCTTGCCTCTTATGAAAAAACTCTTTTGATTCGAGGACCATTCGCGCTACCGGCGTGAGTTTGCCTGACTCGCGCGAACGCTTATTAATCCTTACACCGGCGGCCGCATGTTCCGCCGTGAGGAG
This sequence comes from Verrucomicrobiota bacterium, assembly GCA_003218945.1. Classification (GTDB taxonomy): domain Bacteria; phylum Verrucomicrobiota; class Verrucomicrobiia; order Chthoniobacterales; family UBA10450; genus Udaeobacter. Next base: position 25,624 of record QHPE01000154.1, on the reverse strand, counting down.
GACAGTCAGATCAGGCATGCACAGGTAAGACAGGAACGGTTGAATGAGGTCGCGAGCTTCCGTCTCTTCGATCGCCGATACGCCAATCATCAGCGATAGGGGACTTGCCAGATAACGATCGCAGACGACATGACTCTGCTTCAGTTGAGCGCGCACTAGGTCCGACAGATGCAATGTTGCCGCCAAATAGTAGATAAGCCGGGGAAGTGGCGCGACAGACTCGTCCAGATGCACCTTGCCTCGGAAGCTCACGAACTCGGGCGGGTAGTGAAACGTGGAAGCGCCGAGCCGGGTGCTTAGATATTCTACAATCGTACTCTTGCCGACGCCGTTACAACCTTCAATAACCAGGAATCTCGATTGTGATGGCATCAGTAATAATCGTCTTCAGGTAACGCCGGTTCCGCATCCGACCCAATAAGACGCGCTTCGATGAGATAGCCTCGCCGCCGATTTTTCATCTTTGCGATGAGATCCGGTGGCAACGGAGCTGGTAGATTCCGCGCGGCTTCAATCAGCTCCGGGCCTTGAAGGAAAAAGATATCACCCTTGTCGAGGCTGCCGGATGCGATCAAGCGCCGCTCCAGCTCGACCACAAGCTGTCGCAGCGGATAGGAATACTTTAGCCATAGGATGTGGTGATTCTCCCTTTCGACATTCAGGTCGTGGACGAAACGCGCGGCGTGATTCAGCCCAAGCGCGCGGCCGCTGTTGTGGGCGAGATCAAAATGGAAACTTAGCGCGAGCATATTGCGCCGCAGATTGAGTTCGTAAGGCATGACGGCGTGCGGCTGGGTTTTGAGTGCAGTCTCGATGACACGCCCACGCGTGTCCCACGGTTCGAAGAGCAGGTCGCGGTCACGCATCCAATGCCATTTCCGGAGATGCCCGTCCAGGTTCTGCGCAACGGCGGAATGTCGTCCCGCATCCAGAGCGGACTCGGCTTCTTCTTTCGTTCGAAGCCCGGCCGCGAGCAGCGCTTCGCGCAGCTTCGCCACGTCGGCCATGTACGCGCCACTCAGAACGGGAGTAGTCGGCACGATGAAATCAGCGGGACCGGGCCACAGCCGACCGGCAGGAGGCGAGCCGAGATTACTCAGATTGTGGTTCACCGTTTCGTCAATGAAAGGGAACAAAATGTCATCGCCCTGAGCTTGAATAAACCAGCACAGGGCGAAAAATTCCACCCAGCGTGGCCACCAGGAAGTAATCAATGCGACCATTTGATCGCCCGAGATCGCCTTCAACTCCGCGTCAGAGGTGGGAAATAGAATGAGAACTTCAGCCAGTCGATCGTAGGAAGCGCGGACCCGCCGTATCAAATCGACCATGAACGCTTCGTTCCATGTCCCGCGCACAATCGACTGCCACACCAGAGCAAAAGTGTCGGAGCGGAAATGGTACCGGCATTTCATCCACTTGATGTGGAGCGGGGGAATGTTTCGAAACCCGAGGACACGTGGAACCATCTCGAAGCCGGGTTGAACCAGAGACTTCAAAAGAGCAGAGATAACAAGTTCGGGACGCACTTCCAGCCACTCGAAGTCCCCGGTCCTTGCCGTCGTCGCAAATTCCTGGTGGAACCGACCGTACTCCGGAAGCAGAGCCCACCACCTCGCGCGCGCTTGGGGCGCGGGCATGGTCGCGATCCTGCTTGCTGGTTTGTGGCCAAAGAACTTGATTGTGTCGAGTGCGGCGGCTTCCGCTTGGGCCATTCCGCCGATTTTTTGGCGCGTGATTCGTGTTTCTGTGCGGATGGCACTCGCGCAGCCGAGCGGAACAGCGGCGGATCCGTTCGGCCACGTTACTCCTGGATCGAATACCAACGGAAAAGGGGGGCGATCGTTGTCGTAAAGCGTAACCGCTGGATTTGCTACCCGCGCGATAGCTTGACCGAGTTCGCGGCGGGGCAAGCTGCCTAACGACAAGAGGCATAACTTGGAGGTCGGCCGTTCCAAAACGATACCGGCAACCATGGTGACATAGTTTTCGAGTGCGGCCGCGCGAGCATTGGCCGGCAGCGCTTCGAGGTCGTTCCACAGGCCGTGCTTGTTCGTTCTCAGGTCGAGGTCCGGCATGAGCACAATCTTGGTGACTTCGGAAGGCATCGCTCTTAATGCCTCCGCTGTAGAGATAATAGGCACGAGCTCGGGTCTGTCTCTTGTCAGCTCAAGCCATCCAGACCAAATGTCCGACCAGTGAACCTGCTCAAATGATTTCGCCGCACGTTCCGTCTCCATGCGACCTCGATAGATGCGGCCGGTCGATCCATTGACCGTGACCAGCTCTCCGTCGGCCAGCGTAGTTGTCGCAGTTTCGGTTCCGACGACGCAAGGCAAACCGAGTTCGCGCGATACGATCCCGGCGTGACAAATGATCCCGCCGACGTCCGTAACGATGGCCGCCGAGTTTCGCATAGCCACCACCATGTCGGGATTTGTCATTGGCGTTACGAGCACCGATCCGGACTGGAGTTGAAGCGCTTGTTCAATGTTGAACACCAGGTGAACGGGGCCCGATCCTGTGCCGGAGCTGGCAGGCACTCCGCTGAGAATGGGGGCAGTGGTGAAAGGCGATGCCGGCCCGGCACTCGCGTCGCCGGAGAATGCAGCAGTAATCGGTCGGGATTGGACGATATGTAGCTCATCATCGTGGATGACCCACTCGACGTCTTGCGGTGCGCCGAAACTTTGCTCCAGCCGCTTGGCGACTTGAGCCAATGCACGCGCATGCCTGGGGCGAAGTGGTCCTTCAAGCGATTCCGGGACATCTTGCGCCTCGTTCAACCAAAGCCTCTCGGGCGTCACCTCACCTTTTACCAGCTTTTCGCAATCTCCCTCGACGTGCTCGACGAGAATGGATTGTCTTCCATCTGGCCCGGCAAAGCGCGTGAACATAACTCCCGAGCGCTCGGCACGCAGGAAACGTTGCACCACGACTGCCATCGCCGGTACTTGGTGAACGCCAATCTCACGGAAGTAAGTGAGAGCACGCGGCGAGAACACCGATGCCCAAATCTGCCGAACGGTCGGTTCAAACTCTTCCGGCGTGCTGACCGGGACCGATTCAAAAATACCCGCGAAAGAATGGGTGCTGCCGTCTTCAATGGTGGCTGAAGAGCGAACGATCAGGCCCTCGGAAGGCGGCTCCCAGAGGCGCGACTTCTCGACCATTTCCGTGATCGGTTCGAGGATTCGCGCAGGAATCCGGCGGGAAAGAATGCTCCGGCGAATCTGTTCGCCAGTTGCGATCGTATCGCCGGAGCCAGCGAGAAGCGAGTCGAGCGTGTCGAGCGCGGGAGCGAGCCCCATCTCTTTCAGCGCGGGTTGAAAGGCCTCACGCGTGATAACAAAACCGGCCGGAACGCGATGTCCGAGGTTCATGAGCCGGCACAGAGAAGCTCCTTTCCCACCGAGCCGGCCCGGATCGGCCGCATCTGCGGCGGCGTCGAGCACCTCAATATACTGCGTGTGACTAAGAGCTGTTGCCATGGCTGATTTTGAATCGCGATTATGCGGCAACCAAGAGCGAAGCGCAACGCCCTTGTGCGGATCGAAAATAGCATTTGCTAATAATCGATCATTCCGATGCCTGGTATTTGGATTTTCCAGGGAGCTGTCTTTTGGAAGACCCAAGTCTGGATTGGAGACGAATCAACCAACAATCGCAAAGTTAACAGCAAGGAAAGTTGGGGATTAACAGAGAATCAAAGCTCGCGTAAGAAGCGAGCTATGACGTTTCCAGGAGCGAAGACGCCAATTAAACGCGCACAGCTTCTTCACACATAACCTGGATACACGCCTGGATGGAAGTTGTTGGCCGAATCTGGCCGAGTTACTGGCTGCTCATTTGGGGCAGCTTTCTAGTCGTTGGTTCTGTCCGTTTGACGTGGGCTTCTTAACGGATTTGTTCCGACGATTGGTAAATCGTTTACGTTTTTGACTTACGCCTGCGATTCGTTGATCTGAGATCGCCGCAACGCATGAATCGACGGAATTCGATGAGCAGCGGGGTGCCCCTCATCTCTCGCCCAACCCCAAGCGGTCAACAACCGCATCAAGAGCGCAGACGAGCATTTCGCTGCGCGAAAGATCCGATGTATCGATTTCTACATAGGATCCGCGCCTCGTCACCTCTTTCTTCATGTGCAATTGCCAGCGTTGAAAAAACGCCGGCGACTCCGTCGATTCGCGTTGTGAATTAGTCACGATACGGTCCGCCCTGCCTCGCAGGCGAGTCGTGGCCACCGAGTGTTCCACGGTTAGAAGCAAGGTCAAGTCAGGGGGACAGTAGTACGGCTCGTAAGTTGCAACAATCGTCGCAACTTCCTGAGCCGTCACAGACGGATCACTCGCCAAGAGTGTCAGTGAACTGACGAGATATCGATCGCAGACTACGTGTCTGGATTCTAGATGTGCTTTCGCCAGATCCGACACTTGCATCGTGGCGGCGAGGTAATGAAGAAGCCGAGGAAGGGGTGCGACCTTCACGTCCAGTTCCGCATCCTGTCGAAACCGTCCAAATTCTGGAGTGAAATGGAGCAGCGCAGCGCCGAACCTGTCGCGGAGCATTTCCGAGACAGTAGTTTTGCCTGCGCCGTGAACGCCCTCCACAACCACGAAACTAAAAGGTGTTGTCACGCACTAACTTTGAACAGCGATTATGCGGTAACCGAGAACTAACCGCAACGTGTTGTTCGGATCCGAAATTACATCTGCGATTGATGCGACCGTCACGATGACTAGATTTGATTTCACGGGAGACATTAGCTAGGATTCGTGGATTCTTGACGGAGTCCTTGAATTTCTACGACACCATCGGACGGCAATATTCCCAGGTCCGCGAGGCAGATCCGCGTGTGACTGAAATGCTCTTGCGAGAACTTGCCCTGCAACCGGGAAAATGCATCGCGGATGTCGGTGCTGGCACTGGTAACTACGCCTTGGCATTAGCGGAGCGAGGCTATCATGTTCGTGCTGTGGAACCCTCGCAGGTGATGCTTAGTCAAGCGAGGCCACACCCGCAGGTTCAATATTCGCAGGGATATGCCGAAGAACTGCCTTTGGAGAACGCAGGGGTTGACGCAATGATCTGCGTCAATGCCATTCACCATTTCCGCGATCTTGACAGAGCAGTTCGCGAGATGGATCGCGTCTGCAATGAGGGCCGAATCGTCATTCTGACGGCGGACGTGCGCCTGGCCGAGTCGTATTGGTTCAACGACTATTTTCCGGACGTTTTCGATAACAATCTGCTACGTTTTCAGCCGCTAAATGACCTCGTCGTACGGCTGCGCCGCGTTTCCCGCCGCCGGGTATGGATTACGCCGCTTCATATTCCACACGATTTTGCCGACCTCTTTTGCGGCGCGGCCTGGAGTCGCCCCCAAGCCTGCCTTTCCCCAACTTTCCGCTCGTGCTGGTCGTCATTGACCTCAGTCTCACTGCGCTCCGTCGAAGACGGGCTCCGGCGGCTGGCGAAGGATCTGGAAACCGGCGAGTTTCGAAGGCGTTACCCCGATCTGCAGAGAAGGCAGGAAATGGACCTAGGAATTCGCATTTTAACGTTGTTGCCGAGAACCTAAAAAGAGTAGCACCACATACAGACGGCGCTGTGGGCCTTTCGTAATCAGGTTTGATGATTACGCAGTCTGCATCAGGCATTTGATATGAACACAGAGGTCTCGAACATAATCTGAACAGGAGTCGCACGATGCCAGTTGGGATTGATTACTCTTTTGTTAAGAAAATCGGTCGCGCCGAGTTCTCCTTGGAAGAGATCCACGCCCTGCGGAGTTTGGCGGTACGCGACAGCCATTGCGACGCGATCCTTAAGGAAGCCCTCCTGGATGGCGATTATGACCTGGACTCCCTGGGGAGGCAGATAGCACAGCTGGGCGACGATTTCATACTGAATTCATTTCCCTGTCAACTATTCACCGCGACAAATCTGTTGATCCGCAGTGAATTTCTACTTTTGTGGCATGTCGGCGACGGCCGGTTAATGTTCAGCGACATCGATACGATCATTGATCAGACGCGGCGGCACATCTCCGCATTCAAGCCAAGAGCCGTGATGTACAGGCTGTGCGACTACAACTCGACCGATTTTCACTTTATCGAAGAGACGTCGCCGTCCTCGCGGGGAGCGGCGCGGTTGATCGCGCAGGACGAACTGCTCGATTTTGATCTAAGAACCATCCAAGCAATTCTCTCGGAAGACATTCCGCTCGATGTCCTGATCCCATACGTGCGGTTCCATGAGGAATTGGAGATTCTGGTGAATCGTCTGCGAACCCGATTCGCCAGTAGCAAGCGGCCGCGAAGACTAGGCATGATGCTCGAATTGCCGGCGAACCTATTTGAGCTGGATTGCTACGAGGGCGTCGACTTTTTCGTCTTCGGTCCTGCAGACCTGCTTCAATGTTTCTATGGTGGATTGAACCGAAATGACGGTTCCTTCGAAGCCGCCAGCGCAAACGTGCTGATTGAGCCGGTCCGCTACGCCTTAAGCAGGATTGATCGCCAAGGAGGCAAAACGGTTTACTTCACGAAACATCTGATCGAGCTTACCTCGGAATTCGCCTTGCAGTCCTTGGAGCGGACCCAAGTTCAACGGGTTTATGTGCCGTGTCAGTTAGCCGGCGCGACCAAACTGTCGTCAGGGAAACGCAAGATGCGCGGGCAGCGTCAAAAAGGGGCTGACGGCAATTGAGCCGCTGCGAGTGCGAAGGTTATTTGCTGCCGGCACTATCGACCACGGTATCGACCGTCGATCCGTCCGGTCGCTTGCTTCTCGATGCAGCTTCCGAAACTTCACGGCGGCAACCCGAGCGTGCGCCGCGCGGACCAGGCTGAAAGAATGCGACCCCTTTCGCCGCAAGGTGGAATTGCAGCGAGCTGTCTGGTGGACAACGAGAAACCGCGGTTTTTTTCTTGATTCTACGCCGAATTTCGTGAGAAAAGCGTCTGCGATGGGTGGTCTCACGCAGCGTGCAATCTTAAAACATTCCAGCAGGTCTATTGCTGCCGGTCGGGGCGGCATCACTGCAGCGGGCTTGTAGGTTGTTTACATCCCACATTGAACGATGTTAGTAGCTGCTAGACAGATGACCACGATACTCGCACAATTCGAGCAGACGCTCTCGGCTTTTCCCGACAAGACTGCTGTATTTGGCGGAGACGAATCGCTAACGTTCCGGCAACTTCACGCTGAGGCCGCGGCGACCGCGCAAGCTCTCGCGTCGCTTGGAGTCTTAGCGGGGGACCGCGTCGGTATCTGTATGCAGAAGAATCTCGATCAGGTCATCGCCATTCTGGGAGTGCTTTGGGCCAATGCGATCTTTGTTCCTATCCATCCGGTGCTCCACGCCGAGCAGATCGGACATATGGTGGACGACTGCGATATGAAACTCCTGATCACGGACTCTACCCGCATTACCGAACTCCGTGACGCAACACATGGGCGTATTGTGGTCGGGCATGGCCCGGCGGAAGAAGAGATGCCCTCGCTCAAGGAGCTTCGGCAGAAATGTCGAAACGCTCCCGTTTTCTTCCGAGCTAAACCGGAAGACACTGCCGCGATCATCTACTCGTCAGGATCCACGGGCAAGCCCAAGGGCATCATGATATCGCACCGGAACCTGGCCGATGGCTCGCGAATCGTGGCGAGCTACCTCGGAACGAAAGCTACGGATCGGATTGCAGGTGTGCTCTCGCTGAATTTCGATCACGGCCTGAACCAACTTTTGCAGACCCTCTATGCGGGAGCGTCGCTCTACCTGCACAATTTGATTTTTCCTCGCGATCTATTTCGCCTGCTCGCTACGAAGCGCATTACCGCTCTGCCACTGATGCCGGTCATCATCACACGCATGTTTGATCCGCAGCTTCCCGGTCCCGACGCTGATTTGGATTTCTCGGCGTTGCGCTACGTGAGCACAACGGGCGGACCCGTAACTGCGAGGATGCTTGACCAACTCCAGAGAACGTTCCCAGGGACTGATATCGTTGTCATGTACGGGTTGACCGAGGCTTTTCGCTCATCGTGGTTACCGCCCGATCAACTCTCCGCCCGGCGGACTTCGATCGGCAAGGCGATCCCCGAAGTCGAGCTCTACGTCTTGGACGACCAAGGCCAAGATTGCCCGCCCGGTGTTCCCGGCCAGCTCGTGCACCGCGGTGGCTGCGTAGCCAAGGGTTATTGGAACGCGCCCGAAGCGACGGCGGAACGTTTCCGGCAGATTGATCGTTTCCCTGGCGAAACAGTCGTTTTTTCCGGCGACCTCGTGCGTCGAGACGAGGAAGGTTACCTGTACTTCCTTGCGCGTATGGACTCGATGATAAAAACGCGCGGCTTCCGCGTCAGTCCGACGGAAATTGAAGAGCATGCGCATCGGTTCGATGGCCTTCTGGGCGCCGTCGCGTTTGGCATCGACAACCCCGAAATCGGGCAGGATATCGCGGTGGTCTATACCACAGCGGACCGAACTCCGCTCGCATCCCAGGTATTGACCGAACATTTTCGCCTTGGGATGCCTCATCACATGGTGCCCCGGTGGTTCGTCCATGCGGAGGCATTCCCCGCGACGGCCAGTCAAGGAAAAGTGGATCGCGTCGCAGTTCGGCGATTCGCTCTGGAAAAGCTCGCCGGCTTGTGTTCAGTGCAGCATAATCATGATTGCACCTAGTTTCAGCCGCGAACTCCTCGAGCGATACGGCTCGCCTCTCTACGTCTACGATCTAGACGAGGCCGAGCGTCAAGCTAAAGCACTCTTTGAATTGCTTCCGAAAGGCGCGCAGGTGCTCTACTCGGTAAAGGCGAACCCCCTTCCAGAGGTGTGCGCGGCTTTGAAAAACGCCGGCTGTCGCGTCGAAATCGCATCCCTCTTGGAACTGGAGGTTGTGCGCGAAGCGGGTTTCGCGCCCGACCAAATCATGTGCTCTGGCCCGGGCAAGACTGCTTCGCTCGTTCGCGACATGTTAGTTGCCGGCGTGACTCATTTTTCATGCGACTCGTGGTATGACTTGGAACGCCTGGCCGGCGTTGCTTCGGCAACGAAGAAGCCAGCGAACGCGCTGTTGCGACTTCAGGTTCTCGGTGCACCGAGTGGAAGCGTCGGCGTCGGGGCGATGCAAAGTCACTTCGGGGCGGATCCGGCGGAACTGCTCAATAGCGGGGCTGCGCGTGTTGCCGCGTTGCAGGGAGCTGAGTTGGCAGGAATTCATATTTATTCCGGGGGTCAAATCCAGACCGCCGATAAACTGGCAAGCACGTTCGAACACGCAATTCATCTCGCTGAAGAAATTGCTGAGGCCGGTGTACCACTGCGCCTGGTCGATCTTGGTGGTGGATTTCCATGGACATTTGGAACCTCGGATGATCCGGTGGACATTTCCGCTTTGCGGGAGAAGCTGCAGCGTGTGAATGCGCAGCGGAGGTTAACCGCAGAGGCGAAGCTTTGGTTCGAGTCAGGACGGTATCTTGTAGCTTCTAGCGGGACTCTCCTTTCGACGGTCCTTGACGTGAAAGTCTGGAATGGCAAGCCGCACATCATCCTCGATACAGGAATGATTCATCTGGGTGGAATGGCAGGCCTGGGACGGATTTATCGCGCTGTTGCTTCTATTGAGCCGCTTGCGGGGCGTGACGGCGCACTACTCCAATCCGTGGACGTCGTAGGTCCGACGGACTACGCGCTGGACTACGTCACGCGCGACGCATCGGTTCCAGCTTTGAAACCGGGAGACGCTGTGTCCATACCGAATGTCGGTGCTTACGGTCTAACCGCTAGTCTGGTCGCCTTTACTGGCTCGCAACCTCCTGCGGAGGTTTGTTGTCGTGGGAGCTCGGTCGTTGCGGTGCATCGCCTGCGCACGGGCCATGAACGTATTCGGGCTTGACGCCATGCAGTGAATCCCGGACTGAGAGACCCAGTAATAATATATGGACGACATAACCACTCAATTCGAGGAATGCCTGCGCCGGCACCTCCGCTCAGCGAAGCCGAACCCCATCAACTACGACGTGGAGCTTGTGCAACTCGGTCTGGATTCGATGACTGCGGTCGCCGTCCTCATGGATATGGAAAAGACGTTCGGCATTCGTTTTCCCGACGACATGCTCGTTGAGGGCACTTTTCGTACTGCTGGACGGCTGAAAGAAGCGGTCCAGCTTCTGCGAGAGCGACAAGCGTCATGACCAGATCACTGCCCGACCAATCGCTGGGACCCGAGTGGACGATACTTGAGCTACTCGCCCGGGGTATTATCGATGACTCGGAGGTCCAGATGGTTCGCGATCTCCTAACGACGGATACCCTGAAGTGGGGCGAGTTGCTGGAGCAAGCGTTGCGGCACAAGATGTTTCCCATGCTGGCCCACCAAATTATGTCGGCCAGCCTACGATTCGATGTCCCGACGAACATCTACATGCATTTGGAATCGGCCTTGGAATGGAATCGGTGGCAGATCGAGGTGTTTCGTCGCGAAACAGTGCGCGTCGCGCAGGCGCTCGCCGATCGCGGTATTCCCTTCGTGGTTACCAAGGGCATGGCATTCGAATCGACGCTCTACGACAGCCTTGGCACGAGATACATGAATGACATCGATTTTATGATCACGCCGCGAGACCGCGATAAGGTGATGACCGTGATGCAGGAGCTCGGGTTCCGCCCGTTCTTTGATTGGGCGAAGGACGCGCGCCGCGAAGAAATCAGCAGCCGACTGAACCCCGACCACTTGCCAAAGCTTGCGCGCGAAATCGATCAGCCCGGGATTCGGTTAATCGATATCGATATCGCGAATAGCTTGACCTGGACAAAGAGTCCCTTTGACGTGCCGGTCGAGGAAGCTCTCGAAAATCCTGTCGAGCAACCCATTCCCGGCATGTCCGGCGTGAGTATTCCCTGTTTCCGCCCTATATATCAATTCCTCTTCACCGTGCTCCACTTGTTCCGCGAAGCGTGGCTCCAGAAATTCGTGGAGTCCGGTACTGATGTCGGCCTGATGAAGTTCGGCGACGTGATCCGCCTGATTGATCGTAATCAGAATAAGTTAACCGACAGTGAACTGCTGCGGATCATGCAAACTCACGGTGTCACCGATGCTGTCGCCTGGGTGTTACGTCACATGGACGAGACATTCCATACGCACGCGGTGGAATTGCTGGCGCTCGAAAAGCATGGCAACGAGAAGCTGCTGCGTTCTCAGATGCGATCCCCCGGCTATGTGAACGCATGGAGCGAGTCGATGCGCGGTCGGCTCCAAAGTAAATCGCGCGGTTCGGTGCAGCCCGTTGCGCCAGCACACCGAGGCTCCTAAGGTGAGTGCCATTAAGAGCCTCCTGTTCCGCCGCCGCGACATGGACGGGCTCGATGTCTTTTTCCCGGCTAGGATGCGTGGGCTCAAAAGCCTGCTGTTCCAGTTCGTCCCGACGAGATATCGCGCTCAGAGATACAACCGGCAACTGCGCCGGGAGATCGAAGAAAATCCGAACGGTGCCCTCCTCGTATGGCCGCGAGAAAATTCGAGCCAACTGTATTACGTCTTCCACGGGATGGCGGGGGGACTAGGGATACAGCCTTTGACGGTGCTCCGCGAGACCGGATTGATCCATAACAGTCTGGTTCTGCTTAAGGATTATTACCGCTTTTTTTACCAAGCAGGGTTAAACCCGGAAATCACAGACGTTGACGCCATCATCGCGCGCCTACGGAGGTGCCAGGAAGAGTTACCTCAAGCCCGGCAGACATTCTGTGGCGGCCCGTCCTCCGGGGGTTATGCAGCGATCCTTTTCGGTCATTACCTGCAGGTGGACGTCGTCTATGCATTTGCACCGGTGACGCTGATCAATCTTGAGACTCTGAAGAGGTTCGGCGGCTGCAAAGACATGTCCCGGATCACCGAGGAGCGCCGCGATCTGTCACTTCTACTGGCCAAACACAATGGCCGAACTCGTTACAAGATGTTTTACTGCGACGGGCATTTCAGAGACCGCAAGTATGCCGAACGTCTCCGGCACTTGCCTGGCGTTGAGCTTTGTCCACAGCCGGGTACCACACACAACGTTATCCAGGCTATCCACGAGAGCGGTCGCCTCCGCGAGATTTTCAGCAATGGCGCACTGGAAGGCGCTCTAAAGTGAGCTAGGAAAAACTGCGGCGGATGTTTACGGCATCTAACTCTCCTAAGAAACTTATCGTGAAATTCGTCTTAAGAGCGACTGAAAGCATCTCCGGTTAAAGGCCGGAGAAAGATTACTACTAGCCGGACTCCGCCAACCGCTCCCAGCACAGTCCATCCGGGGAGACTCGATATCCATCATTCGTCGCCGGATCGCCTCCAGGATTGAAATCCAGCGGCGCGTCGAGCCCGTCCTGCCGCCCCATTTGGGCCGACCTACCCACCGCGCGCAGGTGCACTTGCGCCATGTCTCGCTCCTTCATCAACTCGCGCAACAGCCCAGAACGCTTGTTCGGGTCCACGGTGCCGTCAACCCGAAGCTGAAACAGCTCGCCGCTCCTTTCTCGGAGCCGCAGGAACTCGGCGACGGTAGTGCCCGCTCCGGCAACGAGCTGAAGAAAAGCGTGATTCGCAGCTTGGTCGCTACCGAGGACCTTGCGAGCTTTCCAGAAGTAGGATTGTTCGTCCTGGTGCATGTCGTAGAAGGAAACCAGGAAATCGTAGAAAACCGAGTACTCGAGGCGATAGCGCCGTTCATAGATGTCCAGGCCGACGGCTTCTGGCATTCCACGCTTCAGAATCGTCGCGATGGACCGCGCCGCAAGCATCCCGCTGTAGGTCGCGAGATGGACTCCCGAGGAAAAGATCGGATCGACGAAGCACGCCGAGTCGCCGACCAGCACCAGGCCCGGCACCCAGAATCGTGAATTGATGTAGGAGTAGTCTTTGCGCACCCGGTAGCCGCCGTACATGCCGTTCTCGATTCGGGTCGCGTTGGCGAGCAGCTGCTTGATTTCTGGACAGGCGTCGATGAATTGCCCCATGGCATAGTCGGGCCCGGATCGCAGCTTTGCAGCGTGCTCTTTCGCCACGACGGCCCCGACGCTGGTGAGTGTCTGCGACAGGGGGATGTACCAGAACCAGCCGAAGGGGAAGGCACAGGAGAAGATGTTGCCGCTGTGGGGCGCGGGTAGCCGGCCTCCGCCCTCGAAATAGCCGAACAGCGCCAGATTCTGGAAGAATTTTGAAAAAACCCGCTTGCCGGCGATGGCATGCAGCCGGCTCTGGTTACCGGATGCATCGATGATGAACGTCGCCCGGGCTTCGGTGCTTCGACCTGAACGATCCAGCAGGGTAACTCCAGAGCACCGGCCGCCCTCCTGAATGACATCGGTGACGCTGGTCTCCTCGCGCACCTCGACTCCTTGGCGGCGAGCGTTGTTGAGAAGCAACTCATCGAACTTGGCACGTTCGACCTGGTAGGCGAAGTTGAACTCGAGAATCTGGTTCACCTCAGCCGACCCAAAGTCGAAGGTCCACGGGGTCGGATGCTTCCCCCAGCGGAAGGTGCCACCCCGCTTCTTGATGAAGCCGGCGGCGTGCAGGTCATCGCTTACGCCCAGCAGGCGACAGACGCCGTGGATCGTCGCCGGCAGGAGCGATTCACCGATTTGGTAGCGGGGAAACTTCTCCTTCTCGACGAGCAGCACTCGGGCCCCGGCCTTGGCGAGCAGGGTCGCCGCAGTGGATCCGCCAGGGCCTCCGCCGACGACGATAGCATTGTGATTTGCGATTCCCATAAAGCCGAACTACTCGCCGTCCTTCCCCTGGGCATGCTTGTCCAGCCGCAAGAGTCGCTGAACGGCGGATCCGAGAAGGCCAAGGAAAAACATCAGAAAACCGCCACAGAATATCTGCCCGGGCTCGAATGGGGGCGAGTTCAGTCTTATAGCCGCGGTGGCCGACCAAGTGATGTGCAGCATCGAATCGGGCGACGATAATCGCGCGTACACCAGACAATGCGACGAACGCCCGACGATGCCGACTAGTCGGGGCGAGGATTTCTTTCGGGCGCCAGCACTCATCAGGCCTAACGAGACACAAGATGAGCGACCGCTAGCTAGGGCGAGCGCGGTTTGCGAGCACGAGGTGGTAGCCATCGAAAGCTAGAACGCGGCACTGCCAGCGACTCGCTCCAACGCCAGCGTGTGTGGAAAGTATTGAGGAGTTGCGATGATGTATGTTTCTACCCCCGGAGGCTTTGAGCGTGCAAGCTGATATTCCAGGATCAATTACATTGCTGAATCTGATCGAGGCGGGGTGCTGCTCTTGGGCGGAGGCTTTGGAAGATTATCCGACTCCTGAGAACCCGGTCCGTTTCTGGACCTCTTTGTCGGGGAGCTCGCACCCGGAATAAAAACAATCGCTCCCATCGCCCGCATCCGGGATCGTGAGCGAGCGATCATGCGGTCGTAGCACGCCATCGTTGACATGAATACGAGCGCCGAGTTGCCCAGCGGAGAAAAACGTTTCTGATTTCACACAAGTAGAACGTATCAAGCCTACCGGTGGTGAGAGGTTTTTCGACAAAATATCTTAAACCCGACTGGAAGTCGGAAGAAAGAGCGCTGCCGTCGCAAACAGGGGTACAGCAGTTGATCGAGCTAACGCACGCCGCTATCGTTCTGCCGCGATGGATAGCAGGGCCCTCATTTTTCTTCACATACCCAAAACAGCGGGGACGACTCTTAACCGCATTATCGAATGGCAATACAGCCCTTTTGAGATTTTCACCATGGATCCGTATCGGATTAGGGCCACACCGGAACGACTCAAAACACTTCCAGAGGGGCGCCGTCGCCGCTTGCGCGTGGTGCGCGGACACATGTTCTATGGGCTTCATCAGTGCTTGCCGCAAGGCGCTACTTACATGACAATGCTCCGCGACCCGGTGGCCAGGGTTATGTCGGCTTATTATTTTATTCTGCGCAGGCCGCTTAATCCGCTGCACCGGAAAGTGAAGAAGGAACGACTGAGCATAGAAGACTGCATTCGCTTATTCCCTCAGCGCCATAACTTGCAGTGCAGGTTAATTGCCGGAGTAAAGGAAGCTAGCTCGACCGGCGATGGGCGATTACTAGACATGGCGAAAGAACACCTTACGAAATCGTTTAGTGTCGTGGGAATTTGTGAAAGGTTCGAGGAGAGTCTCATGCTCATGGCCACGACCTTTGATTGGGAGATCCCTTTTTACAAGAATTGCAAGGTCTCAAAAACACGACCACAGATTGATCCAGGCACGGTGGAAATGATTCGCGACCACAACCGGCTCGATGTTGAGCTTTATGAATTTAGCAAGCGTCTATTTGAGGAGAGCCTGCAAAAGAAAGAAGCAGCGGTCCAAGAAGGACTGGCTGCATTGCGCGCGCTGCCGACGCCGGGTGCGGTGCAGGGCTTTTGTAACTCGGCTTTGGGAGCAGGTCGCTTTGTGGTGAACAAAATCGCATCAGCAGTATGAGAACGCACAGGATTCAGATTGTATCTCGGCGCCTGGTCATCGCCTCGGTGGTGCTGGTCATCGCCGTGGCGATCTGGGGAACGCAGGTGGCCGAGTCAGGGCAGGGGCGGCGCCGACGGGCGGATTTTCAGGATGTCAATATTGTGCGCGACGTGGTTTACAAACGTGTTAACGGTCGCGATCTCCGGCTGGACATTTATTCGCCCAAGTCGATCACTCGTCCCTTGCCGGTCGTTCTGTGGATTTTCGGCAACCGTTGGAGCCGCGGAAGCAAAAATCATCCACCACCTCTAGACCTCATGTCGCAAGGTTACATTGTTGTCAGCATAGACTATCGGCTCTCCGGAGAGGCCCCCTTTCCGGCCGCAATTGAGGATTGCAAGGCAGCCGTCCGCTGGATTCGGGCCAATGCCGCTGCTTATCATTTCGACCCCGATCATATCGGGGCGTGGGGTCACTCCGCTGGGGGACATCTGGCTGCGCTCCTGGGCACCTCAGGTGGCGTAACGGAGCTGGAGGGTCCTGGCGATAACTCTACCTTTTCGAGCGGGGTGCAGGCAGTATGTGATATGTCGGGACCGTCGGATATCGTGCAATTTTACGAGGCTGTATCAAATTCGAACGAGGGTATGGCCCCCATAGCCAAGTCATCTATCGAGCAGTTTCTAGGAGGCTCGGTTGAACAAAATAGGGCCAAAGCGATTGCTGCCAGTCCTACAAGCTATGTGAGCAAGGGCGATCCGCCGTTTCTCATCATCCATGGGAAGAATGATATGACGATTCCGGCGAGTCAAAGCGAAGTGTTGGCCAGCAAACTGAAAGCTGCCGGCATTCACGTAACGTTGATTGTGGATGAAAACCGAGGACATGGCGTGGGAAGTCCAGCCTTTGCCCAGGAAATTACCTCCTTTTTCGATAAGTATCTCAAGCCGGGTTCAACCAAGTAGTTACTATGAGATGGAACATGAGGTATGGCGGTTTGCACATCCTCTGGTGGATGAGCTACTGTCTTTTCCTCATCGCGGCTACTGCTTCGATTTCGTGCGCCGTGCCGGCGGGGCCTTCGATCCGGACAGGCTTATGGGTGACGCAAAAGGTATCCAGTGATCGCGCTGAATTAGACGTTTTCACTAATAGTATCCGCGCAAATCATCAACTGGCTGGCGTCTGTCTTCACATCCCGTGGAATCAAGTTGAGAAAGAACCAGGCAAACTCGACTTTACCGCGCTGGATAATTTCGTGGCCGCCCTGCGCGGTATCGGCATGAAATATCAGCTCTGTTTTAAACCGGGCGCTAGCACACCAGCTTTTGTCTATGCCGAGGGCGCTCAGGCTTTTGAATCTCGTGTGATGAATCCTCATCGACCCAATTTTGGAGAGGCGACGGTGATTCCGGTCCCGTGGGACCCGATTTATCAGCGGAAATTTTCCCGGGTCATCGCACAACTTGGGGAACGGTACGGCAACGATCCTTTGTGTGTAAGCGTCGTGCTTACGTGCGCGAACTCGTTGAGCGCAGAAATGCATCTCCCAAAAACTCGTGAAGATCTTGCCAAATGGAAAGCGCTGGGAAACTACGAAGAGAAGCTCCTCGATGTTTACAAAAAGTACACCGATGTATGGGCGAAAGCCTTTCCGCGGCAGGAGATATCGCTCCACTTATCCAAGGTGCTAGACTTGCCTCCACAGTTCTGCGAGCGCGTTATAGAGTATGGCCTGGGCAAATACCCGGATCGGTTTAGCATTCAGAATTGTCAGCTCACAGGCCGCCGTGAAGACACCGGCATGATGACCTATGATCTAGTACAAAAGTACCGTGATCGCGCTCATCACGGCTTTCAGAGTCTTGCCAGTCTGGCGAATGGCGGTGAGAGAATGGGCTCGATCGAGTTGGCTGTGCTCAATGTGGTTCACGCAGAGGGTGAATATTGGGAACTGTGGCACGGTGATGGTTTAAGCGTGGAGACTTCCGCTGCCGTGGCCCGGGCCTGGGAGGAAGGAAGGCGACTCGGTTACGACGCCTACAAGAAGAAACTAATGTCTGAAGGTGAATACCGCGCGCGCGATGAGGATCATTATCGCGCCAAGGGCACGGATCGGGGTAATCCCGCACAGACCCTCATCAAGTAACGCGCCGCCATGACTCAAGCCGATCGCGCCGCGGAAGCGGTCATCTTTCTCCACCTTCCAAAGGCAGCCGGCTCCACGCTCAATCGGCTGATTGAATGGGAATACCCTCTTTTTCAGATGTACTCGATCGATCCAGTTTTCTTCGAATGGTCATGGGCGCACTTGCAGCGCCTCTCCAAGGAACGACTGAAAAGAACGCGGATGTTCAAAGGCCACATGTTGTTTGGACTTCACGCGATCCTTCCCCAGCCGGCGACTTACATTACTGTCGTCCGCGAGCCTGTCGACCGCGTGATTTCTTCCTTCTACTTTATGCGCACCTACAAGCTGCACCCATTGTATTGGAGGTTTAAGCGTGAGAATTGGAGCTTGGAGGATTTTGTCAGACGCTCGCCGAGAGAGAATGTTCAATGCAAGATCATCGCCGGAGCTGAGTATAACAAGCCTTGCACAGCCGAGATCTGTGAAAAAGCAAAGGAGAATCTGGTCCGGTATTTTAGTGTTGTTGGCTTGTTCGAGCGTTTTGAAGAAAGCCTGGCTCTGATGAAGCTACGCTTTGGTTGGAAACTGCAACGCTACTCGAGTTTCAATGTGACTCGTACCCGGCCGAAGAAAGCCGACATTCCGCGATCGACTCTTGATCTGATTGCAGAGAAAAACTCGCTTGATATCTCACTCTACAACTGCGCGGCGAACCTGTTTCAGACTGCTGTTAAGACACACGCCCCCGAAGTGGGCCAGATCACGCGTGAGTTAGAATTGGCACGAGCGAGAACTCAGACCCCGCTTAGCTCGGCCCTATTTTCGATCTGTGCGGCTGGCAGGAAAGCTCTTAACAGGACTTACTCCAGTATCTAGGTCTAAGGGGTTTTGGCGATACCCTTCTGCTGGGTTGAGCGTTCAACCAACATGACTTTTGCCCGATACGATTCAAATTCGATCCTGCCAGTTTGGTGGAGATAATCCAGCACAGCCGGGCTCTCCAACTTTTCGAAGTTGGCGTAAGGCGCAAAAACAACCCAAGTGCGATGTGCCGGAGAAATGACCTCCCGCAGCTCAGTGATATTTCGCACCACCGGTAAGCCGGCGAACTTGTCGACGAATCTAGGCTCCGCGAGTAATTGATCGTACCCGGTTTTCGTCCCGAGGAGAGTATCCATTGAATAATCCCCGGACATTCCCGCGTACCAAGCGAAAACGTGTGGGATGCCTGGAATAATCCGGTCCCCCGGCCGGAAGTGGCTTTTTACGTAGTCTGCTGCGCCGCGATAGTCGTACCGGTACGTATTCATGCGGGTCATAAGTGTCGGTTCATCGCCTTTGCTGGAAAGGGCGTACTCCTTCATGACGGCTTCATTGCTTTGCAGGAAGAGCAGAGTCAACACCGCCAGACCGGTGGCATGCGCAGCAACCCGAGCAACAGTCGCGTCACCCGCGCGATGAGCGAGAGAAACAAGGCGATCATAAAGAGTAATCGCAGCGGCGCTGCCTGCAAGTATCACAAGCGGCTGATAATAGTAACAATAGCGTGGAGACAAAGCGGCGAGGAAGTTCGTATGGAGAAACCACAGCACAAAAAGTACCGTTAGAACATAACGAAATCCACGCTTGGCCCAGCAGAACGGAAGCCCGAGGAAAATCATGATCGTGAAGAAGACCTGATTTTCGGACAGCCATAACTTATCAATGTAAAATTCTGGAGTGTAGGCGGGCGTCAGGAAGAACAGCGACGGACCGGCAACATTCGAAAGCCCTGAGCCTACCATGAGATATGGGTCGCCCGCGATTGTTCGGGAGCAGTACTGAGCGACGACCACAGCAGCCATGAAAAAGAGGCAACGGTAGAGATGAAACTCTTTTAACCACCACCATTCAAAGGGGCGAACAACCATTAGTGCAATGAAAACGGCGGGTAGGAGAAATCCAGTCCCCTCCCATGAAAGATAAGTCAGGCAAAACGTGACCGCTGCGGCGGTCAGATACCGGCGCTGCAGTGGGCGAACTCTGATTGCCTCATAAAAAAACCAAATCGTCAACAGTGTCAGGAACTGACATTGCGACGGGTAAAAGGCGTTTTGCGCCCACCGGATGTTGAGCGGCATGCACGCGTAAATGAAAGCGGCGAACAGTCCGACACGCCAGTTAAAAAGGCGACGGCCCATGAAGGCGATGACCCCGATGGAGAGCGTCCCCATGATGCAGTTGGGCAATCGCATTGACCACTCCGAATAACCAAAGAACAAGGCGGACAGAGCTTGGGCGTAAGCCACTAACTCGTAGGTAGTGATCCAGCGGATTTGTCCCGCATACTCGACATACGGAAAACCAAGCTTAAAGACTCCTTTCGATTTATTTATCAGGCCCATCTCGTCGTGATCGAACGACATGTAACCGAGGTTCTGATAACGGAGACCAAACCCGAGCAGCACCATCGCCGCCAGTAACAGATAGGGCAAAGCCGCGCGGAAATCGGTCTGCCGCAGTTGCCCTATTCGGCTCTTCAAGTCAAACGCTGTCCGCGCGTTCGCCCAGAAGTGAAGCAAGCGAATAGCTAACAGGGCTAGGATCGCTGCAATCACAAATTTTGGCTGAAATGACCAGTTCGTTGGAAATCGCAGGTCATAATTTGGAAGCATTAACAAAACCAAACCCGCCACGATCGGCCCATGAAAGAGGGCGTCGCGAGCCATCGCCCGGGCGAGGGCTTCCCTCCGTCGATCAGCCGCAATTGCGGATACCAGGAGCCAAACAGCCACTGTGAGGATGACCGTTAACGAAATTACGATGCAAAACTTTGCTAAAGTCGCGAAGTCAGAGTGATCGATTGGACTTGCTAAATCTTGCTTAAGATATCCCCAAGGCGCCAACCCATCCTTCCCTAATTCGATAGGCCGCTCAGCCCGTGCGGGTTGATTACCGGCTAATTGAACGCCTATCTGCCAGGCTGAGTTGGTTTCAAATTGCTCTATGCTGCCATCGTCGCGGACGAGAAAACCATTGGCAAAAAGAGTCGCCGGACCGTGTTCAGTACGTATCGCCGCAACAATGGTGTTTTGGCCTTTTTTTATCCAATAACTGATGTCATAGGCCAACAGAACAGGCGGCTCAAAAAGAGGCGTGCTTGTCTTACCGCGAGCAGAGCTCGCTTGACCGCTGACGGCCGCTTGCGTTTCCTCAGGCTTTTGAGCAGGCGAAGCGGCCGAGGTGGTTTTGGCTGGAGCCTCGTTGGCGCTAGCGCCCGATTGCGTTTCCTCAGGGCTTAGACTTGGCGAGGAGGACGGCGCGGCAAGATGCGGAAGCGCTCTCCCGCTAGATGAGGAAGGGATTGCAGGCGTGACGAGGTGTCCGTTGACAAGGAGATCGGCATCTCCCGAACTTGCCAGCTGAATCCATGTCTCCTGCCGGGCATGCTCGGCGTTAATCGAAGTCGAGAAGACGGCCTCGGTTCCGGCGTTCTCAGCCATAATCCATGAACCGGAGGTGGGCAGTTGCAGCAGAAGCGGATTGGTGTCAACCCATGCAATCGGAACGGACTCTCCGTTAATCGCCGAGCGTCGCGCCTTTGGCCAAAGCTGTTCGTCCACCAAGGGAGAAGTCCACTCTTCAGAGCCTGCTACAATGCCCTTGTGGGAGCTGACTCTCCAATGCTCGTCCGATATCAATGAGATTACCTTGCCACTCGGTTCTTTGATAAATCCGCGAACGAGAATCTGCGCCGAGCCCGGGTACGATGTGCGCGAACTCGAAACCGCTATGACGTTGGTTCCGAACTTCAAACGCTTTTTGATGTCATAGATTCCGGCTACCCGGGTCTTCAGACCGGATCCTTTTCCGACAGACCGGTTGTTAACGATAACTTCGTAGTCGTCAGTTGCTGCAACTTCCAGCCACGCCTGAGCGGGTGGCACGCTAAGAAATACTTCCTTTCTGAAATAAGCTATCGGCGCAATATCCGCAGGTTCGATCCATTGGGCATCGCCGAAATCGAGTTGATACTGGCGCTGCTTTGGACTGAAGTAGGTCTGCTGTACATAATAACCGAGCATAAGCCCGCACGCCAACACCAGGCCCCATGACCATCGCTGTGCTCGCGAGGATAAATGCTTCGATGAAGTCGATAGGATTTGCATACGTTATTCGCCGGCCAGCCGGCTTATCGCCCAGTAATTCACGATCCAATCCTTCGCGTACGAAAGATTGTAATAGCGGCGGGCATCATCGTCGCGGCCAAGCTTCGCATAACAATCGCCCCCAAGCGAGTAAACATCGGCCACCACCGAGGTATGGTCCCTTATGATTTGAATCAGGCGATCGACTGTCTGGAGCGCAGCTTCATAACGGGCAAGATCAAAGTAGCCACGAGCGAGGTACGGAAGGACATAGACCTCCTGCGTAGGATCATCAGAGAGCGCGAGCTGCCAGCTGTTTACTGCCCCCCCGATCCCACCTGCTTGATACAGGGCCAGACCAAGCTCTATGCGAGTCTTCGCGGATTCACGTCGTGCGGCCGCCCCGACCCGGCCGCCCGCTTCGGCCGCACGGCTAAGCTCAAAGACCGCTGGCTCGTACTCATTGGCCTGTTGTAATTCCATCGCTCGGCTAATATGTCGCTCCGGTGAGTTATTTTCGATACCACTCTTCTTCTGAAGGTCGCCAATTGTGGCGTAGAGACCGATATCCTGCGCATGCCACGGGTCCCATTTCATCGCCTTTCGGTAGTCAGCGATTGCCTCTTGATTGTGGCCTCGCGCCTTGGCTATCGAACCACTGTTGAAATAACGCTGACCGATTATTGGCGGAGTGATTACGATTACGAGCGCGCCGAGGGGAAGACAGAGCAGCGCCAGGCCAATTGCGATTTTTCCATCCGGTAGACGGCGCATTGCATATACAGCAATCAACAACGAGCCGAGCGCGAAACAGGTCCAGCCAAGCCGGAGGAAGGAAAAGGCAGCGAGAAAGCGCCCACTCGCGGTGTAAAGGACGAGTCGATTCGGGAACACTTCAGGAGAACCATAATTGGCGGGAAAATATTCCCTCGTAAAAACCTTGCGCCATGGCGTCGCCTGGAGTTCATCAGTCAGATGACGGAGCATCATCGGCTGTTGAAAGGCAATGTGAGCTGGCGTCAACACACACATTGTTATGAGGACGGCTGCGGCCAGGCCGAGCGCCGAAGCAAAAAATCGGCGCAGAACAAATCCGGCAATCAAGACAGCAACTCCAAGAGCGCCGAAAGAGAGAAGAGTAACATGCGGAATAACTCCCGAGTCATGGAACAAAGGGAACTTCAGACCGGAAAGGTTCGAGGTCAGCGGATATTGCACCCACTTAAGAAACGCGGAACCAAGAATCAGAAAGCTGCCAATGATGAGCAGCCAACAAGTCGCCCAGAACTTGGCTAAAAACTTCGCCCAAGCTTCGAAACGCTTCTTCCATTTTAAGTATAACGCGATCCAAGCGGCGGCGGCCTGGGTCCTCGCCGACATCGGCGGCGTCTCGATGCGATTCGAAGCCGTCATGTGTTGCGTTTAAGTTTCTTCACCCAAGACTCGATAAAGGGAGAGACAAACGCAATGCCTTCTCGCGCGTGATGTATCTCCTCCACCGAAAACGTCTTAAGCGCTAACAGAACAAGGGCATAGACAATTATCGAAACAACCGCTGCCGCAATCTGCCAGACAAGCGTTCCCTCGCTCCCAACGAAAAGCACAACTGTCATCGCGCATCCCCCCGCGAGCGGACGCCAGATGACATTGCCTAGGTTCGCCGGAAAACCGAGCCGCTTGAGTTGAAAGATCCAAATTCCAACAATCACGGTTTCAGCGCAGACGAATGCCAGGGCAGGTCCAGCAAACCCAAATCTGGGTATGAGAATGACCAGGAGGAGAATACGCAAAGCTGAGCCTATACAAGTGCTGACTAGAAAGCGCCTCTGTTCGTCGAGCGCTGCGAAAAGATACTGAAACAAAGTTGAGAGAAAGAATGGTACCAGCCCAAGCCCGAGAAGCTGCATCGCGGGAAGTGCGGGCAAAAACTTAGCGCCCAGGGCCAGGCGAAGGATCGGTTTCGACCACGCGATAAAAAAAGCGGCAAGGGGAATACTGATAAGCGCGAAAAACTTCATGCTCCACTGGTAAGCCTCCTTAAAGCGTTCCGGTGACACGTGTGCGGTGCGTGAGTAAAGAGGATACAGTGGGAGTGCAAGGTTCTGCGGGATCGTCCGCAGAGCCATGCTGATCCTATAAGGGCCACTAAATAAGCCGACCGTCGTTAAGTTTGTCATCCATGTAAGGATAAGGATGTCAAGTTGAAGCGCGAGTTGACGAAGCATGACCCCGCCGCCCATCGGCAGTCCGGCAGCCAAGAGGGATTTCCACACCGACACATCAATACGCAGTGGAATGCGTGCGTAAAGGCGTGAGACCACAATATGATAAAAATTCCAGAGAAATACGTTCGACACAAGATGCGCAGTGACGAAGCCGATCAATCCCATCTTCAACTTTATCATCACGACAATCAAGCCGAGGAGAAGAACCTTATGTAGGACAAACCCGAGGTTGTTTAGTTCATTATCTTCAAAGGCGCGGAGCACGGCGCTATAGCCGGCGGAGTGGAAGGTGGCCATTGTTGCCATCGTCATAACCAGGATGGCTATCTTTACATCCGTGCCGAAATGCAGGAATGGAACGATCAACCCGATGAGAAGAACCACTGCCACTGATACGACCCAAATAAGCGACGCCCCGGCACCAACCAGCGGCACGAGGCTTTCGGGATCTTTGGCGATTTCCCGGATCAACATGCGCGGCAAACCAGCATCGGCGAGGAGCTGGAAGAACATGGCAAACGCGAGAACGAAGGAATATTTACCGAATTCGACAACGCTGACCATGCGAGCGATAGTCAGGACGGTAGCCAGATAGACCAAACCCCCTATGAGGCTGGCTCCGATTCCGAAAACGGCGTTTTTGACGATCCGCTGCGACTGCTTCATGGAATCCACTTCCACGCGCCACCGGCTGCTCTTTGGAGGCGCGCGTAGTAGGTGAGGCGTCGCGCTTGGATCCCCTCTAGCTCATCTTGCTTAGCGATGAGATGCAGCTCCTTTTCAATCGCGATTAGCGGCTCAGCAATACCCTGCTGCTGCTGAGCCTGGATTACTTGCACATCCCTCTGAGCCTTAGCGACGTCTCCTTGAAGGCCCAGGATGTTGTGAGTTAGGGTGTAGATCGTCTGGTAGACCTTGAGGACCTCGAAGTTGACGTTATCGGCTGTTGAGAAAAGTCTGGCCTGTTCGGCTTTATATGTCATCAACTTCGATCGGGTGGTAGCCAGCTGCGCCCCGAAGTCGAAAATGGGTACGTTGACGGCAATCGCGCCGCTAAAGAAGCTTTCACTGTTAGAAACACCACTAAAATCGTCGATATAGCTAGCTGAGCCATCCAGGTAAACTGACGGATACAAACGGAATCGTTCGAGCCGGTACTCCTGCTTCGCTTGTTCGATAACGGCTCGCTGTTTCTCAAGCGATGGATGGTGGTTGAGGCATGCGCCAATCAACTGCTCGGTGGTCGGTGGCGGATCAGGTGCATCAGGGAGCGTGTTCGATAAGGAAAGGTTGGACGAAGAGGCCACGCCAAGAGTTTTTGACAGCGCCAGCGACCCTGCCACGGATTGCTCCCGAAGAAGCTTCAGAAGAGTCTGCCCTGCGCTGAACTGTTCCTTTGCAACCTTGATGTCGATCGGTAGCTTCAGTCCCTGCTTCTGCTGTTCCTCGATGATACTGACTGACTGATCGAGCAGCTTTGCCCTGCGTTCCGCTAACCCCATTCGGTTTCGCGCCGAAACAGTCGAGACAAACTCATCGGTGATACGGTAGATTACTACCTCACGTGTCAGATTGACGGTCCATGCAAGAGCCTGTTTCTTTGCCTTCCTTTCCGCGACCGCGGGCGGATTGTTCAAACCCAGAATACTTCCATCGGCAAAGAGTGGGTACTTTAAATG
>QHPE01000015.1 GCA_003218945.1 Verrucomicrobiota bacterium | reverse complement strand
AGCGAGCTCCCACGACCCCATCGCCGCAGGCATGGCACGATCTCCGCCCTGCACAACGTTGATTCCGTGCGCTGTAAGTGAACCGGGGAGTGACCTACAGTTACAAAGCTTGGCCAGTTTCTTTCTCGGCGCGCTCTTTCAGTGCCGCTTTGCGCGAAAGCTTTACGCGGCCCTTGTCGTCGATGCCGATGCATTTGACCCAAATCATGTCGCCCATCTTGACCACGTCTTCGGTGCGATTCACTCGGAAATCCGCCAACTCGGAAATATGCACCAGCCCATCCTTGCCCGGAAAAACTTCAACGAACGCACCGAATTCCTTCGTGGTGACCACGCGACCCTGGTAGGTTTGACCGATCTCGATTTCGCGTGTCATTCCGCCGATGATTTCCTTCGCACGCGCCATGCTCTCGCCGGTGGTCGCGTAGATGTGCACAGACCCGTCGTCTTCGATGTTAATTTCGGCGCCGGTTTCGGCGACGATGCCCTTGATGGTTTTCCCGCCGGGCCCGATCAGCGCACCGATTTTCTCGGGATTAATCTTGATCGTCTCAATGCGGGGCGCGTATTTCGATAATTCGGTACGTGGCTTGTCCAGCGTGCCACGCATGATCTCGAGAATCTTGGTGCGCGCTTCTCTGGCGCGTTGGATCGCTTCAGCCATGATGCTGTGCCGGATACCCGGTAGTTTCAGGTCGAGCTGAAAACCAGTCACGCCTTTGTCTGTCCCACAAAGTTTGAAATCCATATCGCCGAAATGGTCTTCCGATCCGATGATGTCCGTGAGCAGTTCGTACCGCTTTAGTTGACCGTCGTCGCCAGCCTCGGTGACCAGACCAATTGAGATCCCGGCAACCATGTCCTTCATCGGCACGCCCGCGTCCATCAACGCGAGCATTCCGCCGCACACACTCGCCATGGATGTGGACCCATTCGATTCCATGATCTCGCTCGAAATCCGGATGGCATAACGAAACTCGTGCTCGTTCGGCACCACCGGCTCGAGGGAACGTTCCGCCAGTGCGCCATGCCCAATCTCGCGCCGCCCAGGCCCGCCTGTTCGCCCGGTTTCGCCCACGCTGAATGGCGGAAAATTGTAGTGCAGAATGAACCGCTTCGATTGTTCGCCGCCACCGTACGCGTCAATCATCTGTGCTTCTTCGATCGGGGCGAGTGTGGCGAGCGCGAGTGCTTGCGTTTCGCCGCGTTGAAAAATGGCGGAGCCGTGTGCGCGCGGCAGCACGCCTACTTCGCAGCTGATCGGACGCAAATCCGCGTAACTGCGGCCATCGACGCGTTTTCCCTTTTCCAGAATACTGACCCGAAACGCTTTCTTTTGAACGTAATCGAAGGCCTGAGAGATCGCGAAAGGATCAGCCTCCGGGTTTTTTTCCAGGATCGCCGCTTTCACTTCCTCGCGCAATGTGTCCACCGCTTTGGAGCGCGCCACCTTGCCCTCGGTATAAAGCGCCTGTTCGATTCGGTCGCCGGCGACACGGTAGGCGATATCGAGGAGCTCCTGGTCCACCTTAAGCAACTCGACGTCTCGTTTCGGTTTGCCCACCATTGCTGCCAGCTCTTTCTGGATCCGAATCATCTCGCGTGCGTGTCCATGCGCGAATTCGAGCGCTTTAACGAATTCTGCTTCGGGCAATTCCTGGGCCGAGCCTTCAATCATGATCACATCGTTTTCAGTGCCGACGTAAACGAGGTCCAGATCGCTCTGGGCGCGTTCGTCGTGTGTCGGATTGGCCACGAACTCACCGTTGACCCGCCCCACACGCACCGCGCCGACCGGGCCCGCAAACGGAACATCCGAAACACTCAACGCAGCAGATGCGCCGTTGAGCGCGAGAATATCGGGATCGTTCTGCCCATCGGCGCTGAGCAGGATCGAGATGATCTGGGTGTCGTAAAAATATCCCTGCGGAAAAAGCGGCCGGAGAGGGCGATCTATCATTCGCGAAGTGAGCGTTTCCTTTTCTGTCGGGCGGCCTTCGCGCTTGAAATAGCCACCCGGAAATTTGCCGGCGGCTGCGGCTTTCTCGCGATAATCAACTGTAAGCGGGAAGTAGTCCTGACCTTCTTTGACTACCGTGGCCGAAACGGCGCAAGCAAGCACGGTGGTGTCCCCGCAGGTGACGATAACGGCGCCATCGGCGAGCCTGGCAATCTTGCCGGTTTCAATAGATACTTCATTGCCGCCGATTTTGGCGGTGACCTTTTGTTGCATGGTAATTTTCCTGGATACGCGGTTCCAGGCGGTCACCCCGACTGTAGGTTTTAAACCCGTTGCTCCGTCGTGCGAAGCGCGAAACTAAAACCTAAAATCCAAGGTGAATACGACGCCTGGACTGCTGGTTATTCTCTTTCGTTTAGTTGTAGCTTCGAGCGGTTCAAACGTCTGGATTCGAACCAAATGATTGCTCCGGTTATTTCCGAAGGTTCAGCTTCTCGATCAAATTTTTGTAACGATCAGCTTCCGTTTTGCTCAAATAATCGAGCAGACTCCGTCGTTGCGCGACCATCTTGAGTAAGCCCCGCCGCGACGAATGGTCTTTCCGGTTAATCTTAAGGTGCTCAGTTAAATGCTCGATTCGGCGGGTAAGAAGTGCGACCTGCACATCCGCGCTGCCGGTATCTTTTTCATGCAACTGGAACTCCTTGAAGTCCGACGTTTGGTTGCTCTCTGCCATAACGAAGGGCCTATTGTAGCCGAAGAACCCATTTTGGCAACCGCGCAGACCAGCCGCGCCTGCATCAGGCGGCGTGTTCTCGGGCTGGATGTCTTTCCCGTTTGCCGTCGTACCAAAGGCTGAGCTTTGCGCGCGAACGGACTCCGCGAGGACCGCGGAGGATTACGCCAAAGAATTTGGGCAGAAAATCTTTCGCAGGATACATGCGCATTTTTCGGGCTGATGTGACAACCGGTTCTCGCAGCACTTTGAAGCCGCCGAGCTTTTTCAGCGCAATGGAAAAATAAACTTCTTCACCAGCAAAGTATTGCTCATCGAAACCCCCAGTCGAATCGAAGTTGCGCCGTGTGGTGAAAAGAAATGCGCCGGCCCCCAGATTCAGGCCGAAATAGACTGATGCAAACCCGCGCAACAGCATGCGTCCCCAAACCGGAACAAATCCGTCCATCGCTACCCGCGCACTGCCCCCCGCGTAACCACCTTCTAGAGCTGCGATTCCTCCACTCACATGCGCTCGATCGATCCGCGTGTCGGCGTCAATGAAGAACAAATACTCACCCTGCGCCACGCGCCCGCCGGCATTCCGAGCGGCTGCGATTTGACGGCGATTGATTGGGATCACCTTCGCACCGACGCGCGACGCGATCTCCGGCGTCGCGTCCGTTGACGCGTCGTCAACGACGATGATTTCATACGGCTGCGCTGCGCCAGAAGCGGCTGTGCGAATCGCGGCGAGCGTCTTCGAAAGCTCGTGCTCCTCGTTATACGCGGGAACAATAAAAGAAATCATTCGTTTCCTGAGGCGAGCCATATCGCCTGTGATCTAGAGACAAGCAACTCGCGGCCTGGCACCAAGCTACCTGGTTCGCGCATACATCAGCAAATAGCGCCAGCCAGACTTTGCGATTGTTCGCGTGCCTCACCAGCGACTCGGCGTGATCCAGCCGCCACGTCGGATCGTGGATTGCTCGAGCCAAAGTTGCGTTGTCGCGTTGAACAGTTCGAACATAGGCCTCCAAGTCTGTGCGATAGTATGGACGGCGTGCTGCGCCGTCCGGACGCCACAACGCGGCGTCCCTACCCACCGAATTTAATCCCGACTTTCTGCGCTTCCCGGTAAGGCAAAAGCCATACGAGTGATTCGTCGTGAAGATCGACGACCTGAATGCGGTTGCCCCATGGATCGTGAAAGTCGCAGCGAAACGGCGGTACCAGTTTGATTTTGTATTTCTCCGTTAGTTTCCTTCTGACTTTCTCGATCTGCGTTTCATCGCGAACCATGATCCCGAAATGCCGCACGTTTGCTCGCTGAACTTTGTCGACTTCGAAAATCGCGAGGAACTGATGTTCACCCAGTTTGAAGAAAGCGTCGCCCTCGCCGCCGCTCATCTGTTCGAGATTGAAAACGTCCTTGTAAAACGCCACCGCTTTCTCGACATCATCCACTTCGATGGCCACATGATTGCATCCATAAACTTGCACGCTCATGTCTCACCTTAACCGAAAATGCGACGCGGTGCGCGCGATTTCACGGCAAAGGCGCGGTCATCGCCCGCGCCTTTTGTTTTTCGGGGAGCGCGGGCATACTCGCGTGCTCGCGACTGCGCCATAGCCATGACCTCGCTCTTCACTCGCGTTCCGTTGTCAGCCCTTGGCGAACAATACGGTCGATTAACTTGGGATAACTGAGGCCTGCCTTGCCGGCTGCGAGCGCGAAGTCCTCGTCGTCGGCGAGAATGGGATTCGGGTTCGCTTCGATGAAATATAGTTTGTTTTCGGATGTCAGGCGCAGATCGATGCGTGCATAACCGTCGATGGTGAGTAAACGATAGATGTCTTTGCAGATTTCCTGAATTTTCGTGACAAGGGCTGGATCGAGATCTTCAGCGAAGTGATTCTCCAATCCCCAGCGTTTACGATATTCCTGGTCCCATTTGGCTTTGTAGGTAGCGATCTTCGGTTCGTCGGGCGGCACTTCGCGGAAAACCATTTCACGAATGGGAAAAACTGTTAATCGCACATTGCCCATAAGACTCACGTAAAGCTCGCGACCTTCGATGTATTCCTCGGCAATGGCGTCGCTGTTGTATTTCTCATGAATGAAGATCACGCGTTCGCGAAACTGGTCGTCATTTCCAACGAATGACGCTTGTGAGATTCCGTATGACGCCTCTTCTTTCACCGGTTTCACCACGAGCGGAAACTTGGGCTGCTTCAGACGTGCGATCCGCTGCCCTCGCGGGATGACCACGAAGTTCGGCACGTGAATACCATGATAGTGCAGGATCTTTTTCGAGATGCCTTTGTGCTTGCAAAGCGTCAGCCCAGTCGAGCCGCAGCCGGTGAACGGCAGACCCTGCATTTCGAAAAATGAAACAATGTTCTGATCGAATTCAGATTTGTTCCTGAATTGTTCGACCAGATTGAAAAGGACATCGGGCGCGAACGTCTCCAATTTTTGGCGCAGAAGATCGACATCATCATAGATAGCCAGATGCTCCGGGGTATGGCCCATCGCGCCGAGCGCTTTCATCACATCCGCCTCGGTCTTCCACTCCTTTGTTTTTAACTCATCGCTGAAATCCTGGTCAACGGTCGTAGGACTTGTACCGTCGAACAGCACGAGAACCTTGAGCTTCTTTTTCACGGCTGATTATTTCGTGCGCTTGAATTTCCCGGTGAAAAGATAATTCATCACCAGCGTGGTGATGAAAGCGGTGACCCGAAAATCCTGCTGCGGATCGTCGTTGAGCACGTGAAGTCCAAGTTCATCGCAGCGGCGGGTGAGTCTCGCGAGAAGTTGGTTCACCGGAAATTTCTTTTCGTTTGTCCATTGGCAAACCGCATTCAGTAACCGCCGCCTTCGTCGGCGCAAATAGGCGCCTGCCTTGATGCCAGCCGGTGCGCCAAACAGCTGTCGTAAATCGGTATCGTAAAAATCTGGATACGTCTCTTCGTTAAGCTTGCGTTTGCGCGCGTAATACGTTTTGAGCTTTACGTTGAGACAATCGTAATCGGCGACGCAATATTCCGGTGTGTGCACCGGCGGCATGCTCACCAATGAGCGCATCAGCTCATCAACGTATTCCATTTTTCGAAGCGCCGGCCAGCCAGCATAATTTTTGCGCCAATCGAGCTCCGGCGTGAGCCATACCGCAAATGTCTCGGCGAAATCCTCGTCTGGATGACTCTGCGCATACCAATCCTCAAGGTGAACGACATAACTACGGCTGAATGGGCGTGGCCGGTAAGTGTCCGGTGTTTCTTCACGCGATGTTTGCCCGAAACAGTTCTTCCATTTTTTTCGACGCGTCAGTTGATAAGCGTACATGTAAGCGTGCCCCGCTTCATGTCGCATTAACTTCATGAACCACTCCGGCGTGCCGCCTTCGACTTCGAGCATCATTGTGCGCTCCAGCGCGCGCAGCCGCTCGTGCACGAGAAAGAATGGAATGAAAATGGCCGGGATGCCGATGGGAACAAACCACTCATCGCCAATGTGGCACGGCGGATGAAAAATCAGTCCTTTTGCCGAAAGCTCATCATGGAGTTGGCGGATCAACGGCTCAAGTGTGGTGCCTTCGAGCTGTAACCCGAGCGACGAGATGCGACGCTCGAGAAGCTCGACATCGTTTAGGGATGCCCAATCAGCCGGTTCCATTTGGCGCATGCTATCACTGCGTGACGCGCTGTCACGCCGCGGAATCGCGGCCCTGCAGAGCTTAGCAACAGCAGGTGAAGCTTCTCTCATGAACGGTTGCACCCAGGAGATTTTTGCGTTCGAG
Source organism: Verrucomicrobiota bacterium (assembly GCA_003218945.1). Lineage (GTDB taxonomy): Bacteria > Verrucomicrobiota > Verrucomicrobiia > Chthoniobacterales > UBA10450 > Udaeobacter. Next base: position 5,295 of record QHPE01000015.1, on the reverse strand, counting down.
TTTTGCGATGAAACTGAAGAGCAAGTTTCAAATCGGTGTCTGTTCGGCCGTCGCGCTTGCAATGTGCGATGTACTCGCCGCGAAGGAGCCTCTTTACGAGGGGCTCGGCTCGTACTCACGTAAGATCACGACCGATTCGCCCGAAGCGCAGCGTTATTTCGACCAGGGTCTCGCATTTCTTCACGGGTTCAATCACCGCGCGGCGATCCGTGCGTTTCAGCAAGCCGCGGAGATCGATCCCCGATGTGCGATGGCACACTGGGGCCTTGCGCTCGCCTGTGGACCGCACATCAATCTCACAGTGGTACCGCCGCCAGCGGCGGAGCTAGCCTGGAAAGAACTGAATCTCGCTAGAAAAAATGCGGACTATGCGTCACCGGTCGAGCGAACGCTCATCGATGCGCTCGGGAAACGGTACGCTAATCCGCAGCCGGCAGACCGCAGCGGCTTGGATCGCGCGTATGCAAATGCGATGCGCGACGTCTGGAGAAGCTTTCCAAACGATCCAGACGTTGGCGCTCTTTTCGCGGAAGCAATGATGGACCTGCGGCCGTGGGACCAATGGACAGCGCAAGGCAAGCCCCAGCCGGGCACGGATGAAATCCTCGCCACGCTGGACGCGGTGTTGAAACTCAATCCGAACCATCCGCTGGCGAACCATCTTTACATTCACGCAGTGGAGGCATCGCCGAATCCGCAGCGGGCCATCGCCGCCGCGGACAGGCTTCGCAATTTACAACCTGGTCTCGCTCATAACGTGCATATGCCATCGCACATCGACATTCGCACCGGGCAGTGGCTGAAGGCTGTGGATACGAATGCAAAGGCAGTGGAAGCGGACCAGCGGTACCGCAAGATCTTCGGGCAACCCAAAGGTTTTCTGAACGTGTACATCGCGCATAATCGGCATATGCTCGCCTATGCCGCGATGATGACGGGACAGCGCGACCTGGCGATGAAACACATCCGCGCCATGGTCGCGGAGATGCCGGCCGATTTTCTAAAGGAAAACGTGCTGCAAGCGGAAGGAAACGTCGCGATGCCGCTGGAAGTAATGGTGCGCTTTGGCCTGTGGAACGATATCCTGACCGAACCCGAAAAATATACCGAAAAGATGTGGTTCACCCGCGCATTCCATCATGCTGCCCGCGCGATCGCGTCCGCGGCGAAAAGCAGCACGACCAACGCCCGCAACGAGCAGCGAATTTTTCTCGAACTCACCAGGCTGGTCCCGAAAGAAACTTCCCTGGGCAACAACAGTTGCGAAGCAATTTTGGGTGTCGTGACTCCGATGGTTGAAGGAGAAATTCTGGTCGCGGAAGGACAGGTCGACAGGGGTATTGAGGAACTGCGCGCCGCGATCCAACAGGAAGACGCCCTCAAATATGACGAGCCGCCTGGCTGGTTAATTCCGGTCCGTCATTCGCTCGGAGCGGTGTTAATGAAGCAACAGCGTTTTGCCGAAGCCGAGCAGGTCTATCGCGAGGACCTGGCGCGTTTGCCCGACAATGGCTGGTCGTTGTTTGGACTTGCAGAAACTTTGCGCAGGCAAAGCAAAAACGCAGATGAAGCCTCCGAGACGCAGGCGAAATTTGAAAAGGTTTGGGCAAAAGCCGACCTCAAGATTACCACTTCGTGTTTGTGTCAGCCGCAGTCGTGAGGCGGACGGATGTTCTCTCCGCGGCGAGACGAATTACAGTTTTGCGTACACGCCCACCAATGGACGTTTCGATGGGGTCGGTGAACGGAAATCGCTGACGAAACCGTCCTTCGTCCGAAGCTCGACATGCCCGACGCTTCGGGCGGTACCATACACGAGCACCGAACCTACAGGTGCAGCGAACGGATTCGTGACCGATAGCTTCTTGAACCCGTAGTTATTGACCAGTTCCGACGCAGCATCTCTGGCAAGCTCAGTCTTCGGGCGGGAATCGATGACCCCTGAAGCGAGCAACGCATCTTTAACGTAGTGCCAGCAGCGCGACCGTGAATGCGCATGTGCGCGTTCCTGAGCGAGCGTCGCCGCTTGCACTAATCTGCTGTCGATACGTCGATCGACTTTGGCGTATGGGTAAGTGATTTGCTTTGGATAATACTGCGAGATAACAGGAATCGATTCCTTTTTACCCTCCGCATTCTTAAAGCTGAAACGGCCGCCATGCTGGGGCGTTTGATTTACCGTCGGCTGATTCATCGGCCGCACCGGCTCCATGGTGAAGCTTGCTCTTGAGGGCGCGTTCGCGATTGATTGTGCCGGCTTGTGTGCGGCCACGGGCTCCACTTTCTTAGCGGCGATGCGTGGTGACTTTTTCACCACGTGCTTCGTCATTTGCGCAATCGTCGGGTCTGTCTTTGCAGTGATCACCTGGACCACATCGTTTGTGGTTCCCGCGGTGCGACTTTCGCCGCCTAACGTGGCGGGCGCCAACGCCTGCGCGTGTGCGCCTGCGCTGGAGATGACGAGAACTGACGTAGTAGTTAAGGCCAAGCAGGCCAGTCGTTTCCCCACGGAGGCGAGGTTATGACGGGAATCGCAAGTTAAGGCAAGCTTTTTTTTTAAAAAAAAGCGGCCGGAGGTCATCGCCGCCAAGTTCTCATTCCATCGCTCTCCGTTCGGAAATCTTAATCGCCGGGAAAATAATCGGGCCCAAATCCGGACGGAGGATTGAGCATTTGGTCGCGATCCATTAAGACACGACTTCGATGGCGCGGGGTGGATTCTTCTTCGTCCGGTGCAACGATAGCAGTACGCCCGGAAGGCAGACGCATAATCAATCTCCCATCAGATGTGATACCGATGACCCGAGCGCGTACCGACCCACCACGGCCACGCGATGCATTCTCGGAACTCTGACCGGCTCTGGCGCGTCTGGACTTAGACGTGACCGATTTCTGTTTGGTTTGCGAATTTGATTGGCTGACCGTACTCGGCGGCCGTTCCGCATTTGCCTGAGCTGCCGAGTTTGCGTCCATATGCCCACCAGAGCTGTCGGGCGTTGCTCCCGCGGCGTTCTCGGCTGTATCGGTTCGAGGAGCTGCCGGCGGTTGGGCATTTGCTAGTCGAGCCTGGTCAACATCTGCCGGCGAAACGTGAAACGGATTAGGAGTCGTCGCGGGTTGCGTCTCAGCTTGAGGCGCGATACTTGGGTTAACCCGTTGCGATGCCACAACGGCGGGAGCGGTGGTAGTCGCTGCGCTCTGAGGTGCTTGATCTCCCGGTGGCGCCGGAGATTCTGGCACGCCGACCAGAACGCCAACTGGTTTTGGTTTTCGGATAACGCCAATGATTTTTCCCACTGACTCGGGCAAGACCATCGGCGCAATTGCCGCCGCTAGCAGCAACAGCACGCCAGCCGCGAGCGCACTTCGCACGAGACGACGTGGCCGAGCTTCCGTTCGACGCGGAATACTTGTCCTCAACGGTATCCCATATCGATCGGCGAATGCGCGTCGGCGCTCAATTTTTTCCGAGCATTGGCGGATCATCTCCGTCACGATCAACAGGTCCTTTGGACGTTGTTCGGCATCACGATGCAACAGGCGGCCTAACAAATTCCGCAACGGCTTGGGAAATCCTGAAAACTTTGGGCCGTGCTGGAGCGCCTCGGCGGACAGAGCAACGCCGCTAAGCAAAAAATAAAGTGTCACGCCAAGCGAATAGATTTCCGAGCGAATGTCCGTCGTAGGCTGCCCAAAGGGACCCTTCACGATCTGCTCAGCGGAGCCTGAATAGGCAGCCGCTTCTGATTCAGCCACGCTCGCTTCCGCAAGCGGCCTCAACGCAGGCAAGCCGAAGTTCGTGAGCTTCACCAGCGGCCACGTGCCTTCGGCTGTCTGCCCCGGAACGAGAACGATATCCGATGGCTGAATGGAGGGATACGGTAGCTTGTGAAACCCGGCTGAGGAAAGGACGCTCACGATTTGTTCACCGACTCGCAACGCAGCGTCAGCCGGCATGGGTCCGTGGCTGCGCACCCACGACGCAAGCGTTTCACCTGGGAGCCGTTCCGAGACGTAAACATAATCGTCACCCTCTCGCCCAAAATCCAAGACCTTGGCGATGTTGGCGTGCCGCAGCTTCTGCGCCACCGACACATTATCCTCAAATTGCTGCCGCTCGGTCGGATCGATGCTCTCTGTTGGGATCAGCGTTACAGAAACCGGCTCTGCCGTCCTTTGATCCGCCGCTTCGTAGCTGATTGCAGGGCCGTTGCGATCAGGTTCAAGCGTACTGCCATCATACATAAGGCGGATGCGGTAATTCTTGAGGAATGTCGTACGGTCCATAACGGACATTGTTGGCCGCGCCGCAACTACGATCTGGCTGCACGGACAGTGATTCAACCGTGATTTCGCCGAGGAGTTGCTTCGCTTAAGCCGAATCTCGCTTTAATCTTGGGCATTGCGCTCGAATTGAAAATCGCCAATCTAAAATCGCAAATCCGAATACCCCGTGGTGTAACGGTAACACAGCGCCCTTTGGAGGCGTTATTCTTGGTTCGAATCCAAGCGGGGTAGCCACGCAAAAGCGTCTTCGACGCACACTTGGCTGCGCCGACGTAAGCGATTCATTTAGTTATCTGGCTGGAACAAAACTCAAGCATCACAAGTCTTCGCACGTGGCTCGTCCGCCAAAACGCCTCCGCCTTGACGTATCAAGTGGCTTCGGAATTAGCTGCTCTATTACGGCCTTGGATTCGCCACTGCTGGCATCATGGAACCAGGCTCGCAGCAGGACTCGACGAGCCGAAGGCTTTCTTCTAAAACACTGCCATGAAGAGACTGCTAGTTCCCATGCTCGTACTCGCAACTCTCATCCCGTTTTGTACAGAAGGACAGCAAGCCGGTGGTACGCTCACTAGCACACTTTCGAAACAAGGACTCGCCGGAGCAAAGCTGGAGCGGCGCTACGGTAATCATCTGTTCGTCGCGGTTTCCATAAACAATCATCCGGGCGCGCTGATGGTTGATACCGGATCGCCCAGCACGCTGATCGATCGCAACAGCGTGAACACGTTTGGTCTCACTGTGGAAAAAACCGATTCCACCGTCGGCGGATTGTTTGGCCGAACCTGGGAAAGAGAGGGCGTCAGCGAGGTGAAAAGCATCGCAATGGGAAATTGCGTGTTAACCAACGTGCCCGTGGCAATCGCAGATTTGTCCGGCATGAATCCGGAGCGCCGCGCTGCCGCAACCGGGTCGCACATCGCCGATTCCAAGGCTATGGCCCATCTCAACGGCGTGCTTGGCACGCGTGAGATGGTCAAGTTCGGAATGATCATCGATTGCTCACGG
>QHPE01000001.1 GCA_003218945.1 Verrucomicrobiota bacterium | reverse complement strand
TGGCCGCCTTGCGATTCGCTGAGCAGCTTCATCAACTCATCTTTCCACAGCGCTGCGATCGTGTGGCTGCCGTGGCCGCGCGTTTTGTCGCTCATGGGAATCACAACAGCGCGACCGTGCGGGACGCGCTGTATCTCGCGCTCGAGGATACCGAGCTCAGGCGGATTGATAAGGTCGTCGGCGGAATTGATCGCGAGAAGCGGGGCACGGATTTTTTCAAGGTTCGGACTGGGATCGTAGTCGCGTGACGCTTCGACCGCGCAGAGCACGTCGTTTGCATCGTCGGCTTTGACGATTTGCTCCACGAACTTGTCGAGAGCTTCGTCTGTTTTCACGAGCGTGGGTGCTTCCTTCTGTCGTAGCACTGGGTTGCTGCTCATGAACCAGAGTATTTGCGCCGCAGTGTGGAGGCTCGGCGGCTGGGTTTTGTACTCGCCGCTGTTCCAGACGGGATCGTTGCGGATGGCGTCGATAATGATGCGACGCCAACCCCGGTTGCGCCCCGAAATCTGCGTGGGCAAAGACGCCAGCGGCATAAGCGCATCCATAAAGTCGGGGTGCAGTTCGCCCCACAACCACGTGTGCATGCCGCCCATCGAGGTTCCCATGACGAGGCGGGCGTGATTTACTCCGAGTCCCTCGGTGAGTAAACGGTAATCGGCCTCGACCATATCGAGGTAACCGTAATGCGGAAATTTCGCGTGCATTCCGTCACTCGGCTTACTCGATTTCCCGTGACCGATTCCATCCGGCAACACGATGAAGTATTTCGCCGCATCAAGCGGCTGATCTTTACCAAACAGTTCGCCGGCAAATTCCGGGCGAATAAATTGCGCGCCGCTGCCCGTTGTTCCGTGCATGATGAGAACGGTATTGGTGGTTTTGCCCTGCGCATCCTTCTGCGATGCCCCCAGTGTTCGATAATGGAGACGCAGCTCCGGCAATGTTTCGCCAGATTGAAATTTGAAATCGCGAATCGTGTACTCCCCTTCGGTCGGCGTCGGGTAATCCGCTGCGGACACGACTCTCGCAGCCAAGACTGATGAAAGAATTACGAACGTTCGGAATATTGCATTCATATTTAATGACCCCGTTGTCGTTCGGCCTGGATTTGGTTGACTAATCCGGTTTTGGTTCGGTCCAGGTCGTGCGCAAATCTTACCGTTGCTTCTAGAGCCCGGGGATAAAACTCGAAACGTTTCTGCAATTTTCTGGTAGCGGGATCGTAAAAGAAAGAAGTGTCCTGATCGAGATTCGGCACGATCAACTCGTCGCTCAATTTCTGGTAGCGCTGAATATCGCTAAGGCCCCAGCGAATGACGGATTCAAGTTCCCGCAAGGCGCTCAACGTTCTCACATCAAGTAATTCAACGCCGCCGGATTGAAGCATTGTGGCAATATCGCCCGGACTGTAGTCGGTCGTAAAAACAAATGGGCGTAGCGGCGGCATCTCACCGGCCGCAACCGCGCGTCGGAACTCACCCGCTCGTTGTTCCTCTTGTGCGGTGACAGTTTTTCCGCTCTCGATCCCCCTGTGTAGTTCCTGTTCAAGCGAAGCCAGGATTCGGTCGTGCCGCTCGGCATCCTGGCGGTGCTGCTGATAATTATTCAACCAAAAAGCCGCGTAAACCCCTACAAACACGAGAACCAGTTCCGCTGTCCAGCGACCAATGCGTGCCAGAAGCGAACGCTTTTCAGTTGTTTCACTCATTCTTCAGTAGCGAATACTTAGGCATAAATACTGGCTAGTGCAGCCGGGTTATCCATTGCGTAGCAAAATGACATTCTTAAATTAGCCCCTGGAGGACAATCGATGGAAAAATCCGAGTCGGTAGCAAATCTTATCCAATTCGTAGTCGACTCAGTACGACAGGCGCATGCGGAGGACGCGCCTTTTTATCATTTGCGATTCGACCGGATTTTCCCCGACGACTTCTATGCGCAGATGGTTGAAGCGATGCCAATAGCCGAGGATTACCGTGCGATGTCTGGCAAGAGTAAAATGGGAAGCAGCAGGCCTGATAGAAAGCCGACCCGCGCCAAGATCGATCTTTTTCCGGAATACATCCGCCATTTACCGCCAGGAAAACGTGCAGTCTGGGATGCGGCCGGTCGCGTGTTGCGGTCGAAGGAGTTGCAATCTGCTTTCGTCCAACGGTTGGCGCCGGGGCTGAAAGGCCGATTCGGAGAAAACTTTGCAAAGGTGAACATGTATCCGGTGCCGATCCTGACACGTGACATTCCCGGATATCGTATCTTCAAACACACGGACAGTCTTTGGAAAGGGATTACGATCCAATTTTATCTGCCAGCGGACAATTCCACGCCGCACATCGGCACGATCTTTCACGAGGTGCTGCCTAACGGACGCAAACCAAAGAAAGCGCAAATGCCGTTTTCGCCCAATACCGGTTACGCGTTCGCCGTGGCCGACAACACATGGCATTCAGCCGACCCCGTTGGGGATGAGGTGAAAACGCGCGACAGCATTCTGCTCACTTACTTCGTCGATGCCGGACCGTGGCGATTTGCTCGTAATCGCGGGCGTCGGCTGGCGAATTTTGTGCTCAACGAATTCCGCAATTTGAAACGCAATTAGAGTAGCGTATGCCTCTGGCTTGCGACAGCTATGAACGCGCAAGCGAGGACGCTCGCGCTACTCTCATTATCGCGGCAATGGCCGCTCCATGTTCGCAAGCGCGTACGCAACGACTGCGATGACAGCAGAATTTTCCGCCAATTCTTTCGGCACAATTTTGTCAAGAGTGTCGGCTGCCGTGTGGTGATAGTTGAAGTAGAAACGGCCGTCTTGAATCGGACTAAAAGCCGGCACGCCGGCTTTCTCGAGCGACTCGATGTCTGCGCCGCAGTGTTCAACGAGATCAAGTATGCCTGCGCCTGAATCCTGTAGGATTTTTGCAACCGGCGCGAACATCTTTTTCACCTCCGGATTGGCTTTGATATTAACACCAACAGGGTGACCAGCGCCGGAGTCTGTTTCCATTGCTGCGAAATGATTCGAGATCTGTTTCTCGTGATCCTTTGCGTACTGCTTCGATCCGGCCTCACCATTCTCTTCATTCATCCATGCGATCACGCGAATGGTGCGCTTCGGTTTCAGATGAAGTTTTTGGATCAGATTTGCCGCTTCTATCGATACTGCAACCCCCGCGCCGTCGTCGATCGCGCCCGTGCCGAGGTCCCATGAATCCAAATGACCGGAAACGATGACCATTTGCTCCGGATGTTCGCTGCCTTTGATATCGGCAATGACGTTCGCGCTTTCGACGTCAGGCAGAGTTTGCGGCGTCAGAACCAATTTCATTTTCACTGGTCCTTGCTGGATCA
>QHPE01000153.1:4915-39783 GCA_003218945.1 Verrucomicrobiota bacterium | reverse complement strand
CAAGGCAAACAACGGGCGCAGCGTCACGCATCCCTCTTTATTAGCGTGTCAACGCAGTGCGGCGCAATCAGACCTTAGTCCCGGGTCTAACGGTCGGCGGCACTTCAGCTTTTTGCAAAACGCGCATAAGCTCAGCTACCGAAGTAATGTGCAGCTTCTGCATCACATGCGCGCGATGGGTTTTGACCGTCTTTTCGGCCATTCCAAGCTCACCGCCGACTTGTTTATTAAGCATTCCGGTGGCTACAAGCTGCATGACTTCGTACTCGCGCGGCGTTAGCTGTTCAAGCAAGCCTCCCGCGTGATTTTTCTCCGACGCACGGCGGCGCTGTTCGGCTGAGCGAGTCAGCGCGCGTTCGACGCTTTCCAGCAGTTGCTTTGGTTTGAAAGGCTTTGGGAGAAAGTCGACTGCGCCCGCCTTCATTGCTTTAGCGCACATCGGGACGTCGCCGTGGCCGGTTATGAATACAAGCTGCTCCTCGCGGTTGCAGTCGATCAGGGCTTTCTGAAAATCGATCCCGTTCAGCTCGGGCATCTGCACATCGACAATCACGCACGAAGGTCCGGCATGGGCTGAACGCGAGAGAAACTCGGAAGCAGACTTGAAGAGTTCCACTTTGTAGCAGGCCGCGTCTAACAATCGCTCCAGACTTTTTCGCATCGATTGATCGTCATCGATCACGAACACTACGCCAGTAGAAGCGATCATTGTGACATTCCCTCTTTAATTGGCAGACGAAAATGGAAACGCGCTCCGCCTCCATCGGCGTTTTCGGCTGAAATGCTTCCGCCATGCGCTTCGACGATCGAGCGCACGATGGCAAGACCCATTCCGAGGCCTTCTTCCTTCGTAGTGAAGAATTGCTCGAAAAGCCGATCACGGGCTGTCTCGGAGATCCCGGAGCCATAGTCGCGCACAACGACGGAGATTGTTCCTTCGCCATTGTAATTCGTCGCAATCTCCACGATCCGGCGGCTCGGCGGCGTGTCACGCATCGCATCGAACGCATTCTGCACGAGATTAATCAGCACTTGTTGAATTTGGATGGGATCGCCTTCAATTGCCGGCAAATCTCGCACGAGAGACATCTCCATCTTGCACAACTGTGCGGCGGCGTCCGGCTGGACCATATGGGTGATGGTTTTCACCACGTCATTAAGATTTATCTGGCCCCGAATCGCGCTGCCCTTTTTGATCGCACTCCGCACATTACGCATGATGTCGTGGGCGCGGCGCGCATCTCGCACGACGTCGGTGAGAATATCCTGCAGTTGTTCGGGATTGAGTCTGCCCTGTTCGAGATATTGCGTTGCGGCAGTGGCGTTGTTCACAATCGCTCCCAGCGGTTGGTTTAATTCGTGCGCGAGAGAGGCAGTCATCTCGCCAAGCAAGCTGACGCGGCTGAGCAGTTCGACCTGCTCCCGACTCCGCCGCGTTCCCTCTTCCGCCGCCAGGCGCGCTGAGATATCGACGACATTCGCCAGAACAACAAGCCCTTTTGGCGTCTGAATCGGATTCAAACCAATTTCGACTGGAAATTCGCTGCCGTCCTTGCGGCGAGCAAACAATTCCCGGCCTGCGCCCATTGCCCGCGCTGTGGGGGCAGCGAAAAACTTTGCCCGATGTTCCGGATGATGAGTGGCCAACCGGTCCGGCACCAGAACGTCCACGAGGCGCCCAATCAACTTGTCGCGCTGATACCCAAACAGCTTTTCTATTTGTGAGTTGACCAGGATAATTTGCCCGCACTGATTAACAAGGAGGATGCCGCTCGGCGAAGCTTCCACCGCCAGACGGAATTTTTCCTCCGCCTGTTTGAGCTCCGTGATATCCATCAAAACGCCGCGCTCCCAAGTGGGTTTGCCGTGACTGTCGAATTCAACGCGGCCGCGCCTGGTGACCCAGCGAACGCTGCCATTGCCTAGCATTACCCGATACTCAGCCTTGAGCTCCTGATCGGTTGTCAGTGATTTCTCCGCAAGCCGGCGCACCAAATCACGATCTTCCGGATGCACAACAGCTCGAACGCGCTCAGCATTGAGCTTCTCAAGCTGAGAGAGACCAAAAAGAGCGCGATCTTTCTCGGAAAGCCAGACTTGATCGCGTTGGATGTCCCAAGTCCAGATGACAAGGCCAGCCGCATTCGCTGCCAGGCTCATGCGCTCCTCGCTGTCGCGCAAACCCGCCGCGGTCGCCTGCAACTTACGCGCGAGTGTCGACGCATGAATTACATCATAGCTCAACTCATAAGCCATCGCGGCGACAAGACCTTGATAAAACAAGCTCACCGTCACCGGCATGGAGATAATTCCCCACACAATCAAGATACCTTCCGCCGTTCCCACTGTAACAAACAGCAGAATGCTACCGCCCACTATCACCGCCTGCCGCCGGTCGCCTCGCCGCCATACAGTAATTGTGGCATCTGCCACAAAAATGACGAGCAACAGCAGGCTCAACTGGGCGGCAAGCATCAATGGATTGGGCACGCCCACCGCAACCGAAACGGATTCTCCAAGGAATGGGATGTGCCGCAGCGCGGTTATTTCCCGATAATTGATATTTGGCCAGAAAGTGAAATTGAGGATCAACGACAGCGTTCGCGCACCGACGACCGTCCACGCGAGCCACCGCCGCCCCGCTCGCAAATAAAGACGCACAAAGCCGACAAGCGACACGATCATCACCCACACCGGAACATGTAACCAGCGTACTATCTCGCCGAATTGTTCGGGCGTTTGCGCCCGCATCAACGCCAACTCGAACGCGGCAAAAATGGCAACGGCAATTGCCATTACCGAAAAAGCCAGATTTGCTCGCGCCGTTCGATCCTTCCACCAGACGACGATATGCATCAGCGCCAGCGTGAGGCACGCTCCGTCGCCGGCGGACCAAATGACGGTGACCCAACTCATGACGTCAGCGGAAAATCAAAATATACTGATTTGCACTTAGGTTACCTTATCTCACGATAGGAATGATTCTTGTCGACTCTAACTTTTGACCGGGATATTCCACTCATAGCAGGAGCAGCAAGCAGATACACGCCATCGACTCTTTGCGTTGCGCGTCGTGCCGATGACCCGCGTAGGTATTGGTGACGCGCACAGAAACAAAAGTCGGGTTTTTTGTGTGCGAAGATCGCATCGGGAAGCGACGCAATTCACACTAGCGATGACATTCCTTCGTCAGTTGATAGTTACTTCACGAACCCGGCTCCTCTCCCGGCCGCCAGGCTGTCTGGCCGTTGGATAGAGCAGCGTCAATTGAAAGCGCACACCCCAGTCCGGACCATACCGCGGAGAATCGACGTAGTACTTGCCACCGACTTGGATGTTGATTCGCTGTTTTCCTACTTTCAAGATCTGCCCAACTTGGAAGATCAGAGGCACAGTCCACTTGCCGTTGATTGACGTGCTGTTCCAGTTGGCAGTCGATTCGGAACTCAGAATAAAATTCGTATACGTCTTCGTTGTGTACGCCAGAAATGGCTGAAGAAACAATTGACTCACACTTTTGCGATCCTCTTCGATTAGCACTGACCAGAGCTGGTTCATTAGAAGCCCCGTGGTCCATCCGTGCGTCTGCTTCAAGAACACTAGTGTAGGCCCCATGGACAAAGTCCCAGTGCCGAGAAATGGATGCGTTCCGGTCGGATAAAGAAGCGCCGGTCCCATACCCCAGACAACTCCAAAAGGCCCGGCGTTCTTCGGAGAAAAGAAAAAGCTCTGAAGCGTATCGCTAAGACCGTCCTGCGAACGATTCTGCGGATTAATCGGCGCCGCTTTGGGTACGTTTTCGACGTAAAAGAGATCGTGCTGCGAAACAACAGGCACGATTGTGCGCAGAATCAGGTTCCAATCTCTGCTGATAGAGATGGGAATGATCGGCTGAATGTTAAGCGTGAACTTATAACCGTTGTGTGACGGGCCATAGCCAAAATCCTCATTTGCCTGAAACGGCACGCTCAAGAGCCAGGACACCGGGTTAACAACTTGTTTGGCCAGTCTATAGGCCTGAGTGTCGGCGTCAGTTGGTGCCGGAGCCGATTCGCTGATAGCTCCATAGATTAGCTGGTCAGGCAACTGCAGGGATAAACTTGTTCCGGCATCGGTACTCCACGCGAAGTCACCTGAGGAAATCAGTGTAGTGACCACTGTAAGTCCAATCAGAATTCGCTTCTGTTTCACAGTGTCTGCCCCCTGGCGAATATCCTTTCTTCAGGCAAGGGCAGGCTCGAATGACGAGGGTCCTCCGCACTTTTTGACGACGCTCGGCTGAGTACGCTATTAAGACGCTGCTTCATGTCCTCCGCTTTGTGTGTGTGCCGCTCAAAAAAACGAGCAGCTTGCTTGTTGCCTCAGGAATTTCCCGGACGACGATGAGAAAAATTGCTGGTCCCAAGTCCATTTGCACAACCCCATACTGATCAGGCAGCGTTGCATGCATCAGGGCTAACTCTCCAACAGCGAGCCCTAGTGTTCCGACAGCGACTCGACCGAAAAACAGATCCACTGGCCAACCTTGCCGGATGCCAAGAAAGAGACTCGGCAGAGCCATCGCCGCGCAAGCCCCAATCAAGATAGACCAAATAACGGTGACCCAGTTCATAGCCTCCCTGTTGCTAGTTAATACTCCTGCCGTGTATCAGGAAAAGCTCTGATATTTGGCTCAAGCAAGAAGCGGTTGAGCAAATAGCGCTTCGCGCTGCGCCTTCAAATTGGTGTACTTGGGTCTGCTCTAAAGGTGACGATCGGCGAAGTGTCACACAGCAGCGTTTATTCCGATTCCCTGCATTGCGAACTCGATCGTCCTCAATTGGTCGGCGAGCAGCTTTGCCTGCTCTGTCGTGAGCTCGACGAGCGGCGGTCGCACCCTGGTCCATTCCGGATCATTCCTGTAGATCGCAATTGCCTGCTTTAACGCTGCAATCATCGACGGCCACGACGTCCGTGCGAACACATCGCGCAGCGGATTTAACTTTGATTGCTGTCGATCCGAGTAATCCGGGTCATCCGTGGTGTTCCACCGTGCATACAACTGGTAAATCGCCGCGGCATTCACGTTGGCGGTCGCGGAAATTGTACCGGCACCTCCATTCCGGATATTGGCGAGCAGGAACGATTCGCTGCCCACGAAAACATCGAAGGTGCGAGCTGCACTGGCGGTTTCTGCAAACGCGTCGAGAAAGGTTTTGGTGTTATTCCAATCGCCAGAGCTGTCTTTCATCCCGGCGATCGCGGTCGGATAAGCTTTCAGGAGACGCTCGACCAATTTTGGTGTGATACCGACAATCGCCACCGGCGGAATATGGTAGAGGTAAATTCGCAGACGCGCATCGCCGACGCGTTGCACCACTTCGCTGAAGTGACGGTAGAGACCTTCTTCGCTGACGATCTTGTAATAAAACGGCGGCAGCATCAGCATACCAGCGCAGCCGTGCTTTATCGCATGCGCCGTGAGCTCGACCGTCTCAACGATCGAGCAGCAACCGGTTCCCGGCATCATTCGCAACGGATCGATCCCGGCCCCGACCAGCGAATCGAGCAACGTCATTCGCTCCTCGGCTGACATCGAGTTCGCCTCGCTGGTCGTGCCGAACGGCGCGAGCCCGCAATTCTGCGAAAGCAACCATCGGCAATGCGCGACGAACCGTTCGCTGTCAGGCGAAAGATCCGCCTTGAACGGCATCGCCACAGGCGCCAGCACACCGCGAATGCGTTGGCTGGGCGACAGAATATCCATTTCCGGCATCGTCTGCATCTGTAGCGGCAGCCGAGCCGGCTGCAACTCCCTCGCACATGACACGTCGGCCACCGGACGGATTGACCTACTCGTTCACGCTCGTTTCGGCCTCGCGGCTTTGCCCATCTATGTCGCTCGCATCTCTGCGGCTCCATTCGCCGTTGCGAACATCAAATGTGTGACGTCAAATAGCTTTCGATCAACAACTCTCAGCGCTGAAACAGAAAAGCCGCCGAGGCATTGTGCACCCGGCGGCTTTTGTTCCAGATAGCTTGCGTTAAGCCAATCCGAGGGAATCGAGTGTCGGCTCATCGATTGCCTCCGTCGTGGTGAGTCCCTGGTCCGCCTGATAGCCGGCGAGTGCCTCCCGAGTCAACGGCCCGAGCAATCCATCTACCTCACCTTTGTAATAGCCCATTTGCTGCAACAAGGCTTGGGTATCCGCGATCACCTGGTCCGGCGGTACAGCACGTTGACCCACATAAATCGGTCCATCGTAGGCATAATATTGCGCTGAAGGGCTGTAACCCCACGCCGGATACCAATAGCCATTGTTAAAGTAATAATAACCGCCACCGATCAGTTCCACACGAGGGTAATGCGCTCGATACCAGCCCTGATCGTGCCATTCCGGATGATACGAACGGAATACTTCGTATTGCGCACCCTGCCAGCGATCACTTCCTTCGACCCGATAGTTCTGGTTGAAAGTAACCGCCGGGACCTGCTGCGGCTTTGGCTGTGCACGGAAGGTCGCGTGCTGCGATTTGACCTGCTGCACCTGCTGCGGGTCCGGCTTCTTCACCGCGCCCATCCCTATGGCTCGCCTGTTTTGTTGGGCGGCTGGCGGAGCTGTACCGGGTTCAGTCATAGGCTGCTTCACGCCTTGTTTCCGCTCCTCAACCTGCTGCTTCCCGCGATGCGCCGGCATTTCCGCCGCACGACCTGAAACATCCGTTCCCGTCTCGGGAGCGTTTGCAGATTCCTCCTGCGCACGAGTCTTCCGGCCTTTTCCAGCGCCGGGCTCATTCGTGGTTTCACCGGTCGATTTAGTGGGCAGGTTCGTTTCTGGGGCGTTAGCAGATTCATGGCCTGCGTGAGTTTTTTTGCTCTTTTCCGCGCCAAGTTGATTCGTCGCCGCGCGCTCATTCGCCGCGCCACGTTCCTTCATCGCTCCGGTTTGCTTCGTTGGCCTCTCCTGAGGCTTCGCCGCGTTCGCGCCGGGTTGTGCTTGCGTCGCGTGCGTTTTTTCCGGGGCGTGCTTGCCCTTTGATGGTGACTGCTGTTCGACTGGCTGTTGTGCCAATGCGGCTCCAGCCCATGCCAGTGAAAAGCCTATCAGTAAACTAGTAAGTTTTTTCATATTAATAGTGTTTAGTCGTTGAATGTCCGCGATCTATTCAGGCGCTTTCTGGAATTCCGCCCAGCCCCCTGAGGCAAACGCCTTTACACGGCGTCGATCACGCAACGACACTTCGTGCAATCGTTGACATTTGGACGCCTCCTCCAACGAAAAGAGGGCCAGCGTTCAGGAGCCAATCTTCGTTTAAGCAGCTTTTTTAGCTTTTTTGCCCGACGTGATGGCGGGGAACAGCACGACCTTCGCGGTAGGCTCAGCGGTTCCATTCTGACCGAAGGTCGACTCGAACGTCAGCTTTCCGTTAGCAATCTCGGTTAACGCGATATCGGCTTCACGGAGTCCCGGAGCATGTTCCACCAGCGGACGATGACCGAGCGTCAGCTGTCGCACGCGGCGTGAGACCATGTTCACGAGAATTTGCTGATTAGTGATTACTTTGGAGGCGGCGTTAACGAGTTCGGCGTTCATAATAATTGCTTCTGACTTCTATGCAGCACCAACGTCGCACCGACCCTGGCGCGCACCGGAGTTTGACCTTCCTCCTTCGTCTTCTGGCTTCGAAGACCCCCCACTATCGTCCAGAAAATCAATTCCGCAATGCTGAGTGAAGTAGATGGATGAACGATGAATGGAGCGAGTCGGACTTCACATCGAACATTAAACCTCAAACCTCTGACATGTGACCTCCGATATCTGACATCTGGCATCCGACACGGTAGACTTCTCGCGTGAAGCCCTCGCTCACCGGAATCGTTTGGGAAGAACTGACGGATTTTCTGCAAAAGCGCGGAGCGCCTTCCTATCGCGCGAAGCAGATTACCGACTGGATCTACAAAAAGCGCGTCGCCTCCTTCGACGCGATGACGGATTTGCCTAACGAGTTGCGGGCTCAGCTCACAGCGGAATTTGACACGCCGAAGATCGAGGTCGTCCGCGTTCTTGGCTCGAAAGACACGACGCAGAAATTCCTTTTCCGCTTACGCGACCAAAACCTGATCGAGTCGGTCCTCATTCCAGCGTCGCCTGCCCTTTATGGCCAGCCCTCAGATCGCCGAACTGTTTGCGTCTCCAGCCAGGTCGGCTGCGCTTATGGCTGCAAATTTTGCGCGAGCGGACTGGACGGCTGGACGCGCAATCTCGATGCAGGCGAGATGGTGCAACAGCTCATCGCCGTCGAAGAGAAGAGCGGAGAAAAGATGGATAACGTCGTCTTCATGGGTATGGGTGAGCCGCTCGCCAACCTGAAAAATCTTCTGCGTGCGATTCGAATCATCAATGCACCATGGGGTCTCGGCATCGGCGCCCGCCACATCACCATCTCGACAAGCGGACTCGCGCCGCAAATTCGCGAGCTGGCCAACGACATCACGCAGTTTCGCCTCGCCCTTTCGCTACATGGCGCAACCGACGAAGTGCGCGGTCGGATCATGCCGGTTAATCGCAAGTATCCACTAAAAGTCTTACTCGAAGCTTGTGATTACTACGTCGCGAAAAAAGGAAGAATGACGTTCGAGTACATCCTTATCGCCGGCGTCAACGACACCGACGAGCAGGCCGGCGAGCTGGCCAAGATCGCGCGGCGTCTGTCGGCCAAGATCAATCTCATTCCATACAATACCGTCGAAGGCCTGGAATGGTCGCGCCCCTCGCGCGCCCGGCAGGAAAGATTTCAATCCATCCTGCGGGAACATGGTGTGATCGCAACCCTGCGCCGCGAGAAGGGCCACGACATTGCCGCCGCCTGCGGTCAGCTACGACTACAGACGAGGATCGGGGATCCCGGCAGGCCGAGGCCCCCAATGCGCCCGTCCATACTCTAGCTGGACAGCGGCGATCCGTTGGCTTACCAATCCTGGCGCGTGGCACTATGGAAGCGGCGAAAATTTATTTTGTTATTTTTGGCCTGCTAACGATCGCCGGCGGCATTGTCGGGTACATCAAGGCCGGCAGCGCGGCCTCGGTGATCGCGGGTGCAATCACAGGGGTTTTGCTGTTAGTAGCGGCATTCCTTTTGCCTGCGCATCAGGCATGGGGACTCGGAACTGCGTTGATCGTTTCACTACTGTTGCTCGGGTATTTTGGTCCCAAGTTTCTGCGCACCGGAACAGTCATGCCCGCAGGCATGATGTCGGTGCTGAGCATCATCGGGATTGTTGCAGCCATTGTCGTCTGGGTGAGAAAGTAGTCGCGTGGGAAAAAATCGCCTTCGGACATGGCGGCGACTCGTGCTGCTTTTGGTCGGTGCGCTTTTTGCTGCGATTGTGTATCGTTGGATCTCCCTTGAGCGGCTGCAACACTTCGCGCCCGCGGAAGTATTGGGCACGCCTACACCGGAACCGACGGCGACGCGGCCACCGGTGATCACGGGGAAATTGGACACGGCAAAACTGTTCAACGGAATTACCCTTCACTCCACGGTGGAGACGATCGCCGGAGCGGATGCTGCGACCGAACGCACTGTGCCGGACAGTTACGTGCTCGATCTCAAGCTGCTGGCGCGTGTGCCTTCGCCGAACAAAACAGTTGAGGAACTGGCCAAAGTCAGTCCGCAACTGCCGACGCTGTTTCCCGGTTTGGCGTCGATGATTTCCGCCGATTCGGTTTCGCCGCTGTTCGCGCAGCTTTACGACACAAAAGTCAGAATGCTGCGTGAGAACCTTGGCCGTCTCGATCTACTTTTGTCGCGGCACAACTTTTTTGATTGCCAAACCGTTCTCCAGCTTCAGTATCCGCAGACTCATCGAAAAGCGCTTCTGCTCCAGGCCGACATGGATGTGGACGCCGACGGCTCCGATTCCGACCGCTTGTCTGCCGGGACCGGTGCGCCCGCGAATTTCAAGCCGGCCACCAGTTATCGTTGGCGAAAGAAGACTGACGCGCCCAACCCGTATCTCGCCGGAACCGAAGAGCGATTGAAACGCGCAGAAGATGAGTACGCGCTCGCGACTACGAATCCCGCACGAAAGCGCGAACTGCGCAATGCGATTGCGGATTTGCGCGGCGAAGTTAGCACACTGAAGAAGTTCAGTTTCCTGATCGGCGCGACCGATCCGTTCATCGTGGTGCCGGGCGCGTTTACCCGCGGCCCTGTACCGGTCGAACCCGGCGATTACGCGCTCGTGGTTTACGGGGACGCGATTTATCCGGTGATCGTCGGAGACGTCGGTCCGAATGACAAGGTCGGTGAGGCCTCGCTGCGAATCGCAAGAGAGCTCAACGCGCTTTCAACCGCGTACAACCGTCCGGTGAGCGACTTGAAAGTGACTTACATCATTTTCCCCGAAACGGCAGAAAAGCCCTTTGGTCCGCCTGACTTGGAAAGAATTCACGCCCACTGCGAAACGCTCACGAAAGAAATTGGTGGCGCGAGCGTGCCGTTGCATCGCTGGGAAAATGTTATTCCTTCGCCAACTCCCAGCCCGACGCCGAGTCCGTCGCCGTCCGCTTCGTCAACTCCGTCAGGAACACCTTCTCCGTCACCGTCGGCGACATTTGCATTTCGTCTTTCCAGCCCCGCCCCACCTAGTTCGACGTTCACGCCGGGGAGCTTACCTGCTGCGACGCGAAGTCCCATCAGAAAACGAAAGCCGTGAAGGCGACCTACTGTAGCGGCGGCTCTACGAGCGCGAGAATCCCGTGCGGGGAGGACTTGTAGCAAGCTGAGGATTAGCCGTACGTGGGAGAGGTTTTCGCGCTAGAATATCGCTCGGGAAAATAAGATTCGGCGGTCACAGACCGCCGCTACAGAGATGATCACGCGAGATGGTGGCTACGGCGAGTGCCTCGATCTGATGCACAGGCTGATGACCTATCGGCACGAACCGATTCACTCGGAGCTAATGAAGGTCCGCGACCGGTATTCCATGCTCCACCTGGACGTGTTGATTTTGATTTACCACTTCGCAAGAATTTGCTCCGGTGCGATTCTCGAGATCGGCGCGTTTGTTGGCGGTGCAACCATTGCCACGGCCTTCGGTATTCGTGATTCAGGTCAGAACAAGAGACTGATCGCAATCGAACCTGGTGGTAGTGTAAAACATAAGCGGCTCGGGACGCGCAACATCCTGCGCGACTTGGAACGCAATCTCACCAGGGAACGCGTGACGGATCTCGTCACTTTAATCAAGGGCCACTCGTTCAAACCGGAAACGGTGGCCACTGTCCATCGAGTGCTCGGTTCGGATCAAGTAGGCCTGTTAATTCTCGATGCTGATGCAGCCAAGCGCAGAGACATCGATTGCTATCGCGACAAATTTATCGAGGGAGCTTGGATGGTGATCGACGATTGCTATGGGATTGACGCTAACGAAAAAATCACATCAAGCCGCGCCGACGTTGATGCGCTAGTCGCGGCAGGTCTCTTGGAGCCGCTTGGGTTTTACGGCTGGAGCACATGGGTGGGACGCTGGCGCGGCTGCGGTGGCTGAGGTCGTTAATGCGTTGAGAGTCTCGAAGCAGGATGCCCTTTTGTCATTCTGAGCGAAGCGAAGCTGCAACGTAGCGAACGAAGTCCGCGAGGCCAGGCTTTCAATCTCTGATCATTCTTGAATCATCTGCCGCAATCAAATAGTCAGAGATGTTTGTAAGCCTGGCCTCATGCTTCGCATTTCGTTGCAGCGCTCCCTTCAACATGACGGGAACCGTTCTTGTGTTCGCGCGCGAATTCTACCCTCACTAGCGCGAAATGCGCTCAAGATCGGAAGTCAGCGCCTCAAGCTTTGGTCGATAGATTGCTTGTTCTTCTGGTGAAAGCTGATCAATGCTGTGCTCAAGCAGCGCCGCTGCCTGGGCGCGACCAATGATCGCCTCCCGCTTTTTGCCGGCGGCGTCGCTGAGGTCTGCATCTTGCATGAGTAATTCGGCCAACAACACCGCCCGGGCGTATTGCGTACCACCGCCGGTCTTCAGCAATTGTAGGATCGTTTCCGGAGAGGAATGCTTCACAACATCAAGCGGCAACCCAGTCTCGCGCAGGCAGAGCACGCTAATGCCCGCTGGCTTCTCACCGCTTTTGAGCCGAGCCAACTCGGCGAGCATCAGCCCCACCTGTTCAACGATCGTCAGAATGTAATCTGCCATGTCTCGCCTACACTTCCTCCGGTCCCACAACGAGATGGATCACGCCGTTCGGCGCAGAGATGAAGAAGCCGTTAAAATCTTCGCGCAATTGCTCAACTTCGTCCCGCCGCAAGACGCCATGAATCTTCAAGAATGAGGCGGCCGCTTCCGTGTCATTCGTCTCCAACTCGAGCCAGACATCGGGATGACTCAAGTTTGGCACGCTATCGATCCAAAGCCGGTTCGGACCGAACTGAAAAATGCAGCCGTCTTTTTCCTCTTCGATCAAAGGCAATCCGAGCGTGTCCCGATAAAAAGCCACAGTCTGCTCGTAGGTGTGACTTGGGCACTTGATGGCGATGTTTGCGCCGCCTGAAAACTGCGGCCCTTCGAGTTTAGCAACCATGGCTTCGCCGACGTTAAACGCTTAAACCGTTGAATCGTATTAACCGGCCGACTACGCAATCGAAATCCTCACCAATCCATTACTCCGTGGCGCTTCCGCCCGGCTCAGTCATTTTGATCGGATCGAGCGCGCGCTCGAGTTCTTCGTCGGCCAAAACTTTTCCTTCTCGCGCAATCTGGCGGACCGTTCGTCCGGTCTTTGCGCTTTCTTTGGCAATTTCCGCAGCACGATCGTAACCGATCTTTGGCGAGAGGCTGGTCACCATTGCCATCGAAAGCTCCACCAGCTCGCGGCAGCGCTCTTCATCGGCCACGATGCCGCTGACACATTTCTCACAGAAAATATCGACTGCGTTGGCCAGCAATCGGATGGATTCCAAAAGGTCGTGCGCCATTATCGGCATCATCACGTTCAGTTCGAAGTTCCCGTTCGCACCGGCCCAGCTGATGGTCACATCGTTGCCGATGACTTGTGCGCACACCATCATGAGCGACTCGCTCATGACCGGGTTTACTTTCCCAGGCATGATCGAGCTGCCCGGTTGCGTGGCGGGCAATCGAATTTCGCCAATGCCGCATCGCGGTCCGCTCCCGAGCCAGCGAATGTCGTTGGCGATTTTGAAGAGAGTCACAGCGATTGTTTTTAGATGTCCGCTCGCTTCGACAACTGCGTCCTTGCCGCCCTGGGCTTCAAAATGATTTTTCGCCTCATAAAATGCGATCCCGGTGCGCTGTTCGATGTGGTGCAGGACTTTCTTGGGAAAATCGAGATGGCGATTCAAACCAGTGCCGACTGCGGTTCCGCCCAGTGCGACCTCGCGCAAAGCTTCGATAGCTTTCTCCGCACGCGCCTTCCCATACGCAACCTGCTGCGCGTATCCGGAGAATTCCTGGCCCAGCCGAATCGGTGTCGCGTCCATCAAATGCGTCCGACCGATCTTGATGATGTGCCAAAATTCCTTCGCTTTTGTTTCAAGCGCGGCGTGTAATTTTTCCAGAGCTGGGACCAGATCGTTCTTCAACAATTCCGCAGCGCTGATATGGATCGCTGAAGGAATCACATCGTTGCTCGACTGGCCCATGTTCACGTGATCGTTCGGATGCACCGGATCGTGCGAACCGATGGGCTTGCCTGCCAATTGCGCGGATCGATTTGCGATTACTTCATTGGCATTGGTATTTGTACTCGTACCAGAGCCGGTCTGAAAAATGTCGAGAGGAAAATGTTCATCGAGTTTTCCTTCGGAAACTTCTTCGGCGGCCTGCACGATCAGCGCCGCACGCTCGGAATCGAGCAAACCAAGATCGTGGTTTGCCTGGGCGGCCGCCCACTTGATTAGACCCAGCGCTCGAATGAATGGCCGCGAAAAGCGATAACCGCTCACAGGAAAATTCAGAACCGCGCGGTGCGTGGACGCACCGTGGAGCGCATCCGCGGGCACGGTCATCTCGCCCATCGAATCTTTTTCGATTCGACCCGATTTTTCCCTCATGCCGGACGTTCTGCGCCAACCCCGGCCAATCGGGAACGGCCTTTCCGCTGCGTGGAAATGCGTCCACTGACTTGCATCAAAGAGGTTTTGTGAAAAACCGTGATGAACATTGGCGGGATATTCTGCAGGAAATATTCCGATTCGGCGCTCTGGAAAACGGTGGCGTGCTGCCTCAATTCGTTGGTGACCTGGTAAATGATGAACTTGCCTCCCTCCGTAAGAGCGTCGTACGTTTTTCGCAGCAGCGCGCGTTTCTTCTCGATCTTAAGAATGCTGAACGGGATGCCGGAGAGAATGTAATCACACGAAGTGAACCCGTGGCGTTTCAGCTCGAATGGCAACGATGCCGCATCACCATGGATCACGTGAACACGCCGATCGGCTGCAAATTGGCGTTCTAGTGCTCGCGCGAGCGCCGCGTCGAGTTCAAACAAGAGCAAATGCGAACCAGGGGTCATCCGTCGCGCAATCTCACGGGAATGCACGCCTTCGCCGGGGCCGTATTCCGCGATCACCCGCGGCTTGGAAAAGTCCATTTTGCTTGCGACGCGTTCCACCAACGCTTTGGAGCTGGGCACAATCGACGCGATCTGGAATGGACGTTTCAGGAAACGCTTGAAAAATAATGTGCTCACGGGAGTCGAAATGTTCGCCTGAGCCGTTCCGGTTGTCTAGTATTGATGTGACCTGCGATCTCTGGTTGTGGCGAGACTCGTATGGCTTGACTCATTATCGATCAACGGTCACTTATCACTTCTGATCCGAGTGCGCGGTTAGCTCAGTGGTAGAGCACTACCTTGACACGGTAGGGGTCAGAGGTTCGAACCCTCTACCGCGCATTGCCCTTGCGCCCGATGTTTTACACATATGTGCTGAGATGCGCTGATGGGAATTTGTACATCGCGCTCCACGGTTGATTTACGAAAAAGAGTCGCTCAGCACCACGCCGGACGGGTTCCAGCGACGGCTTACCGATTGCCTGTTACCTTGCACTATTACGAAGCTTTCCGGCCCGAGTCTTGTGCGCGCATGCGCGAGAAGCAACTCAAGACCGGGTTCGGCCGAGCATATTTGAAACGGGCCTAAACTAGCTAGTCGTCACTGGCAGATTTCGCTTGACCATACAAGTCACAGGTTCGAACCCTCTATCGCGACCATCTCTTTGTCATGAGTCACAACTCTTCTTCAAACCTAAACCGAGCGATTAATGACTCAGTCCGGGTGCTGGAATCGTTGAAAGATCTTGAGCCGCAGGTCAGCAGAGCCGCGGATCTGATAAGCGAGTGTTTTCACACGGGAAACAAGTTGCTCATGTGCGGGAATGGCGGCAGCGCGGCCGATGCATCCCACTTTGCAACGGAGCTCGTGGTGCGTTTTACCAAGGACCGGCGAGCGCTTCCGGCGATTTGTCTTGCAAGTGATAGCGGAATTCTCACCGCCGGCGGAAACGATTATGGATTCGACAAAATTTTCGCGCGTCAGGTGGAGGCATTCGGCCAGCCGGGCGATGTGCTCATTTGTTTCACAACTTCCGGCAACTCCAAAAATGTCCTTCTCGCTTTGGAAGAAGCGAGAGCGCGCGAACTGAAAACCATCGCGTTCCTCGGGCGCGATGGGGGATCGACAAAGGGCATGGCAGATGTCGACCTTTTAGTTAAAAACGACTCAACAGCCAGGATCCAGGAAGCGCACCAGCTTCTGATTCATGTGCTATGCGAGATCATCGAAGCGCGGATTAAAGACAATAAAACGTAAAGGCAGGCGTGCCGTCCGCGTTTCGGAGAGATCAAGCAGCCGAAACGGCTGCCACTACAGGAGATTACTGCGAATTTTTTAACAAGCGTTCGCGCTCTCGATTCAACTGCCGCCGCTCGCTGGCCGTCAGGCTTCCAATTCCGAACTTGGAAATCTTGTCGAGGATAGGATCAATCGAGGCTTGAGCGTCATCCGGTTCCGTCCGGCCACCGCTGGCACGCGGTTGCGGCCTGGGAACAACATGGTATTTCGGGCGCGGAGCGAATCGCGTTTTCAACGCGTTCCACCAAACGAGCTCCGGGCCGGCGCCATTTAATTCAACAAAAAGGAAGGCGGCGCCAATACTCGTCCAGACCACGACCAAATCGCTCCAGGCGTGATAGGCGAGCAGTTGAAACGTGTAAACAGCGGCGAGAATTAGGGCGATCCACTTGGCCTGGATCCGCAGCAACAATTCGACGTGCGGATAAATCGTGGCGAAGGCAACGAAAACTCCAAAGTGCAACGCCGGCGAACCGGCAAGTAAAGATCGCTCCCAAAGTCCCCACACCGTCAGTAGTATCGGCGGCGTAAGCAGCAGAATCAGATAAAGAAAGATGTACGCGCGCCGGCCGAGAAAACGTTCCACTTCTCGCCCGAAGACGAATAGCAGATACATCTCGATGGCAAACCACAGCAGCGATGACGGGAAATGCACGAATGCATACGTGCCGAGTCGCCATACCTGCAGCCCGTCCCAGATACGTGCGCTGTCGAAAACAAAGTATGTGAGCGTACCGGCGAGGCCAGGAATTGCAGTCACGATGCAGGCCAGGACTGCACAGACCACGTGGACCCCGACCAGCATCGTGGTCACATCGACAGGATAGCGACCCATCCACGCAACCGGCCGATAATCATCGGACGTGGTCACCCCGAACATAGTTTCAATTAATGCTGCGCAGTGTGCTTGCGCAAGTGAAACGACCACCGAACAGTGATTCGTTCCAGCGTTAATAGCACAAAGTAACGCCGCTTTGACGGGTCAATAGTTCAATGATTCAACGTGGCGAAGCCAGCGTTCGTGGTTAAAGTGGACGTTTTCCGTCGATGAAAAATCTCGCGCCCGCCATTTTCCCGCCCAAAGGGATCGGTGACGCAAAGCCCGGCAATGCGGCCGTGCTCGATTGGGTGAACGAGATCGCCGCTCTGACTGAACCCGAAAATATTTTCTGGTGCGACGGCTCGGACCGCGAGAACGAGTTTCTGATCGCTGAATCCATGAAGCAGAACGTCCTCATCGAGCTGAACCAAAAGAAGGTTCCTCGCTGCTATCTGCATCGCTCCGATCCAAACGATGTCGCTCGCGTGGAGCAATTCACAATTGTCTGCACGCCAACAAAAGAGGAAGCCGGCCCGACAAACAATTGGTCTGAGCCGCGAGAGACGTATGCGAAACTGCGGCGGCTATTAAAGGGCGCTATGCACGGCCGCACGATGTTTGTCATTCCCTACATGATGGGCCCGGCGGATTCGCCCCTGACCAAAGTCGGATGCGAGATCACCGATTCCAAGTATGTCGTGCTTAGCATGAGAATCATGACGCGCATGGGCGAGATCGCGCTCAAACGGCTCGGCAACGATCCGCATTCAGAGTGGAACCGCGGCGTGCATTCCTTGCTGGATGTCAATTCTGAGCGCCGCTTCATTTGTCATTTCCCGCAGGACAACACGATTATTTCAGTTGGTTCTGGTTACGGCGGCAACGTTTTGTTGAGCAAAAAATGTCTCGCTCTGCGGATCGGTTCGTATCTGGCGCGGACACAAGGCTGGATGGCCGAGCACATGCTGATTCTCGGCGTGGAATCTCCCGAAGGTCGCAAGCACTACGTAGCTGCCGCATTCCCCAGCGCATGCGGCAAGACCAATTTCGCGATGCTTATCCCGCCCGCACATTTCAAAGGCTGGAAAATAACGACGGTCGGTGACGACATCGCCTGGATGCGAATTCGCGATGGCCGGTTGTACGCGGTTAATCCGGAGAACGGTTACTTCGGCGTTGTGCCGGGCACGAGCTACAAATCGAATCCCAACGCGATGCGATCGATCGCGCACGACACAATTTACACGAACGTGGCGCTCACCGACGATGGTGACGTGTGGTGGGAGGGCAAAGATGGTCCCCCGCCGGCGCATGCGCTTGATTGGCGTGGAGATGATTGGACGCCTGAATCAAAAGAAAAAGCGGCGCACCCCAACAGCCGCTTCACCACGCCAGTACGCAACAACCCCGCGCTCGACTTCGACATCGAGAAAGGCGAAGGCGTCCCGATCAGCGCGATCATTTTCGGGGGCCGCCGCAGCGATACCGTGCCGCTGGTTTATCAAGCGTTCGATTGGAACCATGGCGTATATTTGGGCGCGACGATGGCTTCGGAAACAACCGCTGCGGCCGCCGGTGCGGTTGGGCGAGTGCGACGCGATCCGATGGCGATGCTGCCGTTCTGCGGATACAACATCGGCCATTATTTTCAGCACTGGTTGGACATGGGAAAGCGCCTCACCACTCCGCCGCTCATCTTCAACGTGAATTGGTTTCGCAAAGGCGCGGACGGAAAATTCCTATGGCCGGGCTTTGGCGAAAACATGCGCGTGCTCAAGTGGATCATCGACCGCTGCGAACGGAACGGTGGCGCGGTCGAATCGCCTGTAGGCTGGCTGCCCAGTCCCCATGATCTGGATCTTGCAGAGCTGGACATCGATCACAATGCCGTTGACGAACTCCTCGGGCTCGATCACGAGGAATGGCAAAAAGAAATCGCGGCGCATAAGGGGTTTTTCGATTCGTTAGGCCGGATTGTGCCGAAAGAGTTGCAAAAACAGCGCGAGCAGCTCGCCACGCGATTTGAGCCATAGTCGGCCGCGCACAGCAACGATTCCAAGTGGTTGCCCGCTCCGCGCGATCTCGAATTTCGCCGAGCTCCACATTGATCACAATGCCGTGGCCCCCCTCCAAGGCTCACCGCTGTTGCTATCTCAAGTGGGCCTTAGCGGAAAGCGGAACATTTGTCCTATCATGCGGCGACGGCTGATTGTTTCAACCGCTCAGCCACGTCTGCGGTTTGCAGTGACTGGATCAACTCACCGAGATTCCCGTCCATTACCTGATCTAAATTGTAAACGGTCAGTCCGATCCGATGGTCAGTCACTCGGTTCTGGGGAAAATTGTAGGTGCGAATTTTTTCTTCGCGCCCCCCGGTGCCGATCTGCCCTCGGCGTTGCGCGCTGTATTTCTCCGCTTCCTCGCGTTGCCTGCGCTCGAGCAAGCGCGCTCGCAAAATCGATAGTGCGCGTTCCTTGTTTTTGATCTGACTGCGACCGTCCTGGCAGCGCACGATCATGCCGGTCGGCATGTGCATTACCTGCACCGCCGAGTCAGTGGTGTTCACGCCCTGCCCGCCGGGACCGCCCGCGCGGGAAACTTCGATCCGTAAGTCTTCCGGTCTCAATTCAACATCCACATCCTGTGCTTCGGGCAACACCGCGACAGTGGCCGTCGACGTATGAATGCGGCCTTGCGCTTCAGTCGCAGGCACGCGCTGAACACGATGCACACCGCTTTCATAACGGAGCTTTCTAAAAACTGCTTCGCCCGAAACTCGGAAGATCACTTCCTTGAATCCGCCAAGCTCAGAGGGACTCGACTCGAGGTCTTCGGTTTTCAGCCCGGCAGATTCCGCGTAGCGATGATACATGCGGTACAGATCGGCGGCGAAGATCGCCGCTTCGTTCCCGCCTGTTCCGGCGCGGACTTCCACGATTGCGTCGCGCTCTTCGGTTTGATCCGTCGGCAGCAAGGCGACCTGAACGCCGCGTTCAAGATCGACGACGCGTCTTTCGAGTTCCGGAATTTCATCGTCGGCCATCGCTGCGATCTCAACATCGCGCGACGTTGCCAGTTCACGGTTGTCATCTAATTGCTTGCGGGCCGCTTCGAGCTCGCGCCATTTTTCCAGCAAATCTGTCAGAGTCGCGCGTTCGCGCATGATTTCCTCAGCGCGCTTACGATTGTCGAACAGGCGCGGATCCGCAATTTCGCGTTCGAGTTGTTCGAGGCGTTCGCGTTTGAGTTGAATAAGGGAATTTAAGTCCATCTGTAGCGGCGTTCTATGAACGCCGAAGGAGGGCGGCAGTCATAGACAGCCGCTACAGCCCAGTTAAGCTAAGCTTTTTTGTCGGCACGGGCGGCTTTGGTGCTGCCATAGCGCCGCGCGAACTTCTCTACGCGCCCAGCCGTATCGACAAATTTTTGTTCGCCAGTGAAAAAGGGATGACAAGCGGCACAAATGCCGATCTTAATATCGCGACGGGTGGAGCGCGTGTGATATACCGCGCCGCACGCGCATACCATATCAGTCTCGTAGTATTCTGGATGAATGCCTGCTTTCATCTTCAAATGGAGCGCGGAATCTATCCGTGCACACCGGTTTTGGCAAGCGATGAAAGCGCGTGATCCACTGCTGGCAGCGTGGCAGCGCACAGTTTCGCGCAAAGGTGATGATGCTGCTGTATTCGATTCAACGGGCAAGATCGCGCGCAGCTTTCGTGACGTTGAAGAGGGGGCGCGCGCTTTCTACACGAAAATTGATATGTTCACCGCAGGCGCGGTCGTCGCGGTGCAGATTGGCAATCACCAGGATTGGCCGTCGGTCTTCATTGCATCTTTGCGTAAGCAACTCGTCGTTCTTCCGCTTGACCAATCCATCAGCGAGCGACAGCGCGATGCAGCGTTGGAAATTTGCAAGGCAACCGCTGTCGTATCCGCGGCAACGTCGGCAAGAGAGGACGTCTCCGGCGAAACTGACTTGAAGGTCGTTCGGCTGACGACTGACGGCTCTACAGTGGATTGGGGTGACAATCCGCCGTCGCTTCTGAAACTTACATCCGGCACAACGGCAGCTCCGCGCGCCGTTCGATTTCGCGCACATCAGTTGCTAGCCGATTGCAATCAGATTTGCGAGACGATGGGAATTTCCAATGGCGATCTGAATTTTGGCGTGATCCCGGTCTCGCACTCCTATGGGTTTAGTAATTTGCTTACGCCCTTGATCGCGCGCGGTGTGCCGATGGTGGTCAGCCGGGATAGAACACCGCGAGCCGTTCTTGCCGACCTTGCTCGGACGCACGCAACGGTTTTTCCCGGCACGCCGGTCTTTTATCAGGCCTTTTGCAATCTGGACGATGTGCCCGCCCTGCCAAAGCTTCGGCTGTGCATTTCTGCCGGGGCTCCGCTTTCGGGTGCTGTGGCGAAAAAGTTTTTCGAAAAATTCAAGCAGCCGATTCATTCCTTTTATGGTGCTTCGGAATGCGGTGGAATTTGCTACGACCGGGATGGCACAACATTCGAGGACGGTTTGGTCGGCCGCCCGATGCAACGCGTGGAGATTGAATTTATCGAACCAACGGCATCCTCCAGCCAGATCCGAGTTCGCAGCGCAGCGGTGAGCGACGGCTATTTTCCCGAGGGGGGCGAACAGAAACTTGGGAACGGTGTTTTTGTTCCGGATGACCTGCTCGCTCAGCATAACTCGGCGCTAACAATCGTTGGTCGGGTTTCGGACGTCATCAACGTCGCCGGGAAAAAGGTGAATCCGGCGGAAATCGAAGCGCAGTTGCTGCGTTTTGAGGGCGTGCGGCAGGCAGTTGTGTTCGGCCGTTCCACAGGCGCAGGGTTACGGAACGAGGAAGTGGCGGCATGCGTTCAGGCTTCACCCCAGACAACCGAAAACGATCTGTTGCGATTTTGCCGTGATTTCTTAAGCCCCTGGCAGGTTCCGAAGCGAATTTTTATTGTCGGTGCAATTCCCACGAACGAGCGCGGCAAGATGAGCAGACGCGACTTGTCGCGCCGCTTTTCACAATAGGGGGTAACAGTTCTCCGTTGCGAAGATTGGCTTCTTGATACAGCCTTGATATGGGGTTTGCTTAGACCGTAGAAGACTTACACCGAGAATAGGCGGCAAATCCAAGCTGACATAACGCGTGATGGAACCTTCCAACAGCGAAGAACGCGAACAGATCGACCGGTCACCCGTTCGGCACGAGGAGGAGCCTGCACTGGAGCCGGCCGCGGGTGCCGAAGCTTTCCAATCGGACGATTGGTGGCGCATATCAACCCCCGCTTCTGATTGGGCCGAGCCGGTTTCGGAGCCTCCCGCCGCCGAAACCACGCAACGCGAGGAGCCAGGGGCCGCTGATATTTATTTTTGCGGTCGTACAAGTCTGTTTCCGTTGAATCTTGCGGTTCGAGCGATTGGAAAAGAGAACCTGACCGGGCTGCTGCGAGCGTGCTGGGACAAGGAACCCGTGGACGTTCTCGCGCGGGATGGCGAGATTGTTCTGGCCACAACTCGGGACCCGGACCTTTATTGTTCGGAGACGCCGCCCATTCTCGCTGAGGTGGACCCAGAAATGGTGAACAATGCGCGCGACCAGCAGAAAGAAAACAGCACTCCTTTTCTGTTAACCCTTGCTCGTACCGAATCTATTGAGAGGCGGCCGGCGTTCGATCTGATGCGGCACTATGGCCAAACGCTGTTTTCGCAACTTTGGTCGGCGCCGAACGTGTGGATCATGTTTGAAAAGAATGCAGAGCTGTTAAGCGGTTTCGGCGACCTCACCGGCGATCCGGATGTGGATGACTGGTCACT
The DNA here is from genome assembly GCA_003218945.1 of Verrucomicrobiota bacterium. Lineage (GTDB taxonomy): Bacteria > Verrucomicrobiota > Verrucomicrobiia > Chthoniobacterales > UBA10450 > Udaeobacter. Next base: position 17,277 of record QHPE01000153.1, on the reverse strand, counting down.
GGAGACTTTGCGTCTTGTCCAGCACCCGGACCTACCTGCAGGCTTCGATCCGGCCTCAATTCCGGCTTACTCAAGAGAAGGTTTCGATCGCGTTCAGAAGTTGAAGCTGACCTCGGATGAGGCGCAATTCGCCTCGCAGTTCAATGGCGCCCGGTCGGTGCAACAGATTGCGAAGAACCTCCGGCTCGATTTGAAATCTGCCCGGCAACTGCTGTTCCGCTTCGTCGTGCTTCAGATAGTAGAGTGCTGGCCTGCCAGCACCGCTGCGAAGTCTGAACCGAAGGGCGGCATGGGGCGATTGTTCGGCCGCGGGCGATAACGCCGCGTCCTCTGCTGCGGGCACGCACCGATGAAGAGAAGAATTCTCGTTGTCGATATCGGCGGCAGCTTTGTCAAACTGCTGTTGTCCGAGCGCGTCGAACGCGAATTTGCCTCCGGTCCGCGGATGACGCCAAAACAGTTCGTATCAAAATTTGAGGAGACCGTCTGCGGCTGGAAATTTGATGTTGCATCAATTGGTTTCCCGGCGCCGGTGCGCAATGGACGGATCCTCCGGAACCCCAAGCACCTTGGCAAAAGCTGGGTCCATTTCAATTTTGCGCGGGCACTCGGAATACCGGTGCGAGTCGTGAACGATGCAGCCATGCAAGGGCTTGGCAGTTACCTCGGCAGAGGGCGGATGCTGTTTCTCGGACTCGGTACAGGGCTGGGCTCAGCGCTGGTCTGGGAAAGGAACCTGATGTCCCTCGAGTTAGGCGACCTGCCATATCCGAACGGAAAGATCATCGAGGAGGATCTGGGAATTCCTGGACTGGAGAAGTTCGGCAACAAAAAATGGCAGCGTCAAGTCCTCTATGCGATCACGCAATTGCGACGAGCATTCATTGCCGATTACGTCGTTCTCGGTGGTGGGTTGGTGCATCGGTTCGGGCGGTTACCGAACGGAATTGTGCGCGGCCAAAACGAAAATGCATTCCTTGGTGGACGCCGTTTGTGGGAAACGAAAAGGAATTCGCACGAAGTGAAATGGCAATTGGTGTAGAGCGATGAGTGTGAATATCAAAGTTTTTGTGTGTCTGACGCAGGTGTGGTGGTTGTGCCGCTTCTGCAGAAGATTTGGACACGTTTTCAAGAGAAATCTTGACTTACTCAAGCGACGTCACCACGATGCGCAGCAAAGCAAAGGAAAAAATATGAAGAACTACACGTTTGTTATCTCGGCTGTATCCATCGCCCTGCTCGCGCTGCTGGCACCAACTTCATTCGGGCAAAAGGCGGGTGCAATGTCGAAGGCCCAGGCAATGGCACAACAGCTCAATCTCACGCCGCAGCAAAAGGAGAAAGTGCTGCCGATTCTTGCTGCCGAAGTACCAAAAGTGCAGGCAATTAAGAACGATAATTCGCTTTCAAAAATGCAGAAAATGCAACAGCTCAGGGCCATTCATCAGCAAAGCGATCCGCAGATGAAGGCGATTCTTTCACCTGACCAATACAAAAAACTGCAACAGATTCGTTTACAGACAATCCGCGAGGCGACACAAGGCCGATTCTGAGACGAATTGATGGCCATCGATCAGTGGCCGAGGCGTCACAAGCGTCAGTCCGATCGCTTTGCGACCGAATGTGCGGCTTTTGAAGCGCACCATCGCGCAGAAGTCGCACTGGATTCCAGTGTAATCCGTGCTCATTGAAGATGTACATTCGAAGGGGTTCCGTTATGGCTGATCACCTGCAACCAGTCACCGAGCAATTCGCGAAGCTCTGCGACATCGTCACGAGACTTCGCGCACCCGGTGGTTGCCCGTGGGATCGTGAGCAAACGAACGAGTCATTACTCCCGGCGCTAATCGAGGAGGCGTACGAAGTGGCCGAGGCAGCGCGCGGGCAGGACGATGCACATTTCCGCGAGGAACTCGGTGATCTTTTGCTGCTGGTGGTGATGCACGCCGAGATCGCGGCCGGAGCCAGTCGCTTTAATATTGAACAGGTCATTGACGAGGTGTCTAATAAGCTAGTCAGGCGACATCCTCATGTATTCGGCACGAGCGACGCTCGCGACTCCGGCGCAGTCCTCAAACAATGGGAAGCAATCAAGCGAGAAGAGAAAAAGGGCGATTCGCATTACCTGGCAAGTTTGCCAAAAGCATTGCCTGCGCCGGTGCGCGCACAAAAGGCGCAATCCAAAGCGGCCAGGGTGAATTTTGACTGGACAGAAGCGCGCGATGCGATAGCGAAGGTCGAAGAAGAGCTGGACGAAACGAAAGAGGCGATCCAGTCACAACAGAAGGAAATGAGCGAAGACGAGATTGGCGATCTGCTGTTCGCGGTCGTGAATCTGGCCCGGAAATGCAACATCGACGCGGAAAGCGCTCTGCAATCTGCCACCGACAAATTCGTCGCGCGCTTTAATCAGTTGGAAGACAAGCTGAAGTCGCGCGGGAAGAAACTGGGTGATGTCAATCTCGAAGAGATGGATGCGATTTGGGACGAGATTAAGAGAAACGCCAAACGTCCAACGCTCAACGCTGAAGTTTTCTGAAATTCGAGGTTGGCCGTTGGGCGTTTGCTTGTCTCGTTTCTTTGGAGATATTTCGCCTCCCGATGAACCTTTTGATTAACCTTTGCCTCGTGCTTTTTGCGCTGGTGGCCGTGCTGATGGTTCTTGTCATCCTGATGCAGCGGCCAAAGAGCGAAGGCTTGGGCGCGGCGTTTGGTGCTGGGGTTACTGAGAATATTTTCGGCGCCCAAACGACCAACGTGTTGGTGAAATTCACCACATGGCTGGCCGCAATATTTTTTGTGCTCACCTTTGCCTTATCCGTCCTGTATGCGCACCATACCACGGCCAGCAGCGCTTTCCGTCGTGAACTCATGAAGACGCAAGGGGCCCCGCAGACTTCGCCTGCGCCCGCGGGAGCAACACCTTCGCCTGCCAACGCTTCACTGGCTTCTTCTCCAGCAGCGCCTGACTCGGGCGCTGGTGTGTTGCCTGTCGGCACTGCTGCACCATCGGCTTCGCCGAACCCGTAGAAAACTGACACGGCGTGCAGAGGACTGCCCCCCTACCTGTACGCGAATGGTGGGGTAGGACGCGTCACTCCGTGCGCGCCGCCGCTCCGAGACGCCGTTTACGCTCGCGAGGGCTTGCGGGAGCTCATCCCTCCATGCATCGTGCAAACAAGCGCGCTATTTCGCTTTGCGCGCGAATTTTGGCGGGAACAGCCAGAGAAGTTTTCCTTCCTCAGATTCGGGATCGATATCGAGCAGCGCCACACCGCCTTTGGAAAGCTTGAGGCTAGCGCCGGTCAACTCGGAGATCACGCTGGTAAAATCCGGCTCATGGCCAACAAGCATCAAGATTTTTGAGCCATGCCGCTTCAGCACAGTTCTCAATTCGCTTATTCCAAATCCCGGCTCGAGCGCTTCATCTTTCCGCAGCTTCGTTTTTAGTTGTTCCGCGGCAATCTTCGCTGTCTGCGACGCCCGCGGCAACGGACTGGTCACGATCAGGTCTGGCTGCACCTTGAGACGGTTGAGAAATTTCGCCACTTGGCGCATTTCCTTTTTGCCGAATTCAGTGAGCGGCCGTTCGTCATCGGGCTTTTTCCAGTCGGGCCAATCGGCCCTGCCATGTCTCAGGAAATAAAGTCGCATGATCAGACCTCGCACAACATCCGCCAAGGACACAACGTCACCCTATTCAAAATGGCCTTCGTGTCCCTTGTGCTCTTTGGGTGAGGCTCTTTCATAAGATTTGCCATTTCGGTTTGCACGTGCGCGGGTCGGTTTGCCACAGGCGAACGCCGCCGAGAAAAGCGTTTCGGTTGTGTCCTAACTCGATCCCTTCGGGCAGCGCGTCCAACTTTTTCGCGCTGCCGCCGCCGAGGACAACGTAATCGGCAATGAGCGATTTCTTTAGCAGAGCCACGGCGTGAAGGACTTCTCGTTTCCACCGTTTTTCGCCGAGTCGCCTCAATCCAGACTTGCCAAGGTAATCTTCGATAATGTGGCCGTTGCCGTAAGGGAGATCACCGAGTTCGAGCGGCAACAAGTTGGTGTCCCAAATCAAGGCCGATCCCAGGCCGGTCCCCAGCCCGAGAAACAGCATCCGCCCACCTCGAAAACTGCCGAGCGCCTGCATGGCGGCGTCGTTAATAATGCGGACCGGTTTGCCTAACGACTTCTCGAGATTGAATCGCGCCCATCCTGGGCCGAGATGCTTCGGTTCGCTCATGATGCAGCCATTGCGGACTGGCGAGGGAAATCCGATCGAGACTGCGTCGAAAGCCCAACCGTGGACCAGCGATTTGATCTGAGCCACCATTTCGCGCGGAGTCATGTTCGGACCGGATTTGAATTTTCGACGCTGCGCGCGCGAAATCATCACCTTCACATTCGAGCCGCCGACGTCGATGACGAGAATTCGTTTCTTCACCTCGTGAGATAATCGTGCGTGCGATGGTCTCCCGGATAGTGCGTCATATCTCACGGGGTGAACTACGTCTCCGACTTCGGCGCTCCGGCCACCCTACTCTCGTGCACAACCGCGATTGGCACCAATCGGTCCGCACGCGCTTTCTTCGTCGAACCGCTGAGCTTTTTCGTCCGCTCGCGTGAGACTTCGCGAAATTGCCATTGCGCCTGTCGGCGCGGTTCTTCGCCTTCTGGCTTCAAGCGGCGGTAGGTACCGTCGGCCTGCAATTCCCGCGCCTTCACCCGGTCGTTCAGAAACGCCGGAATAACGTCGTTGATGATTTGATCTCGCAGCGCCTGCGTTTCGACTGGGAACGCCAGCTCGATGCGCCGGTAAAAATTGCGCGGCATCCAATCTGCACTGGAAAGAAAAACCCGCGGTTGACCGGCATTTTCGAAGTAAAAGACCCGGCTGTGTTCCAGAAACCGGCCAACGATGCTGATAACACGAATGTTTTCGCTAAGACTTGGAACTTTGGGACGCAAGCAACAGATTCCACGAACGACCAGATCAATGGTCACATCCGCGCAGGATGCTTCATAAAGTTTTTCGATGATCTCCAGGTCGACCAGTGCGTTCATCTTCGCAACAATGCGCGCCGGCTTGCCGGCAACTGCGTTGTCGCGCTCCCGCTCGATCAGTTTGATGAGTCGGCTGTGCATGTCGAACGGGGCGACCATCATTTTCTTTAAGCCCGGATAACCGGCCAGGCCGGTCAGCGTGTTGAAGACGGTTGCTACCTCTTCGCTCAATTGCGGTTCGCTTGTGAGCAGACTGAAATCGGTGTAAATCCGCGCCGTCCGCGGGTGATAATTTCCGGTCGCGAGATGGACATAGCGCCGGAGTTCGTCGGCGTCCCGCCTAACGATCAACAGCGCCTTGCAATGTGTTTTGAGACCAACCACACCATAGATCACATGCGCACCGGCTTCCTCTAGCCGTCGGGCCCACTGAATGTTGCTCGCCTCGTCGAAACGGGCCCGCAACTCGACAATCGCAGTGACTTGTTTTCCGGCATTTGCCGCGTCAATCAATGCCTCGACAATGGGCGAATCTCCGCTGGTGCGATAGAGGGTGATTTTAATTGCGAGGACCTGCGGATCTTTTGCTGCTGTCTCGGCCAACTCGACGATCTGATCGTAACTATCGTAGGGATGATGCAGCAGCACGTCCTGACGCCGCAACACTTCAAAGAAATCCACATGCGGCGGCAACGCCGGATCCCGCGCCGGCTGGAATGGACGGTCTTTTAGCTTCGCAAAAGCGTCGTTCGTAACAAGTGGCAGAAGATGCGTCATCGACAACGGCCCATCCAGTTTGCAGGCATCGGGTTCGGACAGATTGAAAAAGTCGAGAAGCAGCTCGAGAAAATCTTTCGGACAATCAGCTTCCACTTCCAGCCGTACCGCATTACCGCGGCTGGAGCGTCGCAGCTCCTGTTCGATTGTTCGCAAAAGATTTTCCGCTTCTTCATCGTCGATGTAGAGGTCGCTGTTGCGCGTGACCCGAAACGCGTGCACGCCGTCCAGAATTAACCCGGGAAACAATTCGCCGATGTGCTGTTTAATCAGCGACGCCAGATAAATGTATTCCCACGGCTCGTTGGCGCCGGTGCCGCGTGGCATAAGAATCAACCTGGGGACAACTCGCGGCACCTGGACAATGGCGTGCAGCGGCTCGCCACGACGGCGCGTCTTCGCACGCACCAGCAAATTGTGACTGCGGTTCAACAGATGCGGGAAGGGATGGCTGGCATCCACAGCCAGCGGCGTGAGCATCGGCAAAACTTCCTGGTGAAAATAGCGATTCGCCCAAGCCGCGCGTTTTGCCGACAATTCCACCATCTCACGCACGTAAATCCCATTCTTCGCCAGTTCCGGCTGTAACTCGTTTTTCCAAAGCGCATACTGCGTCGCCACCAGTTGGCGCACCGTTTTCTGGATGCGGTCGAAGAGCTCAGTCGGGCTCAACCCGTCGGGTCCAAGATCGCTGGTCTCGCTTTCGATCTGTTGTTTGATCCCGGCTACGCGAATCTCGAAAAATTCATCCAGGTTTGAGCTGAAAATCGTGAGAAACTTAACTCGTTCGATCAGTGGTTGTGCAGGGTCCTGCGCTTCCTCCAGCACGCGCTGATTGAACGCTAGCCAGCTCAACTCTCGGTTGATAAAATTTTTCGGGTCGCGAAAATGGTTATGCGCCGCCTCAACGACCTGCGGAACAGCGGTCACGCTGCTTTTCTCTTCGGTCCGCGGGGTGGCCTGGGCTTCCGGCATCTTTAACGATTGCCGATCAGCCGCGCATACGCAATGCGTCTCACACGGACGCCGCCAAACTCTTGTGCCTGATGTCTTCCGCTGCTGCGGCGTAAACGGCGTCCTCGGCAATGTTGGTTGCGTGATCGCCGACGCGTTCGAGGGCGCGCGAGATTAGGATCAAGTTAAAATACCCGCGCAACTGCTCCCTGTCCTCCATCATCAGCTCGGTCAGTTTCCGGTTTGCATCGCGATTCATATCGTCGAGTTGTTTGTCGCGGCTGCAGACCGAGTGGGCCAGCTCGACATTTTCCCGCGCAAATGCGTTGATGCTGTCCTTGAACATCGACATCGCGTGCGCCTGTATCGGCACGATCATTTGCACTTCAGGCAGGGGCGGGTGCCGATTCAGCTTGCGCGCGCGTTTCGCGATGTTCGTGGCTTGATCGCCCACGCGCTCGATGTTTGGCGAAAGTTTTATTGCCGAAATCACCCGGCGCAGATCCGATGCCACCGGCTGATACCGCAGCAGAATTTCGAACCCATCCTTGTCGATCTGCTTCTCCAGTTGATCGATCTCTTCATCATCTGCGATTGCGTGCGTGCAAAGATCGTCATCGCGTTGCAGCAAGCCCTTGATTGCGCGATCGAGGCTGCGCTCGGCCAGGCCGGCCATCATCAGTAAATCTTTGCGTAGCGACGTCAGCGCATCGTCGAATGTTCCAAGAATGTGTTTTGGTACTACCATTGTTCCCCTCGGTTCCTGCTGTTCATAAGATCGCGGCGGCCGCAGACATCGCGCCTGTAAAAAATCATCCAAACCTCCCAGTGATGTAATCTTCTGTCTGTTTTTCGCCTGGGTTTGTGAAGATTTTCGTGGTTGGCCCATATTCGATGAGGCGACCAAGATAAAAGAAAGCGGTATAATCGGAAACACGGCCCGCTTGCTGCATATTGTGCGTCACCGTGACGATCGTGTAACGCGCTTTTAGTTGATAAATCAATTCCTCAATTTTGGCCGTAGCAATCGGATCCAGTGCCGAACAAGGCTCATCCATTAAAATTACTTCAGGTTCCACCGCCAGAGCGCGCGCGATGCAGAGGCGTTGCTGTTGCCCGCCTGAAAGACTGGTGCCCGGCTTGTGCAAATCATCCTTCACTTCGTCCCACAAAGCAGCCATCCGCAGCGATTTCTCCAGCCGTTCGTTGAGAAATCTCTGGTTGCGTACACCATTCAACCGCAAACCGATGACGACGTTTTCCCCGATCGTCATGGTTGGGAAAGGATTCGATTTCTGAAAAACCATGCCGACACGCCTCCGGACGATCGCCGGATCGACCGTGCTCGAATAGAGATCCTCGCCATTTAGCAGAACTGTGCCTTCCATGCGCGTCTTGGGCGTGAGCTCGTGCATTCGGTTGAGAGCCCGGAGAAACGTGGATTTTCCACAGCCGCTCGGTCCTATGATGGCGGTCACAGCATTTGCAGCCACGTCGAGCGTCACATTATCAATGGCAAGCTTCTCGCCGTACCAGATAGACACGTTTTTTACCTCAAACGTGTGCGCAGCTGGAACCTCCGCGTCGGGCGGCGGGGCCGAGCCATGTTCGAGACGCTCCATAACGGTTTGTTCAGGTGTTTCCATAACTAAGTTCTCCATTTGCGAAAGCCCTAAACAACGGACGCCCCACGTCCGCGAGTTAAAATTCTAACTAATATGTTAACGCAAAAAACACCTGTGACGAGCACCAGCGCGCCAGCCCAGGCCTGGCGATGCCAATCGTCGTAGGGAGAAATTGCATAAGTAAAAACCTGCAATGGAAGCGCAGCAATGGGTTGACTGAGACTGTGGTTCCAAAAGCGATTGCCAAATGCGGTGAAAAGAAGGGGCGCCGTCTCGCCACCAACGCGAGCCAGAGCAAGAAGGATTCCCGTGATAATCCCCTTAGACGCCGTCTTCATCACGATATGGACGATTGTTTTCCAACGGCTGACGCCAAGGGCGAGGGCAGCTTCGCGGTATCCGTTTGGCACAAGAAGAATAACTTCCTCAGTGGTGCGCAGAATAAGCGGAATCATGATCAGAGCCAGGGCGAGCCCACCGGCGTACGCAGAACAGCCTTTGAACCGCAACACGATCAGACCATAGACGACGACACCCCAGGTGATCGACGGAATGCCGTTCAGAACGTCGGCAAGGAAGCGCAGAACAGAATTGAGCCGGGCCGAGCCGTATTCCGCCAGGTAAACTCCCCCCAAAACACCGACCGGTATTCCGATGACCCCGGCAAGAGCAAGCAATTCCAGCGTGCCGACGATTGCGTTCGCCATTCCGCCGCCAAGCGCCCCGACTGGCGCGGGTAGTTTTGTGAAAAAGTCCCAATTCACCGAACCTGCGCCATTGATAAGGAGGTAAAAAAACACCAGCCCCAGTGGAGTGATCACAAGAAGCGCTGAACCAAAGGCGATTCCAACTGCCAGAGCGCTTTTGATTTTGCGCCAGGTGTGATTGTGTGCCCGTTCGAAACGCATGGCTATTGCACGGCGCGAGTCGCTGATTTGGCGGCGATGGTCCGCAGAAGCAACTGAGCTAAAAGGTTTACCAGAATGGTTATGCCAAAAAGGACCAGCCCGACCTCGAACAACGCCTGGAGGTACATATCGGTGGTCGCCTCGGTGAATTCATTGGCGAGCACACTGGCCAGGGTATAACCGGGTTTGAAAAGCGACACGGCGATCTGAGGCGTATTGCCGATCACCATGGTGACAGCCATCGTTTCGCCAAGAGCGCGGCCCAGCCCGAGAATCACCGCACCGAATAACCCTTTCTTCGCGTAACTCAGGACCGCGATGCGGGTAGCTTCCCAGCGCGTCGCGCCCAAACCGTACGCAGCTTCTCGTTGCAAATCCGGGACACCGCGCAAAATCTCGCGCGAGACGGAAGTAATGATCGGAAGAATCATGACGGCGATAATGATTCCGCCGGCGAACATGCATGGCCCGTAGATCGGCCCGCTGAAAAACGGCGTCCACCCAAATGATCGCTTGAGCCAGGGGAAGGGGTAATCGCGTAGCCAGGGGATCATCACGAAGATGCCCCAGAGTCCAAGGATGACGCTCGGAATCGCCGCCAGCATTTCGATCAACGACGCGAGCGGCTGCCGAATCCACAGCGGTGCAAGTTCGGTTAGATAGGCTGCTGTGGCGATGCCCAAGGGAACCGCGATCACAAGCGCGATGAGAGAAGAAACGAGCGTTCCGTATATGAAGGGCAGCGCACCGAACTGTTCCGCGACGGGGTCCCAGGTTGATGTGGTCAGGAAATGAAACCCGAATTTCTTTATGGCGACCGAAGATCCAATCCAGAGCTGCCAACCGATGAGAATGATCAGCACAACCACCGCCAGTGCCATAGCCAGCGTAAGCCACTCGAATGCCTTATCGCCAAAGCGGGATGGACGCGCCATCCTTTCTTGGACGGAACGCTCTTCCACCGCTATTGATGCGGCCACACCCATACCGATTTGGATACTTAATTAGCAGCGGCAGACCGCTGTACTACACTCCTGGTTACGTTTTGATCTCATCGATTCGCTTCAAAACCTTCTGCTGAAGGCTGTCGGGCAACGGCGCATACTGCAGATCTCGCGCCATTTTCTCGCCGTCTTTCGCGGCCCATTTTAAGAACTCAACGAGCTTCTTACCTTTAGCGGGATCTTTCTGCTGCTCGTACACCAGCAGCCACGTCGCACCGCAGATCGGATAAGCGTCCGGGCCCGGCGCATTGGTAATTGAGAAACGGAAATCGTCCGGGATTTCTGCAGTCGCGAGCGCGGCGGTGATTGATTCGAGAGTCGGCTTTACAAATTTGCCCGCAGAATTTTTCACTTCTGCATAAGGCATCTTATTTTGAACCGCATAGATCAACTCTACGTAACCCAGCGCGCCCGGAGTTTGCTTGATTTGACCGGCTACACCTTCATTGCCTTTGCCCCCGATTCCAGTTGGCCAGTTTACGGACGTGTTCGTGCCCACTTTCTGTTTCCATTCCGAGCTAATCTTGCTCAGGTAATCAGTCCAAATGTAAGTCGTCCCGCTGCCGTCGGAACGATGCACAACTACGATCTCTTGATCGGGTAAGCTAACTCCGGGATTGAGCGCTGTGATTTTTGGATCGTTCCATTTTTTGATCTGGCCAAGGAAAATTCCTGCAATCGTGTCTGCATCGAGCTTTAACGCCGGGTTTCCAGGCACGTTGTAGGCTACCACATCCGCGCCGGCGACGGTTGGAATATGCAAGATTTTCCCGGGGGCTTTCGCTAAATTGTCGTCGCTCATCGGCCCGTCGGATGCGCCGAAATCAACTGTTTGCGCCAAGATTTGCTTTTGCCCGCCGCCGGAACCGATGGATTGATAATTGAATCGCACCGAAGGATCGACCTTCGCGTATTCGTCAAACCATTTGGAGTAAATCGGATACGGGAAGGTCGCACCCGCGCCGTTGATCATCATCTGCGCCGAAGCGCTTGCGCACACTCCCAGCGCAATTGTCAGCCCAAGAAGAGTTGTTTTGCGGAATTTCGTCATACCGCGAAATTGCCGCAGTTCGATTCAGCCGGTCAAAGGCTTTACTGTTACGTTTGTGTGACAACGGCTTTGCCGGCGTTAGAACGTTGAGGCGTAGAAGGGATAAAGCGCAACGAAACTTACCGCTTCAACGGTTTAAGACCTAAACGCTCCAACGACTCACGCGGCTCCGCCCACTGGCAAGATCACGCGGATGGTGGTTCCGCGCCCAAGCTCGCTTTCCGCCTCGACGCGGCCGCCGTGTAGCTGTGCGACGTGTTTTACTATCGCCAGACCGAGACCCGTTCCGCGGACTCTATCGGGGCTGCGTGCTTTGTCTGCGCGGTAGAAACGCTCGAAGATGCGCGGCAAATCTTCCCCGGCAATGCCGATGCCCTCGTCGCTGACGCTCAGCTCGAGTTGGCCGTCGCGTTGCCGGGCACTGAGCCGAATCTCGCCCTGCTCACGCGAATATTTTACGGCGTTGTCGAGCAAATTATAGACCGCTTCCTGTAGCCGCGTCCGGTCAGCCCGAATCGGGGATAACGTCGGCGAAATGTCCACGACGATGCTGAGCTGTTTGGTTGCGAGCTTCTTTTCCCAATCGCGGATCATCTCACGGAGAAATTCCGGGAGGTCGACAATTTCCAACTGCAAATCCGGGTTCCCTGATTCGAGTTGCGCAAGGGTAAGCAAATCTTCGACGAGCAACTCCAGGCGATTCGAATGGCGCTCCATCACTCGAAGAATTCGCAGGAGTTCTTCGTGCGGTGTTTTCGGATTATCGAGCAAGGTCTCGATGTAGCCGCGCAATATGGAGAGAGGTGTGCGCAGTTCGTGCGAGACGTTCGCCACGAAATCCCGCCGCACTTGATCCATTTTTTTTAGCTCCGTGATATCGTGAAACAAAACCAGTGCGCCGGTGACCTCGCCCGCCTCATTCTTGGTGGCGACTGCATGCAGCTCGATTTGTGAATCGTCCAGGGCCAACTCGCAGCGAACCGGCCCGTCGCCACGGAACGCATCGGTCAGCAGTCGATCGAGTGTAGGATCGCGGACAATTTCCAAT
>QHPE01000153.1:0-4876 GCA_003218945.1 Verrucomicrobiota bacterium | reverse complement strand
CTGCCGGTTGGAATCGACTACCAGCAATGCGTCCTGCATTGCAGAGAAAATGGTCTGCATCCCGGATTCACGTTTTGCGATCTGCTTCTGGAGCTGCTCCAAATCGCCAACGATTTTTTCCAGCTGAAACCCGATGCGTTGCGCTGGCACGCTGCCCTCCATCAAAAACGTGCGTGGCCGTTCGCCGCGACCGATTTGCGTTATGACGTCTTCAACCTGCCGCCACGGCGCGATCCATTTGCGCCACACGACAAACGCAAGAGCGGCCAACGCAATGCAGATAAAGAGAATAATGAGCCAGGCCACAGGATTTCTAATCTCTGCTAAATAGCTTTCGCAGCAAAACAACGGCAAAGACGCTTCGCAATCTTAAAGCGATTCGTGAATCCTCGTTAGGTATGCTCTTTTCCGCGTCAGCTTTGAAGGGCGGAGTGTTTCGCACCCCTTGCACAGCCTCGCCGCTTACTCTTCGCGGAGTCGATAACCGAAACCGCGCACGGTTTCAATGGCGTCGCCGGCTTTGCCGAGTTTTTCGCGCAAACGACGTACGTGTGTGTCCACAGTGCGGGTATCGATCACGCTTTCGTAGCCCCAGACGTCGTTAAGCAATTTATCGCGGTCCTGCACGCGCCCCCTGCGTTGCATCAAGGTCCGCAGCAGCTTGAACTCGAGACTGGTGAGATGCACCCGTTTACCGCTAACGCGGACCTGGTGGCGCGCAGGGTCGATCGAGATCGGGCCGGCTTGAAGCGTTTCCTGCGGTTTCTCACCACGTCGCAAAATTGCCCGGATTCGCAACATCACTTCGCGCGGACTAAAAGGCTTGGTCACATAATCGTCGGCGCCGAATTCCAAACCGACGATGCGATCGACCTCCTCCGCTTTTGCCGTCAACATCAGAACCGGAATGTGAGCGGTCGCCACGTCGCCTTTCAAGATTCTGCACACCTCCAGCCCCGACATCTTTGGCAACATTAAATCGAGAATGATGAAATCCGGTCGGTCATCGCGCGCTTTTTGCAAACCGCTTGCGCCATCGACGGCTGCCGAAGTCTTGAAGCCCGCTTTGCGCAGGCCCATCTCAAGAAGATCGGTTACGTCGCTCTCATCTTCGATGATGAGGATTTTCCTGCCAGAGGCGTTGTCCATGAACAGAGAATTCAACGCAGCTGCACGATAAATTACAATTGTTTCTGCGCGGCTTGAAGGAATCGGAGCAGGGCAACAGCAAAAGTTTACCGAATCGTCACCGTTTCGTCATACGGCTGTAACAAACGGCCTCTAGCCTGCCTCGCACGTACAGGAAAGAAATCCCCACAGAGCGCCAAAAACCACATCACCCAAGGAGAAACTCATGCTCATCAAGAAAATCAGCTTACGGGCAGCAGGGGTCAGCCTCGCTGCAACAGTGTTGCTAAGCGCGCACCCGCTGCGTGCACAGTCATCGGACAATGCACGAATTGAAAAACTCGAACACGCTGTGGAGCTGCTCCAGAAGCAAAACACCGAGCTGAAAGCAGAGGTTAGCAGCTTAAAGCAGCACCCTGCACCTCATGTCACTGCTGAAGGGCCAACAAAAACGGAGATCAATTACGACGGTAAGACTTATGTCGAGAAAACTGTCCCGCTAGAGAAATCCAGCGCAGACAAATGGAAGTTGTCCACTTCAACCACCCAGATGGAACTCTACGGCGATATTCGTCTCCGTTACCAATACAACGGCGGCGAGACCAAAAGCACGGGGCCGGTGGCGGCACCCGGTTCGGGCATCGCAGGGACAAGCGATTGGCAGGAGCGGGAGCGCGAGCGTTATCGTCTCCGCCTGGGCCTTCGTGGAACGCTTCTGGATGATTGGTTTTTTGGCCTTCGATTGGAGACGAGCGCCAATAGCAGGTCAACAAACGTGACGTTCGGCGACGACACATCAAGCAGCTCGGCCGGCGGCGGGGGTCCCTTTGCGAAGGGCAGCGACGTCGTCTACGTCGGCCAGGCCTACGGCGGTTACAAAGGGTTCCCAGATTTCACTTTCACTGCAGGCAGAATGCCGAACCCGCTTGTCACCACGCGCATGGTTTGGGACCCCGACATCAATCCGGAAGGCTTGGCTGAGCAATGGAAACACACCTTTGTCTTCGGAGGAGAACCGCCACCGCCTCCGGTATTCAGTAAGGATGGCAAAGCTGTTGCGGGGCCGCCACCACAGCCTTTCCTGAAACTCGATCTTTTTGCAAACTTCGCGCAATTCGTTTATGACGATGCCAACCCCGAGAATCCGCTGGGTGCGAGGGCGACGACAGGTGCCAATGGCGGCATCCAACTAGTCCCAAACACCGATGCGTTCCTGTGTGCGTGGCAGATAGGCGCGCGGTTAAATTTTCCGCATAATTTTTACTTCCAGCTCGCGCCGACGCTCTACAATTACACTGGAAACGGCGACACCTTTAATGTCCACTACGTAGGCGGTGATCCTCACCTAACGAACGCAGATTCCTTGGCGACGAACCAGACGGGCATCAACAGCCTGTTGGTGTTCGAGTTACCCGCAGAATTCGGCTGGAAAGCCTGGGGCCTGCCAATGCGTCTCTACGGCGATTTCGCGACCAATTTTGAAGCTGACCAGCGCGCCACCGCCGCGGGCCAATCGGGCCAGGGCAGTCAGCGCTACGCCTACACACTTGGACTCGGTGTCGGGCAGTTGAAGAAGAAGAATGATTGGCAGATCGACGTTTGGTATCAACATGCTGAGCAGTTCGCCCTCGATCCGAACCTGATCGATGACGATTGGTTCAATGGCCAATTGAATATGCACGGCGTCGGTGTCACAGCGGCATACAACCTGAGTGGCGCTGTAAACCTCACCCTGAACTACGGACACGGTTGGTGGTACAACCATAATCTCGGCACCGGCGGAAGTAATCTGGCCATCGCAATTAATCCGACGGATCAATACAATTTCTTCACCGCTGATTTGAACGTCAAATTCTGAGGATTGAATAGCTTGGTTAGGTTACCGATAGCCCGCCGGGAAAAGCCTCTCCCGGCGGGCTTGTCACTACGTCCAATGCCTGAAAGCGCATGAAAGCAAAGGCGAAACCGAAGCGAGCACGTCGCAGCATATTGCTGGAATCGTCACCGCTTACGATGCTTGAATCGGAACTTCACGCACTGCACCGCGATTTGCGGACCGTTGCCAAGGCATACGTCAGCCGTCTCGAAAATGATCTTCTCGTCTGCATCGCCGCGCTCGGGTCCCATGGGCCGATCGAACAACTCCCTCGAGAACTGCTCCACGAAATCCGCGATCTCACGATCATCGTTCGCAATCGTAAGTTGAAGCCGGAAAAAGGCCGCCGCAAAGACCTGCGGAAAATCGACTCGCTGATCGTGGACTTGGCTTCGACCATTGGACATAAGAATTGATCGCCGGATCGTGATTTCGCTTGGCGAAGTAATTCCCGCAGCTACCCACGTTGAAGATGTGCAACGTGGCGAGCAGTAACGGCGGCTCGCGCCAACACGTTTCAGAAAACATGAACGAAAAACCTGATCATGCCCATTCGAGTCTGAGCAAAACAATGACCGCTCGCATTGAAATCAACGAGCTCGGAGATCCCGCCCGCCAAAAGGAAATAACCGATGCAATCACGGCTATAGACGGCGTGATCGAAGTCAAGTTTGCGAAGGGCGCGCTCTATGTTTCTTACGATCCGCTGTCCGGGAGTGAAAAGAAGATCGAACAGGCTGTCCGCTCCACCGGGAATATCGTCAAAGCCACAGATACAGAAACTGCGCATCCAGACCTGCCAACATCGGTCAACGTAGAGCACGCCCGCGCTGAAAACGCGCGCGTCGGCGAGCATCCCTGATTATCACGCGAATTGCTATCTGGCTTTTGCCATGCACCGATAAGATCGCATGCGCGTCACCTTGCTTCATAATCCCAAGGCTGGCGACGCGAAACATCGAAAGGACGAATTGATGTTGGCACTGACACGAGCCGGGCATCAAGGCACGTACCAATCGACCAATGAACGCGGTTTCATAAAAACCTTGAAACAACCCGCCGATCTTGTGCTTGCGGCCGGCGGTGACGGAACTGTTGCAGCGGTCGCCTGCCAGCTTATCGATAGCGGCATTCCATTGAGCGTTCTCCCGCTTGGGACGGCGAACAACCTGGCGCGTGCTCTTGGCTTCGTCGCTCCTGCTGAGGAGATCATCGACAGCCTCGAAAGCGGAAAGAGGCGTACTTTTGACGTGGGACTAGCGCAGGGACCCAGCGCCCGACGATATTTCTTCGAAGCCACTGGCGGTGGCTTGTTTGCAGACTACGTCCGCGGCGCAAGAAAACAGCGGAAAAAGAAAAGCAATGGTAACCAGCTTCCCAAGGGAGAGGAGATGGCATTGCATGGGGCACTGTTGCGCCGGATGCTGCACACCTATCCGGCGCGCCGATGGAAGATCGAGATCGATGGAAATGATACTTCCGGCCGCTACATTCTTTGGGAAGCAATGAACATTCGCTTTGTGGGTCCCGCACTCCACCTGGCGCCACATGCTGCGACTAAGGATGGACGGCTAGACTTCGTGTGTGCGCGAGAGACCGATCGCGCGCTTTTGATGAAATACTTGGACGCGCGTATGGCAGGAAAGAAGATCAAGTCTCCGCTGCCGACGCGCAGATTCCGTGAATTACGGGTTAGTTGGAAGAGATCGACAATCCATTTGGACGACGAACTTTGGCAGAACACGAAAAAGAACAAGAAGTTGTCTAATGAAATCAGGATCACCGTCAAAGCATCGGCGTTAATCATTCTGCAGCCAGCTACAGGGATCCGTCGCTAATCTACCTATGAAGGCCCGCCCCTGGATCAGTAGT
>QHPE01000219.1 GCA_003218945.1 Verrucomicrobiota bacterium | reverse complement strand
GCGGAATTGCTGATTTCCGTCACGACCCAGGGCTTCCGGCATGGGCGTCACGCCTCTTGTATGTGCGCCCGATGGGTCGTGGGCCAAACTTGATTGGGTAGCCCGCCGGTCGCCCCGCGTGCGTTAAAACACGCGGGGCAGTATTCAGCCTTTAGGCGGCTCGCTGTTGGCGAGGGGATTGCGGTATAGAGCTAAACTCAAGAACGTCCTCGGAGATTTTGGTAATCGCCCAGGGTTCCGGACCCGCCGTCATGAGCACATTGGCCTCCACGATCTTGCGACCGACTGGCCGTAATGATTTAATTGAGAAGCCTTCCGCTGCCGTGACAATGTAGCCTTGGCCACCTTGCTGGCAAAAGAATGTGCCGTTCTCTCCGCGCAACGCCTCTGCCAGGTCGGGATGTTGAATTGTCCCATTTAATGGTAGTTTTGTTTGCATCTTTCCAACGTCGCGCGTTGCGGGATGATCGCGAGGTAACTTAGGTTGCCTTTTTCTTTCTTGATTGTTGAACGTTTCGCCAACCGGACGCTGTCTAAAAGTGAAGCAACGAACGGCGCGCGCGCTAGGGCGGGAGAAAGGACGTGCAGAGACGGAAGGGGAATTCCAAAAGTGACGGCAAGCCGGAGTCGGTGACTGACTCGGCAGTGGAAAAACCTTTGCTTAGGCTGCACCGGACCCTAAACATCCGCTCGTACTGGAAAGCTATTCAGCGGTTGCTCTCTGCCGCGATGCCAAATCACGTAATCGGCCTCGCCCTTCAGCACAATCCGGCTTTGCCGATGATCGCAAGATGGACGCGGCCGATTCCTCACGATTTCTTCGCAGCTGAACCTCTTAAGAGTTATGCTCTCCGGCCGACGCGCAAAAAGTGTGTGCGTCTGAGCAATCTTTTTCGCAATCGGAGCTGCTTTGCGCGCTCTGCTTTTTATCGCCGATACATGGCACCGCAGAGATGTGCACACGGGGTCTGTCTCTTTTTTTGCAAACGGCGAAGACTTATGTGTGTAATCGCAATCCTGCGCACGGCGACCCAAGGCGATTTTTCACCAGCGGAGATGAAATTGCTGCAACACCTTTACCCCCAGTTTCTGACCGCGCTTCGCCGGCTCGGATCGCTCGAGCGCGAACACTCGGTGCGGATGGACTTTGAAGAATTCCTGAATCGGTTGCCAATGCCGACGATTCTTTTGCGATGGAACTTGAAACCGATTTACCAAAACCGGGCCGCGCGCGAGTTCTGCGCACTGTGGGAGAAAGGACCCGAGCAAGCGAAACGAACGAAAGCGACTTCGCCGATTCCGTCCGAGATTCTGGATCGATGCCGCGTGCTCAAGCAACAATGGGTAGACGCATCACGCGCCAACACGTCGCAGACGAGTTTGGAGCAAGTGCAGGTGCATCACCCGCGATTGCCGCATTTGCGAGCGACGATTCATCTGAAGCAGCTCAAGTCGGCCGGCGTAGCGCGACCGCGCTTCCTTATCAGGTGCGAGAATCTTTGTCCTGACGCCGCCCGGTCTGTGACACCGAACTCGTATTTGCCGGCTCTTGTCGGGCTGACACGGCGGGACACAGCAACAAAGAGATTGCTGAAAATGCTTGTCTCAGTTTGCAGACAGTGAAAAAGCATCTGCACTCGGTCTTTCGCAAACTCGAGGTGCCCAGCCGCAGCCGTCTCATGGCGCTCGCCGCATGAGGCATTAGTAGCGCACCCGCACGAGATACAATCCTTCGGCGGGCACGACGAAACGGCCAGAGCCAATTTTGCCGGAGTGCAGGCGCGAAGTGATTTCTTCGATGCGCATTTTGCCAAACGCGCACTTCACCAGCGCGCCGACCATTAACCGAACCATCTTGTAGAGGAAGCCATTGCCGTCGAACTCAATCATGACGCACGGACCATTTTGTCGGACATGTACCGAATTCATTGTGCGGATCGTGCTTCGTTCGGCCTTTCCCCTATTCGCAGCGAAACCGGCAAAATCATGAGTGCCAACAAAATGTTTGGCGGCAGTTTTGACTACTCTTAGGTCGAGCGGGCGTGGGATATGCCAGGCGCGGCGGTACTCGAACGGAGGCAAGACGGGCGCAGTCCAGATTCTGTAACGATAAATTTTTCCTTTTGCCGAAAGGCGCGCGTGAAAATCGTTCGAGACATATCGGCAGCGAAGCACGCGAATAGTGGAAGGCAGTAAAGCATTGAGCGCTTTGATCCAACGGTCAGTTGGCAAGAATTTCAAAACATCAACGTGCGCGCATTGCGCGAGCGCATGAACTCCGGCGTCTGTTCGTCCGGCCCCGTGCACGCGTGCAACTCTGCCGATGACGCGTTCAAGCGCGCGCTCGAGATGATCCTGCACCGTGTTAGAATGAGATTGGCTCTGCCAGCCGGCGAACGGCGCGCCGTCGTAAGCGACGATCAATTTCAGTCTTCGCGAATTACTAATCACAGATCAGGCGTCGCTGATCTCAGTGCGCGGCTATCCAGATAGCTTTGCAAAATCATCTGCGCCGCCACCTGATCGACGTAACCACGGGTGTGCCGTGTTTTTTTTCCAGCGTCACGCAACGCCCGATGTGCTGCCACGGTGGTGAGCCGTTCGTCCCACGTGACAATCCGGCAGAGCAAAATCGCGCGTAATCTTTCCACGAACTCGAGAACTTCAGTCGCAGCCGGGCCGATCTGTCCATTCATGCGCTTCGGGATTCCGGCCACGACGTGATCGATTTTTCTTTCGCGAACAATTTCTGCAATGCGTGCCGCCGGTTGTTGATTTGCTTGAATGGTCTCCAGCGGATGCGCAAGTAACTGCAACTCATCAGAAATCGCCACTCCGATGCGTGCCCGCCCAAAATCGAGACCTAAAATGGGATTCATATTTTTGTTATGGCGCCACCGCCGGGCGCGCCGCGTCCAATCTTCATTGCAATTCCGACGGAAGTTTACCGATCAGCTCCTTGATCCGTTCCGCTTCGTGGCGGTGGCAGACCAAAAGCGCATCCGGTGTGCGGACAACGATAAGATCATGCACTCCGAGCAGTGCGATTGTCGTTCCCCCTTCCTCAAAGACGATGTTGTTACTGGAATCGACCGCAGTGAGGGCGCGATTCGCCGCGTTTCCGCGTTTGTCCTTTTGAAAATAATTCGCCAATGCGCGCCAGCTTCCTATGTCGTCCCAATCAAAACCAGCTTCGACGACAAGAACGCGGTCCGCTTTTTCCATGATCGCGTAATCGAAGGAGATCCGCGGCAATCCGGTGTACCGCTCGCGCAATGCGTTGTCGAAATTTCCCGGCGCCCGTAGTTGCGAAAGGAAATCAGCCAACTCGGGCGCGTGGCGATTGAACTCTCGGAGGACGGTCGGCACGGCCCAAACAAACATCCCGGCGTTCCACCGGAAATTGCCCCTGCGCAAAAACGACTCCGCTAGATCGGGATTAGGCTTTTCACGAAAACGCACGACCCGATGAATCAGTTCGTAGTCAGGGCGCTTTCGCAAATTGACTGGCTTACCGTGCTCGATGTAGCCGAATCCAGGACAGGCCCAGGTCGGTTTAATGCCGATGGCGACAAGCTCGCTGGTCTCCTCGGCCGCGTCAGCAGCGAGCGCCAGTGTGTCTTGAAATGCCTCCCTATTTGCAATTATGTGATCGGCCGGAAGAACGACCATGATCGCAGCATGATCGCGCACAGCCACCCACCCTGTGCCGAGTGCGATTGCCGCGGCGGTGTCGCGTTTGGCCGGCTCGGCCACGATGTTCTCCTTTGGAAAATCTCCGAGCAACTTTCGAACTGCGCGTTCCTGTTCCGCATTGATAAGAATCAGAATCCGCTCGCGCGGGATAAGCCCATCGAGACGCGCCAAAGTCTCTTCCAGTAAAGTTTTGTCCGAGACGAGGCGCAGGAGTTGCTTCGGACGCGCTCGCCTGCTCAACGGCCAAAAACGTTCGCCGCTGCCACCGGCGAGGATAAGCGCGTAGATCGAATCAGGCATGTCGGTGCAGGGAGAATAGCTCGTCGAAAATTGCCGTTTATTTTTCCCAAACGCGACGTATATGGTAGGCGATGTCTTCCCTTATATCCATTTCAAAAAGTTCTGAAGACCTTCCAGTTGCGCCGCTGCTTGTGCTGACCCGGACGGCAATTGGGCTCGGTTTAGGCATGTTGGTCGCGGAGAAAATGAAACCGCAACTGCGTCAGGCAACGGCGATCGCCTTATTGGCCATCGGCGCGCTCGCCGCAGCGCCGTGGCTGGTGAAAATCACGATCGGTCAGATCAATCGGCCCGAATCCGAATGGGGCAGCCGCGCCCGCTTGCGTTCCATTCGCGGCGATTCCGGTTACACCTCAGATAACGACATTTACTAGGCCTGGCTGTAGCCGGGATCGGTGATCCCGGACGATGGTGCATGCGCTATAGTACCTTCATCAACGATGCCGCTACACAAGCGCTTCGGCAATTGAATCAGCGAGAGTTTTGCCTCTGTGGGTGAGCACGAGATTGCCGTGAGATTCCCGAAGCAACTCGAGCGCTATCAGCTCGTTCGTTTCCGAACGAAAAGATTTTAACTCCGAAGCGGGAATTCCTTCGCGCGTCCGCAGTGCGAGCGCGATGCGCTCGGTGCGTTTCATTTCGTGCGTGAGATCTTCGCTTGATCCGCGCGGTGACTCACCCGAAAGGACGCGATCGATATACGCGCGATAATCGAGAAAATTTTGCCAACGCTGCATGCCAATAGTCGAAACCGCGCTCGGGCCAATTCCGAGATAATCCTTGCCCAACCAATAGGCGCGGTTGTGAACTGATTCGAAACCAGGACGCGCGTAATTCGAAATTTCATAGTGCTCGTAGCCGGCGTCTTGCAGAATTGCCATTGTCATTTCGAAAAATTCTGCGTCGGCATCCGGCTCCTGCCGAAATTCGCCGCGACTCTGGCGAAGAAAAAATTCCGTGTCCTCTTCGTACGTCAGGCAATAGGTGGAAATGTGCTCGGGTCGCAGCGCGACCGTCTTGTCCAGGGTACGGCGCCATTGGTCGACGGTTTGACCTGGCAATCCGAACATGAGATCGACGTTGATATTCGTGAAGCCGGCGTCGCGGAGAATCCGAAATGATTCTTCCGCCTGATGCGCGTCATGCTCGCGTCCGAGCAGTTTCAACAGTTTGTCATCCCACGATTGCACGCCCAGACTGATCCGGTTGACTCCAAATTTTTTCAGGACGGCTGCCTTGCGCGCGGAAACGCTGCCGGGATTTGCTTCGATGCTCCACTCAATCAATTGCGAGAGGTCGAGTCTCTCGCGAAAGCCGCGCAGTAACATTTCCAGTTGCGCAATGTTGAGCGCGGTAGGCGTGCCGCCGCCGAAATAAATCGTGAATGGAAAA
>QHPE01000218.1 GCA_003218945.1 Verrucomicrobiota bacterium | reverse complement strand
TCGCCCTTGCCCTTGGACGCTCGCTCAGCGCGGTTCTCTCGGCGCATGCCGCCAGGATTGTTTCCGTTCCGCTCTGCTTTTTTGCGAACTCGCTCGAACTGTTTCTCAAGGCTGGTGAGATCTTCATCGGCAAGTTTTTCCAGATCGATGAGTTCATTTCGAGCGCCTTTCAGCGCTCGAATTACTTCGTCGAGTTTCAAATGAGCCGCTTTAGCATCGCGGTTCTGCGTATTCTGAATCAGAAAGACCATCAGAAAAGTAACAATTGTCGTCCCGGTATTGATAATCAGCTGCCACGTATTCGAATAATGAAACGTGGGGCCGGTTAGTGCCCAAACGACGATAATGAGAATAGCGCTTGCGAAAGCCCAAGCGCTACCGAGTACTATCGACGAGCGCCTTGCAAAGATCCGGAAAGCATCGCTCACTAGGCAAAAGAAATCTCGCGATTCTTCCCGTTGCTTAAGTTTCTCCTTCTGGGTGTCCACTGTCATAATATTTTGGTCGGCCC
Organism: Verrucomicrobiota bacterium; assembly: GCA_003218945.1. Lineage (GTDB taxonomy): Bacteria > Verrucomicrobiota > Verrucomicrobiia > Chthoniobacterales > UBA10450 > Udaeobacter. The sequence goes on along the minus strand of QHPE01000218.1, from coordinate 5,722 downwards.
CGTGCAACCCGGAAGCAGCGCTTATGCGTCCTGCGCAAGGAGCTGCGGAGCCGCACATCCTGCGGTCCGCCATTCACTGCCCTAACGGCGGAAAATCAAACCGAGCACGAAACCGACCCCGAGCGCGGTAAAGACTGCCTTGGTCGGATTCTCGCGGACGTATTGTTTGCTGTCGTCCTGAAAACTGCGGACGCGATGAAGTGCATCGTCCAATACTTCTTTCCCGCGCTCCCGATATTCATCGGCCATTGCGCCTGCCGCCGAGCGGAGATCTTCCGCCGCCTTGCGCGCATGCGTCACGCCGCGATTTGCTTCTTCTTTCGCCTGCGGCGGAACCGCAGGGCCTTGGTCCATTTGATTTTCGTCAGCCATAGATTCCCTCCTTCATCATTTGTTAAACTTTCGGTGCCGATGCTTCGCTGACGGTGCTGATATCCTCAGCGCCGGCAGCTTTGAAAATGTCCTTTGCCCGATCAACGTCTTCGCTTTCATCCGTGTGCACCGCGATCAGGTAATTTCCCTTTTTTAACTTCTCTTCGTACCGCTTTGCCTCGATCTCCGGAATGCCGAGACCAATCAAACCGCCGACGACACCGCCGGTCGCTGCTCCGACGGCCGCGCCACTAAGCGCCGCCATAATTGGACCCGCGGCAATAAACGGACCGACGCCGGGAATGGCCAAGGCGCCAATTCCTGCCAACAATCCGATCACGCCGCCGGTAGCGCCACCAGTAGCTGCACCCGTAGTTGCGCCCTCCGGCGCCTTTGTCGCTTTAACGTGACCTATGTCACGCGTGCCGCCTGTATCAGGCATGAGCACTGAAATTTCCGAGGTTCCGAAGCCTTGAGCCTGCAGCTGCTGGACAATCCGTTCAGCTTGGCCCTGTGTAGTTGCAATACCGAATACTGATTTAGACATAATGATTTTCTTTCGTTTGTGTGAGGTTGTTTGTTATTTCGATCCTTTGACGTCGAGTTGATCGTCGATCTGGGCGCCGCCTGCCGCTGATTTTGCAATCTGATCGATTTTTGCTTTTTCTTGCGCACTCTTAACGGGTCCGCGGAGTGTGACTTGGCCATTGGCGGTAATAACTTTGATATTTTTCGCAGTCGTTGATAGCTCGCGGTCTTTCATTAGCGCCTGCCGGATAGCCTGTGTGATTTTTAAATCCGCAGAACTGTTTGACTGGTCGCCAGATGTTTTGGTTTCTCCCGAGCGATCGCGCTCGTTTGTTGCCGTGTTATCGGGTTTCGTCTTCTCATTGTCTTCAGCCAATGCTGCCAGGCTAAGTGCGCTGAGACAGGTTAATACTAGTAAAGTTCGTTTCATAAGTTCCTTCGTTTAAGTTTGGTCGGGTATTACTGATCGCAACCAGTACGCCCACCGGCTTTATTTATTTAGCCCTGATGTTGATTATGGACTTAGCAAGGTTGGTGAGCTTTTTGTCTGTGTCTGATTCTTCGGTAAGGGTAGTCTGAAGCAACTGCGCCGCATCCGGATCCCCCAGTAACTCAGCGTACGTCCGAGCGCAGCCGTAACCGGCCATCTCATAGTGCTCAACGCGCTGCGCCGCAGCAATTAGTCCGGCATCGCGCACTTCCTCTTCAGCATCTTCTTTGATCATTTCCTCTCCTTCCTTGAGGAGACCTTCCATGCCCTCGCACTTCGGACCGCGCGTTGACTCATCGTGGCCCGCTAAAATCTTTTCAAGCCGCGCCACGTGTTCCTTCGTCTGCTCGAAATGTTCCTTGAATCCCGCCGCAAGCTGTTTGTTAGTAGTGGCTTTAACCATTTTCGGCAGCGCCTTTATAATCTGCTTCTCCGCGCTGTAGAGATCTTTGAGTTCGTGAATGTAAAGATCTTTGAGTGTTTCTAGTTTCATATGTGTGGATGTGATATTGTTGGTGTTACCCTAGTCTTCGAAGAAGCGACCTAGCTCCCGACATCTTTATGTGCAACCCCGCAGCAGAAAAATCAGGAGCAAAATGGGAATCGGAATCCCCAGAAGCCAAAGTAAAATGTACCCAGTCGCACCCGCTTCTTTGATTTTATTTGTTAAACGCATCTCAGATATCCTTTGTTGACGTTATTGATAACTCTTCTTAATGCGCAGGAACTTGCTTCAATTGACGAAGACACACAATCGGGCCCGTGGATGGTTGGCTACTCAGACAAAATCCTATGGCACGTGACGTTAGCCTTAGGACGCGCGATGTTTCTACCAGCAAAACGCCGCCGTGGTTATGTTAAACAACGCAACGAGACTCGAGGTCTTGATTATCGCGCGGACTGCGCCGTTATCGTTTCGTCATGTTTGCCTCGTCGTTCATACTTAGAGAATTAAGCGCCTGCGTGCTTCGCATCTTTTGACGGCTAGCGCGGAGAGCAGAAGCGTAAATAGATTAGCCCAAAGAAAAATGACATTCGAATTATGACCTTACGTAGGATATGCATTTTATTATCACTTTTCGCATCGTTGTTGGTCGCGGTGAGTTGTAACCGGAGCGTTGTTACAGGATCGAAATTGACGCCCAGTAATTACGATCAAATCACAACCGGAATGACCAAAGCACAGGTAGAAAGAATTCTCGGGCCGCCGACTACAGTCGAAACGAAGGATATGATGATCTTTAAAAAAACAACTTACCGGTACGAAGATGGCAAGAAATTCGCCATGTTCACATTCAAAAACGACGAGCTAGATAGTAAAGAAGGAAATCTTCAGCGCGAACCGTAACAGTCGACTTCGGAGGCACTATGGGCATTGCTTTTTGGGCTCTTCGACGGTGAAATTTTCGGTATCGGCTCGGTTTTTCTGCAAATATAAAAGCTTCCTAAGAGAAGCGCCGATTTAGAATGATGTTTCGCGTTCGTTTCGTTGATTGTTCCCCTCGCCATTCGGTCGTTAGTCCCGTCGGCTTGCGACGGGATTGTGGTGAGCGAGACGAAAAGGAAGTTTTACTGCATCTGTATCGAAGCCGGCGCGCAAATTGGGCTCCCTCGCAGATCATCTCGACAGCAACGCGAAAGCTAACAAATAGGCCAGCGTTCTAACGTCTTTTCGTGCGACCGCTACGGCGTTTTTGCCGCGTACGCGACGATGTCAATTTTTGCCGAGACCTTATCGATTTGCGCGGCTGGCGTACCGCTCGCTTCTGCGCCTTCGCTGCGGACGATTTTCGAGATCTCATCCTTGTTGAACCCTTGGCACGTAACCGCCGCCCGCCGCCTTTTTGCGACTTACGCAGGGACTTTTTTACCGGATGTCGTTTTCGTGCACGTTTTGAAACGGCTTTGGCACGTTTAACAGCCTTTCGAACTGGCCGCTCGGTGGTAGCTGCTTTTCCCGCGAGAGCTCCGACGACTCCTCCGACCATGGCACCAACTGGTCCAGCTATACTACCGATTGCCGCACCCGTCACGGCGCCAGCTGTTTGCTTCGGGATCGGTGGAACCTGGATATTTTCAGACGGTGTCTGGCTTTTTTGCTTTTCTGGCTTTGGATGGTTAGGCATAAATGGCGGTCTCCTCAATATCTTCGTTTGCTACAGGATACGCATGACAACATCGACATAGCCTTAACAAATTTAAAAATGCCCTGTGACACTCATCAGCGACCGACGTGTGACTTCGAATCCGAGAAACACTGTCAGTTTCTCGGAACTGACAATGAAACGCTGAGCGTCGCCATGCGCATCAGTGACGACGGTCCTTGGTTCGCGGCAGCTATCTGCAAGGCCAACTTTCTAAAACAGGCCGAGCAATTTGAGGACGATTACGATAACAACAATGACTCCGATTATATAGAAGATGCTTCTGTTCATGCTTTGACTGGATATCAGATTGGGTTTGCGGGGGCCAGCATTTTTGCAAACTGACCGTCGTCGATAACATTGGAAAACGGCGGGAGTTGCCTCCCGCCGCTTATTAATCCAAGGCACAATCACCAAGCGCCTTGGCTGTCCTCTTGCGAAGCTTATCGTCTGCCGCTTTCTTGGCCGGGCTCTTGGCTGCCACCTCCCTGTTGGCTACCACCGCCCTGTTTTTCGCGCTCGCGCTCCTGGCTGCCACCGCCTTGTTTGTCACGATCACCCTCTTTGTTGCGATCGCGCTCTTGGCTGCCACCGCCCTGTTGGCCGCCTTCTTGTCCGGTAGCCGTCGGTTTGATAGGTTCGTTCGGATTGCTTTGTGTTTCCATGGTGTCTTTCTTTATTTTAGTTATTGAGTTCATTGATCAATGTGCGCGAGAGTCTCCTTCGATTGCTGAAAACACACAATCGGGATGCCGGATGATTGTCTAATCAGACAAAATCCTATCGAACAGCTGGCGATCTTCTCCTCGAAGCCTTCATCAGCCCGGAGGGTCTCTGCGGGCTTTAGCGGCTCCCGTCTGGCTACCCACCTGGGACCTTTGTGACCGTTTGCAACCACTTGTCAGGTTGCGTGCGAAGTCAAGGCGATGGTAATGAAAACCCAAACCGAAAAGTTAAAGAAAAAAGAAAAGGAGCGGGATTTTTTTTGCGTGGTGAGCGATGCATTTCGGGTCTTTGCCCGTCATTCCTCAATCGCTCTCGGAAGTGCATGGGCTTTTGCCGGAGCCGTGCTTGTCATCCTTGTCTGGGTTCTTACCGGACCAATGTTTCATTTTTCCGATACCTGGCAATTGGTGATCAACACTGCGACCACGATCGTGACCTTCCTCATGGTGTTTCTTATCCAGAACACGCAAAACCGCGATGCTAAAGCGGTGCATCTCAAGTTGGATGAGCTGATCCGTGCCCTCAAAGACGCACGTAACGAACTTGTTGATCTGGAAAATTTATCCGATAAGGATCTGAAAAAGCTCGAAGAACAATTCAAGAGCATGCGCAAACGAGCTGAGGACGATGGAAGTCCTTCACGTCACGCCGAACCTTCCGAATTACGCTGAGAGAGCGTTTTAACAACATGGGCTGGTTATTATTTGTTTCTGGCGCTCTAGCGACCTTTCGCCTTAGCCATTTAGTTGCGAGAGAACGCGGGCCCTTTTCCGTCTTTGAACGAATTCGAAACGCCTTGCCACGGGGTCGGGGGTCGGCTCAGGAATGGCTCAGCTGCATTTTTTGTTTCTCTCTCACCGCGAGTGCTGTCATTTGCGCCCTGCTTTGGACCGGTGGTTTGCGTCTCACGCTGCAGGAATGGGCCGTTCATTGGCTCGGCTTCAGTGCTGTGGCCCTGATAGTTAACAAGTCGCTTCGTTTCGATAAATGATTTCGAAGCTTGGAAGATGCCGGAAATAAACGTCGACCTGCACGGCAGCGCACCGGACAAGCATAAGTTCGCGCTGCTTTTGATTGACGTTATCAACGATTTTGATTTTCCGGAGGCCGATCAGTTACTCAAATATGCACAGCCGATGGCGAGAAATCTCCTACGCTTGAAACGGCGCGCGCAAAAAGCAGGCGTACCAGTCGTTTATGTAAATGATAATTTCGGCCGATGGAAATCCGATTTCCGCCGCACCGTAGACCACTGTGCGCGGCATGGTCGTGGTCGTGAGGTGGTGGAATCACTGCGGCCAGAAGAAAATGATTACTTTGTGCTCAAGCCGAAGCATTCCGGATTTTGCTCCACCACACTTGAGACGCTCCTGCGCTACTTGGAAACACAAACCTTGATTCTCACGGGCATTGCTGGGAATTTTTGTGTCCTTTTCACAGCAAACGATGCCTATATGCGTGA